>NZ_VUNQ01000028.1 GCF_009695605.1 Tissierella pigra
ATATTTCTTAAAATTTCTTTTGGTAATGTTGACATAAAAAATTCTCCTTTCTGGTTTAAATCATATTTTGATTCTTGCCAGAAAAGAGAATTTTATTTCGCAAAAGCACAGATTATTTTACACTACCAATTTCTATAAAATAAAAAAAGATTTCATTAAATACAATGAAATCTTCTTATGTTTAAATATTATTTTTTTAGATTATAAAAAGTTTTAATTCCTTTGTATACCGCTTCTTCTCCTAGCATATCTTCTATTCTAAGTAATTGATTATATTTTGCTACTCTATCAGTTCTTGATGGAGCACCAGTTTTTATTTGTCCTGCATTCATTGCAACAGCCAAATCTGCAATAGTAGTATCTTCAGTTTCTCCTGATCTATGAGAAATTACAGCAGTATAACCATGAGTCTTAGCCATTTCTATAGTATCTAAGGTTTCAGTTAAAGTACCAATTTGATTTAATTTAACCAATACTGAATTTGAAATTCCCAATTCTATTCCTTTAGATAATCTTTCAGTATTTGTAACAAATAAATCATCTCCTACTAACTGAATCTTATTTCCTAGTCTTTCAGTTAATAGTTTCCAGCCATCCCAATCATCTTCTGCTAATCCATCTTCAATAGATATAATAGGATATTTATTTACTAATTCTTCATAGTAATCAATCATTTCATTTACTGTGAGAACTCTTCCTTCTCCTGCTAAATTGTATACTTTTTTATCTGTATCATACATTTCTGTAGCAGCCACATCTAATGCAAGCATTATTTCTTCTCCTGGTTTATATCCAGCTTTTTCTATTGCTTCTACTATGGTTTTTAAAGCTTCTTCATTACTAGATAAGTTTGGTGCAAATCCTCCCTCATCTCCTACAGCAGTATTTAATCCTTTAGATTTTAAAACTGATTTTAAGTTATGGAATATTTCAGCTCCCATTCTAAGAGCTTCTTTAAAACTCTTTGCTCCCACGGGCATTACCATAAATTCTTGAATATCCACATTATTATCAGCATGTTCTCCACCATTTAAAATATTCATCATAGGAACTGGTAAAGTTTTAGCATTTACTCCACCAACATATTGATATAATGGCATACCTAATTCATCTGCTGCTGCCCTTGCTACTGCTAAGGATACCCCTAGAATTGCATTAGCCCCTAGTTTCCCTTTATTATGTGTATTATCTAAGCGAATCATCAATTTATCTATTGCCGTTTGTTCAAACACATCTAAACCTATTATTTCTTCTGCTATTATATTATTAACATTTTCTACTGCTTTAATAACACCTTTGCCTAGAAATCTTTCTTTATCTCCATCTCTTAATTCTACAGCTTCAAAAGCTCCTGTAGATGCTCCAGATGGAACCAATGCTCTACCGAAAGACCCAGTTTCTGTTAATACTTCTACTTCTACTGTAGGGTTTCCTCTAGAATCCAATACTTCTCTTGCATATACATCTGTTATTATACTCAAAACAATTCCTCCTTTTTATTTAGCAAATAGTTAATGATTTCCCTGTCATTTCTTTTGGTTTTTCTAAATCCATAAGTTCTAGTATTGTTGGTGCTAAATCCGCTAATATTCCTTCTTGTAACTTTACATCTCCTGCTCCCACTAGAATCAATGGCACCTTATTATTTGTATGAGATGTTATAGGGCTACCATCAGCTTCGTTTATCAACATCTCTGCATTTCCATGGTCTGCTGTAATTAGTGCTTTACCACCTTTTTTAATTAGAAGTTCTATTATTTCACCTAAACAAGTATCTACAGTTTCTATAGCTTTTACTGTAGCTGATACTATTCCTGTATGACCTACCATATCTGGATTTGCAAAGTTTAATATAATTAAATCGTATTTATCCATACTGAGCCTATTTAGTACCTCATCCTTTACCTCCATAGCACTCATTTCTGGCTGAAGATCATAAGTTGCCACTTTTGGTGATGGAATAAGTGCTCTGTCTTCATTTTCATAAGGTTCTTCTATTCCACCATTGAAGAAAAATGTCACATGAGCATATTTTTCAGTTTCAGCAATTCTCAATTGTGTTAATCCTTTATTACTTATATATTCTCCCAATGTATTTATAGGAGATTCATCAGTATATACTACATGAACATTTTCTATAGTCCTATCATATTCCGTCATAGTTACATAGAAAGTATCCACTATTTTCTCCCTTTCAAAACCATCAAAATCTTTATCTACAAAGGCTCTTGTAATTTGTCTAGCTCTATCTGGTCTAAAATTAAAGAATATAATAGAGTCGCCACTATCTATAGTTCCTACAGGCTTACCTTCTTCTTTAATAACAGTAGGTATGATAAACTCATCTGTTACTCCTTCGTTATAAGAGTTTTCTATTGCTATTAAAGGATTCTCACTTTCTTTGCCTTTACCTAAAGTAAAAGCATCATAAGCTAATTTAATTCTATCCCATCTTTTATCTCTATCCATAGCATAATACCTGCCAGATATTGTAGCAATATGCCCTACACCTATTTCATCAATCTTTTCTATTAATTCCTTTATATCTTCTTTACCTGATGTTGGTGGTACGTCTCTTCCATCTAATATTCCATGTATGTAAACATTGTAGAAATCATGATTCTTCATTAATTCCAACAATCCATATAAATGACTATTATGGCTATGAACTCCACCTGATGATACTAAACCCATTAGATGAATTTTAGAATTATTCTTTTTAGCATTTTCTATGGCTTCTAAAAACTCATTTTTATTAAAAAAATCTCCGTCTTCTATAGATTTAGTTATCTTAGTTAAATCCTGATATATTATACGACCTGAGCCTATATTTAAATGTCCGACTTCTGAATTTCCCATTTGACCCTCTGGAAGACCTACCGCGAAACCAGAGGCATCCAAAGTAGTATTAGGATATTGTTCAAATAATTTATCTATATTAGGAGTTTTAGACAGTTTTACTGCATTTCCTTCGTATGTCTTTCCCACACCAAAACCATCTAGTATTATTAACATAACTGGCGATTTATTCATATTATCCTCCAATTAAAAATTTATTAAATCTACAAAATCCTTAGCCACTAAACTAGCTCCACCAACTAAGGCACCATCTATTTCTTCTTTATCCATTAATTCCTTTATATTGCTAGGCTTTACACTTCCACCGTATTGTATTCTAATATGATCTTTCTTTTCTCCATATTTTTGTCCAATAGTTTCCCTTATGAATCCTAGCATATTATTTGCATCACTTGCAGATGCTGTTTTTCCTGTACCTATTGCCCATATTGGCTCATAGGCAATTACTATATTGTCTAAATCCTTTTCTTCTATACCTTCAAAAGCTTTGTTTATTTGCTTTTTTACTATATCATTCTCTATACCAGATTCTCTTTCATCTAATGTCTCTCCTACACAAACTATTGGTTTAAGACCATGATTTAGAGAAGATTTTATTTTTTTGTTTACAGTTTCATCTGTTTCATTGAAATATTGACGTCTTTCAGAGTGACCTATTATTACATAATCAACTCCCATCTCATTTAACATTTTAGGAGAAATCTCACCTGTAAAAGCTCCATTTTCTTCCCAATGTATATTTTGTGCACCCAGTTTGATTTCTGTGTTCTCCAATGATTTTTTAACATCAGAAAGACATGTGAAAGGTACACAAACTATAGCTTCCACATCTTTATTTAATTCATAGGACTTGATTTCTTCTATTAACTCCAAGGCTTCTTTAATTGTATTGTTCATTTTCCAATTTCCTGCGATTATAGGAGTTCGCATTATATCTCCTCCATTTCTTTAGTTAACAACTAATAACTATTCACTGTTTTTCACTTATTGCATCAATTCCAGGTAAAATCTTTCCTTCAAGTAACTCTAGTGATGCTCCTCCACCTGTTGAAATATGAGTCATTTTTTCAGCGAAGCCTGATTTTTCAACTGCTGATGCAGAATCTCCTCCACCTACTATGGTTATACCTTCTGTTTCTGACATAGCTTTTGCTACGGCATCTGTACCTTTTTTGAAATTATCCATTTCAAATACTCCCATTGGTCCATTCCAGATTACAGTTTTTGCTTCTTTAATTGCAGCTGAAAATAATTTTATGGATTCTTCACCTATATCTAATCCCATCATATCTTCTGGAATCTCTTCTATTTTAACTGTTTTAAATTCAGTATCATTTTTAAATTCCTTTGCAGCTACTACATCTACTGGCAACATTAACTTTACATTATTATCTTCTGCTTTTTTTAATAAATTCTTTGCTAAATCAATTTTATCTTCTTCAAGTAAGGATTTTCCTATTTCATATCCCTGTGCTTTTAGGAAGGTATAAGCCATGCCACCACCAACTATTATGGCATCTACTTTATTTATAAGATTCTCTATTACTCCTATTTTATCAGATACCTTTGCACCACCAAGTATTGCTACAAAAGGTCTATCTGGTGATTCTAAGGCTTTACCCATAATAGATATTTCTTTCTCTACTAAAAATCCCACAGCAGATGGTAAATATGTAGACACCCCTACATTAGATGCATGACCTCTATGGGAAGTACCGAAAGCATCATTTATATATATCTCTCCCAAGGATGCTAAATCTTTAGCAAAATTTTCTTCATTTTTTTCTTCTTCTTTTCTGAATCTAGTATTTTGAAGTAATAAAACATCTCCGTCTTCCATAGCCTCTACTTGTTTTTTTACAGCATTAGACACTACGTTATCATCATCTGCAAATATTACTTCTTTATTTAATAATTCTTTAAGTCTATTGGCAACTGCTTCTAATGTATATTTTTTATTCGCTTCACCTTTTGGTCTACCTAGATGTGACATTAATATTACCTTAGCCCCTTGTTCTATTAAATAATTTATAGTAGGTAATGATGATGTAATTCTTATATCATCTGTAATATTTCCATTTTCGTCCATTGGAACATTAAAATCACATCTAACTAATACTCTTTTTCCTGCAAAATTAAAATCCTTTAACGATTTTTTATTTAACATATTAACACCTCTTCACCAATATTTATGAAACAACTAACAATCTGATACTCAGTATCAAATTGTTAGTTGTTTTAATTCACAATTTAAAATTCAACATTCATAATTGGCGTAAGCCTATTTAGTTGCTACTAATTTTGCAAGGTCTACTACTCTTTCTGAATATCCCCACTCATTATCATACCAAGAAACTACTTTAACCATATTATCTATAGCCATAGTTGATAATCCATCTACAATTGATGAACGAGGATCAGCTATATAGTCTGATGATACTAATGGTTCATCAGAGTAACCTAGTATTCCTTTCAATTCTCCTTCACTGGCTTCTTTTAATGCTTGATTTATTTCTTCTGCTGTAGCTTTATTTTCCACTTCAAACACTACATCTACCATAGAAACTGTAGGAACTGGTACTCTTACTGAGAAACCATTAAGTTTTCCTTTTAATTCTGGAAGTACTAAAGCTACTGCCTTAGCAGCTCCTGTTGTTGTTGGAACAATATTTTGTGCCGCTGTTCTTGCACGTCTAAGATCTTTATGTCTTTTATCTAGAATTTGTTGATCATTTGTATAAGCATGGATTGTAGTCATTAGACCTTTTTTAATGCCAAATTTCTCAAGTATAACTTTAGCCACTGGTGCTAAACAGTTTGTTGTACATGAAGCATTTGAAATAATATGATGATTAGCTGGATCATATTTGTCTTCATTTACTCCAAGTACTATGGTAATGTCTTCATCCTTAGCTGGGGCAGTTATGATAACCTTTTTTGCACCTGCTTTTATATGTTTAGATAGACCATCTCTATCTCTAAATGCTCCTGTAGAGTCTATTACTAATTCAACACCAAGGTCTTTCCAAGGTATTTCTAATGGATCTCTATGAGCCACTACTTTAACCTTTTTTCCATTAATAATAAATCCATCTTCAACTACTTCTAGTGTACCATTGAATTTACCATACATAGTATCATACTTAAATAGATGTGCTAAATCATTTAAACTTCCTGAAGCATTTATTGCTACTATTTCAAATTCATCTACACCATTTTCTGCATAAGCTCTTAATACGTCTCTACCTATTCTACCAAATCCACTTAATCCAACTTTCATTGACATAACTCTTCCTCCTATTTATTATATTTTTTTATTTATATATTTTGGCTACTATGTAGCATTACTTACTATATCCAATATCTTTTTTGCAGCAGATTCATCTGTTATCAAAGTCATATTTTGATTTAATGTAGATACTGCAATTATTGATTCAGCTTTTTCTTCTCCACCTGCTACTCCAATAAGGTTATTTAAAGCCTTAAATTTTCCAAGGGATAATCCTATGGTTTTAAATTCCCAAACTTCATTTCCTTTAATATCAAAATAATGTCCAAGAGCTTCAGCTACTGCACCAGCTTTAATTAATGCGTCTATTTTTTCTTCAGATAAATTTCTTCTCTTTGCCATAGTATCTGCCCTACCAATTCCAAATACAAGGGTATTCATATTATCAATTAGCTCCATAGACTCTTTAACTTCTTCATTTTTTAACATAAGTTCTAAAGCTTTTTCTTCCAGCCCATCTGGTACATATAATAACCTATAGGAACCTCCTAATTTCTGACCTAGTTTTGCTGCTATGGAATTTGATTGAGTCTCTACCTCACGTCCCAATCCTCCCCTAGCTGGTATTACTATTACATCTCTTATTTTGTTATCAGAAGTAACTTCATCAGCTACTGCTGCCATAGTACTTCCTCCAGTAATACCTATTACCTCTTTAGCCAACAAAGATTCTTTTAACAACCTATTTGTAATTTTACCCATATCCTTTAGAACCATGCTGTTTTCTGACAAATTACCTGGTGATATGATTATTTTTCTTATTTTTAAAACTTCTTTTAATCTTTCTTCCATTTTAGGAATACCTTTTAGATTGCCATATATTGAATGTAGATTTGATAACACATTTTTCCCCTCATGGGTTATATACATACCCATTAAATCAATGCTTAACAACCCTTGATTTTTAAGTATTCCTACTTCGTCTCTTACAGTTCGTTCTTTAAAACCTAATTCTGTAGACAAGGCTCTTCTTCCTATAGGTTGATTATAGGAAATAGCCCTTAAAATAAGATATCTTTTTTCAATTATATCGACTATTTCTGGAGTTATCTTTTTTAATAATTCTAGCATTTCCATATAATTCACCTCTTAATTGGAAGTATTATCCTACTTGGTCATTTTTAGTCCCAGTAGTGCATTTTTAGTCCCAGTATCTTTAAAGAAATGGTAGAATAAAAATTCTACCACTTCTAGTATATAATACATTTATATATTATGCAATATTAAATAATATATTCATTTAATATCTTTTCCTTATTGTTGAGGAAGGTATATTTAATTCGTCTCTATATTTTGCAACAGTTCTTCTTGAAATATTTATTCCTTTTTCCTTTAATAACTCAGCTATTTTTTGATCACTATAAGGTTTTTTGTTGTTTTCATTATCTATAATTTCCTTTAATGTAACCTTTATACTAGTAGATGATAGTTCTCCTTCTTCACTTAATATTCCAGATGAAAAAAAATATTTTAGCTCAAACAATCCTCTAGGAGTTTGCACATATTTTCCATTTGTAGCTCTAGATATGGTAGATTCGTGCATTTCTATGTCTTCTGCTACATCCTTTAATGTAAGAGACTTTAGGGATTTTTCTCCTTCTATAAAAAAATCCATTTGAAACTTTAATATAGACTCAATTACTTTTCTAATAGTTGATCTTCTTTGTTCTATACTTCTAATTACCCACATTGCTGAATTAAACTTTTCATTAAGAAAGTCTATCGTATCTTTATCTCCTTCTGATTTCATAAGTTCCTTATAATAATTATTGATATTAAGTTTAGGACCTGTAGAATCATTTATTATAACAACAAATTCTCCATCTACAAGTTTGATTTCAGCATCTGGAGTTATATATCTTGCATCCCCACTTTCTCCCCTAAATGTCCTACCTGGCTTAGGCTCTAAGTTTTTTATGTAATCACAGATGTCTTGCACTTCTACAAGTTCAAGACCTAACTCCTTTGAAATTTTCTGTACCCTATTATATCCTATGTCCTCTAAATAATCTTCAATTATTGTTTGAGTACAGGGATGAACATCTTTTCTATCTCTTAATTGAATTAATAAACATTCTTTCAAATCCCTAGCTCCTACTCCTACTGGATCAAAGGCTTGTATAATATCTAATAATATTTTTGCCTCTTCTATATTTGATTTCATAAATTTTGCAATATCTTCTATGGAAGTACTTAAATATCCGTTTTCATCAATATTATATATAATGTTTTCCCCTATTTTATATTCTTTATTTTCCAGGGAAATAAGGCTTAGTTGTGATAGTAAATGTTCCCTTAATGTAGGTCCATGGCTTATAAAGGATTCATAATTATATTCCTTTACATTTTTATCTACTTGGGCTCTATAACTAATATCATCATACTTTTCTAGGTACTCTTTCCAGTCAATATCATTATCATCTTTATACTTATCTAGGTTTTCAAATTCTTCATTGGCACCTGCTGATTCAAGCATAGGGTTCTCTTCTAATTCGTTGGTAATATATTCTTTTAATTCCAAGCTATTAAATTGTAATAATTCTATAGCTTGTCTTAATTCTGGAGTCATTATTAACTTTTGAGATTGTTCAAGGATTAAATCATAGCTAAGTCTCATAAAATTCAACCTTCCTAAATAAAATTGTATTTAATTATATTATATCAGAATATTAACAAAGTACAAAATAAAAAAAGACTTCCATAAAATCATTTAAAGAAGTCTTTTTTGAAATATATAATTTATTTAACCTTGATTTTTTTCATAAGGAAGTCCATTAGCTTTAGGTCCATTTCCTTCTCCAACTACAAATATCAATGCCAATAATGTAATTACATAAGGGGTCATGGCTAGTAAAGTTGATGGCACTTTAATTGCTGTACCTCCAAGATAAATTGCAATACCTTGAGCTGCACCAAATAATAAACAAGCCCACATAGCCCCTTGAGGTTTCCATTTACCAAATATCATAGCCGCTAAAGCTATAAATCCTTGACCAGATATTAATGTTGCTCTGTAGTTTGCTACTACTGCTATACTCATTGCAGCACCACCAAATCCTGCAAATACGCCTGATAAAATAACTGCTATATATTTGATTCTATATACATTTATACCTAATGTATCTGCTGCTCTTGGATGTTCTCCTACAGATCGGATTCTAAGACCTAGTTTTGTCTTATATAATACAAACCATACTATAAATACTAATATAAAAGCAATAAAAACCGTTATATATTGATTAAAAATTGCATTTCTAAAGAAGTTTATCATAGCATCTTTTATGGTTTCTACCTGTGTAACTTCTGGTAAAATATTTTTAAATGGCTGTGGCATTTTATTATCTAATGGAATAGGTTTAGTCATTGTTGCTCCTTCAAAAAACAATCTTGAAAGGAATAAAGCTAGTCCAGGTCCTATAAAGTTAATTGCTATACCAGATACTATTTGGTCAGCAGTAAAGGTAATAGACGCGATACCATGGAGTATAGCCATAATTCCTCCTGCAATACCTGCTGCTAAAAATGCCAACCAAGGGTTTCCTGAATAATAACCTACTGTTGCACCTACTAAGGCACCTATAGTCATCATACCTTCAAGACCTATATTAACTACACCTGCATTTTCAGATATAACTCCACCTAGGGCAGTATATATAAGAGGTGCTGAATACATTAAAGATATTCCTATTATAATTCCTAGATTATTGATTATACTAATCAAGATTTTCACCTCTTTTTCTTCTAGTAAAGATTTTACCAAACATTTCAAATAGTTTTGGCATAGCCACAAAGAATACTATGGAACCTATGGCTATATTTATTACTTCTGACGGTGCTCCAATTAAAGAATTAAGTTTTCCACCACCATAAGTCAATCCACCAAATAATAATCCTGCTGGTATAGTGGCTAAAGGATTATTTCCTGCAATTAAAGATACTGCCATGCCATTAAATCCATATCCTTGAGATGCAGCAAGAATTCCTATTTGATGTTCTACTCCTAGAACCTGTGTAGCACCTGCAATCCCAGATATTGCACCTGCAATCATCATAGATACTACTATATTTTTCTTAATATTTATCCCACCGTATTCAGCAGCATCTTTATTATATCCAACAGCTTTTAGTTGGTAGCCTAATGTAGTATGCTTTAGTATGTACCATACTAGTATGGCTAATAATATGGCTATTAAAAAACCATAATTTACTGGTGGGTTCAATAATTCTCTTAAAAATTTATTATCCTTCAAAAATGCTTTTCCTGCCTCTGATACCTTCCATTGTCCTAAAAAGTTTATTTTTGCTGTATCTAATACTTTAAATGAAGCATCTGAATTCGGTCTTCTTAGAAGTGGAAATGTTAAAAAATAATTATTCATATATAAAGCTATCCAGTTTAACATTATAGATGAAATTACCTCATTTATCCCAAATTTAGATTTTAGTACTCCAACTATTCCTGCCCATATACCTGCTGCCAGTGCTCCTACTAGAATAGCCACTAAACCATGAATTACTGGAGGTAATTTAAATAAATATCCTGCTATCATTGCAAATATTGAACCTATTATAAATTGTCCCTCTGCTCCTATATTAAATAATCCTGTTTTAAAAGCAAATGCCACTGATATACCAGTTATTATTATAGGGGTAGATCTAACTATTGTATAAGAAATATATTTTGGACTACCAAATATGCCCATAAACATTACTTGGTAAGCCTCTATTGGATTATATCCTGATATAAATAAGATTATAGCTCCCACTACTAGTCCTAAAAATATTGAGAATAAGGTTACTATAAATTTGTTATTTTTTTTCATTATTTACACCTCCTCCAGCCATAAGAAGACCTAGTTTTCTTTCATCTGCATCTTTAGCATCTATTATATCTACTATTTGTCCTTCATAAATAACTGCTATTCTATCAGAAAGATTTATTACTTCATCAAGTTCAAAGGAAATAAGAAGTACTGCTTTTCCATTATCCCTTTGTTCTATTAAATATCTATGAACATATTCAATAGCTCCAACATCTAGTCCTCTCGTTGGTTGAGCAGCAATTAACACTTCTGGATTGTTTGTTACTTCCCTGGCTATAATTACTTTCTGCTGATTACCACCAGATAATGCACCTACTTTTTGGCTTGGATTATTTGGTCTTACATCAAATTTTTCTATTAATTTCTTTGAAAAATCTTCTATAGATTTATGATTTAACCTACCTTTTTTAGAAAAAGGTTCTTTATGGTAATTTTCCAATATCATATTTTCTGCAATTGTAAAGTCTAATACTAAACCTCTTTTTTGCCTGTCTTCTGGAATATTACTTAAACCAGAGTTTATTATTTCAAAAGGAGTTTTATTTGTTATATCTTTTCCATCAAGGATTACATTTCCAGACTCAATATGTCTAAGTCCCGTAATACCTTCTATTAGTTCAGATTGCCCATTTCCATCTACTCCAGCAATTCCTAGTATCTCTCCTGAATGAAGCTCTAAGGATAATCCATTTACTGCATTTAATTTTCTATTATCTTTTATAAGAACATTATTTATATTTAATATCTTTTTACCTCTATTTATAGGCTTTTTATCTGTAACAAAACTTACTTCCCTACCTACCATCATTTCTGCTAAATTTTCTTCGTTTACATCTTCAACTTTTACTGTATCAATTTTTTTACCTCTTCTAATGATTGTACAGTAATCAGCAACTGCCTTGATTTCTTTCAATTTATGGGTAATTATAATTATAGTTTTACCTTGATCTGCTAAGGAATGAATTATATTAATCAATTCATCAATTTCTTGAGGTGTAAGAACTGCTGTTGGCTCGTCTAATATTAGAATATCAGCACCTCTATATAAAGCCTTAAGTATCTCTACTCTTTGCTGCATTCCTACAGAAATATCTTGTATTTTTGCATGGCAATCTACTAGTAAACCATATTTTTTAGAAATTTCTTCTACTCTTTTAGTTGCCTCTTTTATGTTTAATACAGCACCATTTGTGGTTTCCATACCTAAAATAATATTCTCTACCACTGTAAAAGTATCTACTAGCATAAAATGTTGATGTACCATTCCTATACCATTTTTTATTGCTATATTAGGGTTAGTAATGTTTACTTTCTTACTATTTATGTAAATATCACCTGAAGTTGGTGTATAAAGTCCGTAAAGAACATTCATTAAAGTACTTTTTCCTGCACCATTTTCACCTAATAAGGCATGAATCTCACCTTTATGGACTGTTAAATCTATATTATCGTTAGCAGTAAAATCACCAAATTTTTTAGTTATATTCTTCATTTCTATTGCTTTTATATCCATTTTTTCAGTGGTCAACAGGTTTCCCTCCTATTTAGAGTTAAACAGCTCAGACTATAGCCTGAGCTGCTTTATTTTTATTATTTTAAACCTTCTACAAATACATCATAAGTATCTTGATTAACTGGAACTTCTATCTTGCCATTTATAATATCTTGTTTGATTTCTTCTACTTTTGTTAATATATCAGCTGGAACATGTTTATCTGATGTAGGAGCTATATCTACAGCACCATTATCTGCTAAACCATATGTTACAGTAGTACCACCTGGGAAATTTCCATCTTTTAATGCTTTAACTATATTGTATACACCTATATCTACACGTTTCATAGCTGAAGTTAAAACATTGTCTGGAGCCATATCGCTTTGGTCTCTATCTACTCCAATTACCCATTTGTTTTGCTCTTTAGCTGCTTCAATAACACCATCGCCTACTCCACCTGCTGCATGGAATACTACGTCCATACCTTGTTGATACATATTAGTAGCTATTGATTTACCTTTAGCTGCATCTGAGAATGAATCAGCATATTGTGATAAAACAGTAATTTCTTTTCCTAATTCTTTTGCTGCATATTGAACTCCTGCTTGGAATCCATAATCAAATGAACCAATAACTTCTCCTTCAATACCACCAACGAAACCTATTTTATTAGTTTCTGTCATTCTACCTGCAATGTATCCAACTAAAAATGATGGTTGTTCTGCTTTAAATAATACTCCTACCATATTTTCTGGTGTATCATCTCCATAAGCAGAGTCAATTATACCATATTTAGTATCTGGATTGGCTTCAGCTGCAGCTAATGCAGCATCTGCTAGTTTATATCCGATTCCCCAAATTAAATCATTACCTGCATCTAATAATGTTTCAAAGTTAGGTGCATAATCTGCCTCTTGATGTGATTCTTGATATTTTGCAGTAACTCCTAATTCTTGTTGTGCTTGTTCTAAACCTTCCCAAGCTGATTGGTTAAATGATTGGTCATTTACTCCACCTTCATCTGTAACCATACCAACTTTAATATCTGTAGCTTCTGCATCATTGTCATCTGGTGTATTAGTATCTTCATTTGTTACATTGTTATCATCTGTCGGAGCCTTCTCAGTTGGCTTACATCCTGTTAGTGCAAAGGATAAAACTAATGCTAAGACTAATGATAATGCTAATAATTTTCTTTTCACTTTTCATTACCCCCAAATTTTTATTTGTTTAAATAATATTGTTTATATAATATTATTTAAATAATATTATATAATTACCCCTTTAGGCAAATTTTCTTACAATAACATTATAATGTATATTCAGTTTTTTTTCAATATAAAAGCTCCAAGTTTCCTTGGAGCCTTAAATCTTAGCATGGATCGGATTCGCCTACGTCATAGCCAGCTTTTGCTAATGCTTTAATAGCTTCGCTTAACTTAGCTTCATTTACCATTACTATTGGTCCTGTACAACCCATTCCAGATTCAGCATAGATACCTTCTTTCCAAAGTGCTTGAACAGCATCTTCTAGTTCCATAATATCTATACCGTTTATAGTTCCTGTTACAGTTTCTGCTGGTGGAGCTTCTACAACTTCTTCTTCTTTAGCCTCTACCTTTTTAGTGTCTTTTGTAAGACCTTTTAATATATCTTTTAACCCTGCTTTATTTGCTTTTTCAAATTCTTCTTTAGCAATCTGAGTTACATTTCCTCTTATTAAAGACGCTGCATAAGCTATTGCATTAGCCACTACTGGAGTACCTGATGCTCTTGAAAGAATCAGAATTGTTCTATTGTAATCTTCACCAATTCCTGGGCCATATCCAAAGCCTTGTGCTTCATAAGAACCACCTGTTGAGAAAGATGAGAATACTTTCATTAAAAGATTACCTGTTAATGTATCAGTTATCATAATATCTGGTGTTCCTGTTAAAAGGTCGTTACCTCTCATTACTGAACCACCATCTGCTCTTCCTGATTCTGTAAAATTAACTGGATAGCCTTTGCTATTTAAGTCTTTGAAAGCTCTCTCTACTTGTCTTGCACCATCAACATTTAGGATACCTACTGTTGGGTCTTTAATCCCCATAGCTTTAGCAGTTATAATACCATATATACCATTTTTAACCATAGCTTCAACTCTGTGTGGTGATGATGTTCCTGTAGTTGTAGCTAAGAACATTTCACGACCTTGTCCAGGAGTTACAACTCTACCTACTGTAGAAACCCCTATTGGGAAATTATAGTGCATTGTAATACAAGCTCCAATTTCTCCACTGTCTAATAGTTCTTCCATTTTCTTATGTTGAGCATCTTCACCTTCAACGTTATGTTGAGTAAGAGCTGAATCAACTTTAGGTCCTATTAATACTACCTCAATGCTCTTATCTCTAGCTTGAGCCATTTCAGCACCTTTTACTATATTGTCAATTCCTAATTCTGAACCTGCTACTGTAATACCTACTTTAACTCTTTCGCCAAATTGTCCAGTTTGCATGGCATCGGCAATATCATTAAAGACTTTACCAATCATGTCTTTTATATTGTTATCTGACATATTATCACCTCTAATCTTGAAGTAGATGAGAAGCAAAATCTCTCATAGCTTCTGCCACAAGTGTTCTAACTTCCTCTTCTGATACACCTTTATTGTCATCTAACTTTCCAGTATTTCTTTCCATTACTATTGATGTACCGTCAAATAAGTTAGTCATTCTACCTAAGAATAAACTTCCTTTTCCTACGATCATCATTCTATTCATTTTACCTTCTAACATTTCTTCTCTAGCAAATCCAACATATGGTGCTCCTGAAGGAATATGTCCTTGAGTTGGTGCCCATCCTTCCATACCATGGTTTTGAATAAATGCGTCTATACCAGTTCTTTCAACTTCGCCTCTCTTAACTCCTAGAGCTGCTATCATTTTATAGTTAGCTGCTGGAACATCTCCTGCTCCCGCTGGTTTTGTAACATCTGGGTTTTGCATTTCTACTGAGTATTTATCTATATCAGTTACTTTTAATCCTGCTTTATCAAGTGGAGCTGTAACTAATGAAGTAACAACTGCTTGTGGTGATGAACCAGTACCTACAGTATGTCTACCAACTAAGTCAGTTCTAAGAACTGGGTTTACGCCATCATTTTCTGCAACTATCATTGCAAATCCACCAATAACGTCTTCTAATATAGGCATATCTTTTTTAACATGGTCTTTACCATTCATACCTAATTTAGCAGTACATCCACCTGCAACAACCATAACTTTTTTATAAGTTCCTGCTTGAACTAATGAAGCTGCTGATACTATAGCATGAGCAGGAGCTGCACAGAATCCTCTTAAATCTGAACCTGTAGCATTTGTAAGTCCAGCCATTTCTGCAACTGCCTTAGCAAAGTTACCGCCACCTCTTTGGTTCATATCTCCACAAGCTTCTTCTGAACACTCAATTACATATTCAACTTCTTCAGGATTTAAATCATTTTTAGCTAAACAATGTAATGCAGCTAATACTCCTGATGCTTTTGTAACTAAGTTTTCAAACATAACGTGAGCTGTTAAGTTAACGTCTACATCGTGAGCTCTCTTTACACAACCTACTACTTTTTCATCATGATATAGTGGTTCTGCACCTTGCTCGTTAATATATTTTTCAATATCTGCTATTTCTGCACCATCTTTTAATTTTGCAACAAATTCATCTTTAATTAGTGGATGTGCATCTAGTTTTGGTTTAACCATTGTTGTGAATTCTTTTGATAATAACACAAGATCAAATACGTCTACTATTTTAATTAGACCTATAAATTCATCTTGTGGCATTATTTCACCAAATTTACCATCTCTTTTTGCATCTTGAACATCTTTATCATACCATGGTTGTTCTATTGTTTTAAGCTCTTCTGGCTTATGGTTTCCAATGTAAACTTGGTTTGGTAAATAGTTAACAGCATCTTCAAATTTACGAATATGCTTTGGTAATTCCTTTAAATATTCTGAATCTGGGTGTAGTAATCTCTCTGTTGTTTGAGTTGTACCATTGTGAATAATCATATCTGGTGCTTGCATTAGAACATAAGATGTTCCTTTTACTACTGAATAATTCATATGTCCACCTCCATAAATTTTGGTATGTAATTGTCTTCTGTGAATTCAAGCAAAGATACCTTAATTTTACTTTTTAGTACTTTGCTTATAAAAGGGTGATAGAAATCACCCTTTTATAATTTTTATTAATTATTTTTTAACATCAAATACAGTTTGTTCTGTTACTTCAGTTGTTAAAGCTTCTAATGCTCTTTCAACTAATTTTCTTCTAAGAGCTTTCTCTTCCTTAGGATCTAATTTTGGATCTCCTAATGGATGAGGAATAGCTATAGCTGGAACTATTCTATTAGCTCCTACTGTTAATGATATTGGAACTACTGTACACATATGAACTACTGGAATACCAGCTCTCTCAACTTCTTTTACCATTGTTGCACCGCAACGTGTACAAGTGCCTCACGTAGAAGTTAAGATAACTGCGTCTACTCCATCTCTCTTCATTTCTGCAGAGAATTCCTCTGAGAATTTCTTAGAGCTTGCTACAGCAGTACCATTTCCTACTGTTGAATAGTAATATCTGTGTAGTTTACCAATTTTTCCTTCTTTTTCCATTTCACGTAAAACGTCAACTGGAATAACTCTATCTGCATCTATATTAGCATATACTGGGTCATGTCCACCGTGCGCTGTTTCCCATTCTCCTTCTTTAAGATCATCAACACCTTCAATATCATATTTACCATATTTTTGAGCTGATGATGACTCAATGTGATCAGGGTTTCCGTGTGGAACTATACCACCTGAAGTTACAATTGCTATTGTAGCTTTAGATAAATCTTTTATAGCTGGGTTTGGATCAACTCTATCGAAGTTTGGCATAGGGAACTCAGTAACAAATTCTTCTCCTGCAAGTTTCTTCACAAGCATATCAACTGCTCTTTCAGAACCTCTCTTATCAGTGAAGTAATTCTTTCTGATTCCTCTTTCTAAATATCCTTCTTCTTCTGGAGAACCTATTTCTTCACCCTTAGCTACTTTAAGTGCTAATGGCACTAATTTACTAACTGCATCTCTCATACCAGCAGCTGAGTTTCTTGTAGAAACAACATATACTGACTTCTTGAACATATCAGCACCTGGGTTTTCTATATACATACCAGTTACAGCTGGTATTCCTAGTTCATTTTGTACAGCTTCTGTAACTGTACCTGCTGCAACTCCATATCTACCTGCATTAAATGCTGGTCCAGCTATAACTAGGTCTGGGTTATATTGTTTAATTAATTCAAGTACTTCTTTTTTTGCATCTTCTAGATTTTCGCCAAAATATCCATCACCACATATAACCGTAGCTATGATTTCTGCTTCGTCTTTAAATCCTGCTTGAATAGCTAAACCAGGTCCCATAGCACCTTCTCTTGCTTCTGGTCTATGGTCTGCCATTTCCTCTCCACCAATTCCAGCATAAAACTGGTTAATATAGTGTACTACTTTAATTTTCCCCATTTGTTTCCCTCCTCTCATGTATTGCGTATCGGGATATTATATATTAATATTTTGTATGTTCGTCTCTCATACCTTTTACTTCTGAAACGATTTCATCAACTTCAAGAACCATTTCCATCATACCAATTTGCTCATCATATACATCAGCATCTACTGCTTCTTTGAATTCTGGTTCTACTGCATGATAAACTTTAAGTCCCAACGGAACTCCTGCTAATGGACCTGCGAAAGTAGGGTCTCCTGCTGTAACTGTTTCAGCTGCTAATCCTGCTGATTCAGCTTCTGCTCCACCAATTAATACGACCATATTTTCTGCACCGTATTTTTCAGTTAAATCTTTAACCCTTTTTTGATTTTCTAAGTCCATTGCGCCTGCAGCCGTTCAGACAAAACATTCTGTTGCTGAAAATACTACTTCTGCAGGAGTGGTTTTTATACATTCTTCCATAGCTGGTCCTGGTATACCATCTCTGTCCCCGATAATGATAACTTTTGAGTTTTCATTAAATATTGACATTTCGCCACTTCCTTTCTTAATTTTATTTCTTCTTCATTAGTATATAATTCGTATTTTTCACATATATATTTATATGTTTAAATTAAAATCCTCTTGCTGACATTTTGTTGAAGCCTACTTCATTAGTTGCTCCAGTAATAGCTTGGATTTCTACAGTAATTGTACCATCTTCAGCTAAACTTCCATCAAATCCACCTGCAATGATGTCAGTATAATCTAAAGTACCAATTACTCTATCCATTGGTGGTAATACGATTATTTCGTTAGCATTACCTCCTGTAACTACTGCATTAGCTGAAGGATCCGCATCTGCTAGAGATTGGCTGGCACCATCTCTACCTGCATACTCATCAGTGATGATTACAGTTTTGATACCTTTAGCTTCTATTTTCTTAGTGTTCATAATAAGGTCTGTATCTGGGTTACCAAAACCTTCTTGTGAAATTATAACTCCATCAAGTCCTAGATATTCAGCAAGTTTAGCTGACCAGTTTGATGATCTTTCTTTATCAGCTAGGTAAACGTTTTCGTTTGTGATTATAACACCTACGAAGTTTACTGTTTTACCGTGAGCTGCTAAAAGGTCATGAATAACTGGGTTATTCATTTGATGGTAAGTTGTATTCTTGTCACAAGCTGATACACAATTACCACTTACAATTGCACCATCCATTATTTCAGTTGGGTACATTATAGTTGGTACTATTTGCTTAGCATCTACTCCGTATACATAAGTATCATGAAGTAATCCTTGAGTTTGAAGCATTTGAACATATCCTACTTTTGGAAGATTTGGATATTTTTCAATTCCTTTTAAGAATGTATCTACTTCGTATACTTCTACTGTATCTGGAGTTAATGTTTTTGCTGTTTCTGCTAAATAAGCAGCAGCTTTAAATCCAGCAAATCTAACAGCTTTTTCATGATCGTGTTGCTTTAATCCTTCTATTGGTTCACATTTCATAACTAAGTTTATAGTTTTGGAGAATGGAGTATATTCTGCTCCAGGTCCTGTCATATCTACTATACCTTCTTGGAAACCAACGATTTTTCCAGTTGTCATTACAGCACAACCTTTTAATACATTAGTTTTTCCTGAACCTACAACATCAACCTTTGATAATATTCCTGGGAAAACTCCTCCTGGACCTTCAACCTTAACTCTTGGTTCTACTACGTCCTTAACAGGTGTAATTCTAACACTTTCACCAGGTTTTGCAATTTCAACGTCTACTGATGCAAGGTGCTCATCTTCCTTAATCAAGTTGATTAATTCATCTTTATTTACTGTTAGCACCCCGTTTTCAAGTTTGGTTTCATTACCAAACTGAACATCTTTAATTAGCACATGGCCTAATTCCAGACGCATAAAATTCACCTCCTCTTATTTTGGCAAATATCTATATCTCAACCCTGGGCCTTAGCCCAGAATTAAAACCAATGTCAATTTAGTTAATTAAGCATAATATTTTTTAATTAACTCTTCTACTGATTCTTTTGTAGCATCATCAGCTACTACAGCATCTATTCTTTCTCCATCTTTGTAAATAGCAATTACAGGTAATCCCATAACTTTTTGTCCAATTGCAAGTCTTCTTGCTTTTGTAATATCTAATGATGTAAATTTAATTTTATCACCATATTGTTCTTCATAAGCATGAACATGTGGCATAAGTGCTTTACATGGTTCACATGTTGGTCCCCAGTAATCAACTAAAACATAACCTTCTGCTTTTAATACCTCTTCTTCAAAATTATCTTTGTTTAGTTCTAACATTTCTATTATACCTCCTAAATTTAATTTTAATCTAAATTAGTCTTCAAAATGCTCATTTATATATTTTTCAGCTTGAACTGCTGCTATTGCACCATCTGCTGTAGCTGTAACTACTTGTCTAAGTGATTTAACTCTGTTATCTCCAGCAGCAAATACTCCTGGTATATTTGTCTTCATATCTGCGTCAGTTTTTATATACCCATCTTCCATGTCAATTATGCCATCAAATAATTTTGTAGCTGGGTTATATCCTACGAATACAAATACTCCAAATGTTCCATCATCTTCATCTGCAAATATTTCTTTTTCTTCACCAGTTTTAACATTTTTAACTATCATTGATTCAAGAATACCATCACCTTTTAATTCAGTAATAGTAGTATCCCACATGAAGTTCATTTTTTCGTTTTTAAATGCTTTCTCTTGGATTGATTTAGCTGCTCTAAGCTCGTCTCTTCTATGAACTATAGTAACTTTTCTAGCAAATTTTGTTAAGTACATAGCTTCTTCAACTGCTGAATCTCCTCCACCTACTACGAATACTTCTAGGTCTTCAAAGAAAGCTGCATCACATGTAGCACAGTATGAAACTCCTCTACCTGTTAATTCTTTCTCTCCTGGACAACCTATTGGTTTTGGTGTAGCGCCTGTAGCTATAATAACTGTTTTAGCTTGATATTCTTCTTTTGCACCTTTTAAAACTTTAATGTCTCCATTTAATTCTACTGATTTAATTTCATCATTTACTTTTTTAGCACCAAATTCATTAACTTGTTCCACCATTCTTGCAATTAAAGATGGTCCACTTGCATTTTCAATTGAACCTGGATAGTTAGCAACTTCATCAGTAGTAGCTATTTGTCCTCCATCTCCATCTTTTTCAATGATTAAAGTGTTAAGTCTTGCTCTTGATGAATAAAGACCTGCTGCTAATCCTGCTGGACCTGCTCCTATGATTATTACATCATAAATCATTTGTTTTCCTCCCTTAATATATATTTATGTAGTTGTCTAGTATTGCATTTTTGCCAAATATCACTAATAATATCCCTAAAATTTTATGGTTAAAAGAAATATTATCCGCCATATTAACATATTACCCTAATTATAGTCATACAAATTTAAAAAATCAATATTTTTTTATACTTTCTCTAGAAATACAAAAATAAAAAACAGAATAAATAGGTCTATAAGGCCTACTTACTCTGTTCATTTACCTGAGAGATTCTCCCATTTTGGGGTTGCTCCTTCGGTGCTTGCGCTTTCCAGAGTTCTGTCATAATACGGTCCTTTTGCCTGAGAGTTTCATTGTGGATCGGCTAACCCATCAACTTGTTCCTTCGGCGCCATAATATATGGTCTCTTCCGCATTAATCATCCAGACAATTAAATTTTAAAATTATGTCTTTCTTTAATGTTATGGTATGCAAAATCAGTTATTTTGATACTTTTTTCACATCCAATTAGTATTATAATACATAAAATATAATTATACAACCCTTTTAACTATTAATTTTTTTTATTAATGTTTAGGCTTACTCTTATAGTTATCTAATACATATAAGGCTATATTAGAACAATGGTCTGATATTCTTTCTAAATTACTTATACAATCTAGAAAAATTATCCCAGGTCCTGTAGAACATAATCCTTTGTTCAATCTATCTATATGATTTGTTCTATTTTTTGTTTCTAAAGCATCTACTTCATCTTCTAAAACTAAAACTTCTCTAGCTTCTTTTTCTCCATTGATTTTAAAAGCATTCATAGATTGTTTAAATGCAGTTTGACATTTACCAAATATTTCATTTAGTTCTTCAATAGCTTCCTCTGTAAACTGCATATTACCTTCCATTTTTTCTTGGGCAAGCTCTACTATATTCTCAGCATGATCCCCTACTCTTTCGATATCATTTATATTATTGAAAAGTACATTTAGTTGTTTATGTTCTTCATCAGATATAGGAGCATTAGAAAGCCTAACTAGGTATTCGGTAATTTCCCTTTGGAGTTTGTTTATTTTTTGTTCTTGTTCTAAAGCAGAGTCAATTTCCTTATATTTATTATCTACAAATATCTTTTTAGCTTTATCTAAGTTGTCTTCTACAAAGTCACCCATTCTTGCAATTTCTTTTCTTACTTGTCCTAATGCTATAGAAGGAGTTTCTATAATTCTAAAATCAAGGAATTTTGATTCTTGAGCATCCTGTTTTACATCTCCTGGCACTATAGCTGTGGCAGCCTTAACCAGTAATCCAGCAAAAGGTAATTGAATAATTACATTTATTAAGTTAAAGAATGTATGGGCGTTGGCTATTTGCCTTTGAACATCATTAGGAGATATTTTAGTTACCAAATCTTGTATCGGATTTTTTAAAATTGTCATAAATATAATTGTACCAATTAAGTTAAATAAAAAGTGTATTATAGCTGCACGTTTTGCTGTCTTATTAGCTCCAACTGATGAAATCATAGCTGTAGTAGTTGTACCTATATTGTCTCCAAAAAGAATTGGAAATGCAATGTTGATATTTAGTAATCCTTGACTAGCCAAAGCTTGTAATAAACCTATTGAAGCACTACTACTTTGAACAATAGTAGTAAGTCCTAATCCTACTAGCATACCTAGAACAGGATTATTTAAGCTAATCATAATATTAGTAAAAGCTGGTAAATCTGCCAATGGCTTTAGACCACCACTCATCATGTCCATACCAATAAATAAAATACCGAATCCAATAAGTATTTCAGCAATATCCTTAGCTTTTTTCTTTGAAGTTGCAATCCAAATCCCTACACCTATTGCCACTGCTAAAGGTGCATAATCTGTTAAATTAAAAGCAATTAGCTGAGCTGTCACTGTAGTACCTATATTAGCACCCATAATAACACCAACAGCTTGAGATAACGACATAAGACCTGCATTTACAAATCCTATTACCATAACTGTAGTAGCAGAACTACTTTGAATAACCATAGTTACAAGTGCTCCTACAATTACGCCCATAAGTCTATTATTAGTTAAAACTTCAATTAATTTCTTTAATTTTTCACCTGCTGCTTTTTGTAAACCTGTACCCATTAGATTCATTCCATAAAGAAACAATCCAAGTCCACCAAGTACTGGCAGAGCTATATCCATAAGTTAACCTCCTAAGTAAATTTATTAACCTATTTATTCTAAATATATAATACCACATTTATTGTGGTTATTATCGTTTTTTTTAACTTTATTCTATATTAGGAAAATTCAATTGCCTTAAAGCTTCGAATAATACTATATTTACTGAGTTAGCTAAATTTAAAGATCTAGCTATATTTGTCTTCATAGGTATTCTAATACCTTTGTCAAAATTATCTTCTAATATTTCCTTTGATAACCCTTTCGTTTCCCTACCAAAAACAAAAAATGAATTATCATTGTAGTTAAATTCTGTATAGTTATTTTTAGCCTTAGTTGTGGCATAATAAAAATCCCCATAAGGGTATTTTTCCAATAACTCAAAAAAATTATCATAATAATGGATTTCCACTAGATTCCAATAATCAAGTCCAGCTCTTTTAAGTGCCTTATCATCTACTGAAAAACCTAAAGGTCTTACTAAATGAAGTACCGTTCCTGTTAAAGCACAAGTTCTAGCGATATTTCCTGTATTTGAAGGTATTTCAGGTTCCACAAGTACTATATTTAATGACATATATTGTTTACTCTCCTATTCTAGTATGAATTTCTCTATTACCTTAGCTACTCCATCTTCCTGATTTGTATCTGTAATATAATCAGCCTCTTTTTTTATTATTTCATTTCCATTTCCCATGGCAACTCCTAAACCTGCAAAACGTAACATGGGTAAATCATTTTCACTATCACCTATGGCTATTACTTCTTCTGGTTTAATATTAAGCTTTGTACATAATTCTTTTACTGCCTCTCCCTTTGACACATTACATCCCATTGCCTCTATATTGTTTGCCCACGAACTGGATATACCTATATTATCTATATTACCCAATTCTCGCCTTAAATTCTGTAGATTATCTTTATTTTCATCTATAAATATAAATTTATATACATTCAAATCTTTATCTTCTATAATTTCTTCTATATTTTCAAATACTTTTATATCTATACTATTTTCTTTGTTTCCTTCATTATAAAATTTCAATACTTCTTCAACTTTAACATGAGAATAAAATCTAGATTCATCATAGAAATGATAATATATATTTCTCTCTTTTGCAATATCAATTATTGACTTTATTAAATTTTTATCTATAGAATTTTTATAAATAATATTATCTGATTCATCTGCAATAATGGCACCATTACATGCAATTATTGGGGCTTTTAAATTTAATGACTTCCCATAGTATAAAGCTGATTTGAGAACCCTTCCTGTAGATATAACAATATGAACGCCTTTTTCTTTGGCTTTGTCTATAGCTTTCCTTGTCCTTTCAGAAACTTCATTATTGTTATTTAAAAGTGTTCCATCCATATCTATTGCAACTAATTTATATTTCATTTTTATCACTCCTCAATTATTTAATATAACATAACAAATAAAAAAATTAAATATAAAAAAACAAACTAGTTTAAACTAGTTTGTTTTTTTATATTTAATCTTCACTCATTAATTGGTGTTAAATATAAACTATTTGAATACTTATTCATGTCTATTTCAACGTTAATATTATATGCAAATTCAATATTTTCCTTCGTTATAACCTTTTGAGGACTACCTGTAGCTTTTATTTGACCATCCTTTATCAGAATAATCTCATCAGAATACCTTGATGCCAGATTTATATCATGGATTACTACCACTATAGTTGTACCTTTTTCTTGATTTAATTTTCTCAATAGATTTAGTATTTCTATTTGATGATTTATATCTAAATGAGAAGTAGGTTCATCTAATAGTATAATAGAAGGATTTTGGGCTAGAGCCTTGGCTATTATAACCCTTTGTCTTTCCCCACCTGAAATCTCTGTAATTATCCTATCCTTTAAATAAAGGGTATTAGTCATTTCCATTGCTTCATTTACAATCCTATAATCGCTTTCATCTTCCTTTTGAAATCTTCCCTTATAAGGATGTCTTCCCATAAGAACTATATCTTCCACTGTAAAGTCATAATCAATAACAGTATTTTGAGGCACTAAAGCTATTTTCATGGCCAATTCCCTAGGTTTTACTTTCTTTATATTTAGTCCATCTAAAAATATGCTTCCATTATCAGGTTTATATAAATTATTAAGATTTTTTAAAAGAGTGGATTTCCCAGAACCATTAGGACCTATTATGCTTATAAAGTTTCCTTTTTCTATATTAAGAGATATGTTCTTTAATACTGCTTTCTTTCCATAACTAAAGCTTAAATCTTTAACTTCTAAAGTATACATAGCAACACCTCACTATTTCTTACTCTTTCGCAGCAAATATAGAAAAAATGGACCTCCAAATAAAGCAGTTATTATTCCAACTGGAATTTCTACTGGGGAAATTATTGTACGAGCTATGGTATCTGCAAATATCATAAATATAGCTCCTACTAAAGCCGATGATGGAAGTAATATTCTATTATCTGGCCCCAATACTATTCTCACTATATGAGGTATAATAAGTCCTACAAATCCTATGATCCCTGATACAGATACTACCATGGAAACCAAGAAACTTCCTAGTATAAGTATATATACCTTCGTTCTCTCCACATCTATCCCTAGACTTTGGGCCGATTCTTCTCCTATTAGCATAATATTTAAGTCTCTTGCAAAAAAGCCGATACCCGTCATTGATATAACTACAGGAATAGTTATACTTATTAAAGGTGTCCACCCTTTTCCCGCCAAACTTCCCATGGTCCAGTATATTATCTTTGCCATATCTTTACTATAAATAACCATTAAAAAAGACATTATTGCAGTTAAAAACTGACCTATGGCAATACCTGCTAAAAGTAAAGTAGTTACAGGAACTTTGTTTTTTATTCTTGCTATATTATATACTGTAAAAACTGCAGATAAGGCCCCAATAAATGCAAATATAGATATAGTTGATAAATTCATAAAGGATATATTTATTCCAAGTATTATTGCTATGGAAGCACCAAGTGCAGCCCCTGATGAAATTCCTATTACATAAGGATCAGCCATTGGATTTTTAAATATTCCTTGGAAAGCAGCACCTGTCATAGATAGACTAGCACCAACTAAAGCTCCTAACAATACTCTAGGAAGTCTTATGGACCAAATTATAGTTTCATGTGACTTAGAAATATCTGAAATATCTATACATCTTTCTATAATAGGTATCTTTGAAATAACAATTCTAAATGTATCTATTACACCAATATTTGCAGTACCTATTACGGAAAAAAAAGCTATGGCAAATGTTAGGATCAATATTAATATAACTATAATCAAACTATATCTTGTCTTACTTATGTCTTTTTTCATCTAAACCCCAACTTTATTTAAATAATTCTGGATGAATGGATTTTGCCACTAACTCCAATGCTTCAATTATTCTTGGCCCAGGTCGAGACATGATATTTGATTCATTTCCTTCAAAGATATGGATTCTATCATTTTCTATGGCTGATATATTTTCATAACCTGGTCTAGATTTTATAGATTCAACAGTTTTATCTTCAGTATCTGCTGATGTTAAATAAACTTCTGGATTTCTTTCAACTAATTGTTCTAAATCATATTGTGGATATGCACCATCTGCATCTTGTGCTATATTCTCTCCTCCAGATAAAGTAATTAACTCATCTATATATGAACCTTTACCCGCTGTCATTAATGGATCATGCCATATTTCATAAAATACTTTAATTTTTTCTTGATCTTTTACCTTATCTAGTATTTCATTCTTCTTATTATTCATAGATTTTATAAATTCAGATGCTTCTTTATCTTTTCCCGTAGCCTTTCCTACTGTTTCTATATCCTTCATTACAGCATCTATAGTTTCAGGCATAAATCCAAGAACTTTTATTCCTGCCTCTTTTAGTATCTTATTATCTTCTTCATTTCCAGCACCATAAATTAAAACTAAATCTGGGTTTAACTCCACTATTTTTTCCAAATTATTTCCACTAAAATCTCCTACAACTTCCTTAGTCTTAGCTTCTTCTGGGTAATCACAATAAGATGTTACTCCTATTACTTTATCTCCCAATCCTAAAGCAAATAACACTTCTGTATTATTTGGTGCTAAAGATACTATTTTAGTAGGTTCTTTTTCTATAGTTACTTTGTTTCCAAAGCTATCTTCTATTTCTACTGGAAAAGATACTATCTCTTCATCTACTTCACTACCCTGTGAATCTATATCTTCTAATGACAATTCTTCATTTGGTTTTTCCTTAGAAGTACAGCCAACTATTGAAAATACTAATAACAATGATAATAATAATGCTAACCCTTTAATTCTTCTCATTTTCTTCCTCCTGTTTTTTATTATCTACAATAACTTGCCTCTTTGAAAACAAAAAAACTTAAGCCTTTATTAAGGATAAGTTTTTTATATCTCATCCCTCCCTCCGAGGCTTAAATATAGGCAGGTATCCTGACTTATGGTTCATCCTAGTTCCAATGCCTTCCCAGTTTCCCAGTGGCTATTTTGGTTTCGTACCCATTTACAGTAGCGGGGGCTGTAGTGGCATTTCACCACTTTCCCTATTAAGTTTCATAATAATGTATGAAACACCTATAAAGCTATTACATTGTAAAAAAATAATATCATATTACATTATATACTTCAAGTAGTCCCTTTCCATATTAATACCATTATTATCAACAATAAACATATGAATTTCAGCCTTAGATTTTATATATGAATCTATATTGATTTTAAAACTTAAATCCTTATCTCCTGCAATCATTATCATAAATCTATTAGGGGACAGTTTTATAGCTTGAATTTTATCATCAACAATGTTTATTGATTTACTAGACACTTGATTGGACTCTGAAGTTTGAATATTTATGGCATTACAGTTGTCAGCTATAATAAAATATACCTTTTCTACTTGTTCCTCAGTTATTTCTTCCATTGAAGATACTTTTCCTAATATATCTTCCAAATAATTCTTGGATTTATATAAGATATTTGTATGATTTCCTTCTAATACTATATGATTCCCACCTAAATATCCCAATGTACTAGTTGTAGTTACTGTGCCATCTCCATAACTTGTTTTAATTGTATCTATAGGCTTTCCATCTGACCATAATACTTTCTTTCTTTTATTTATGTTTACTATAAACTCATTATTTGTAGCTACTCCTGTACCACTTACAATGAACGTTTTATTTTTATCCATTATAATATTTTCCAGTCCATTTAAAAATGGATTACTAACAATCATATCCTCGACAGAGACCGTCTTCATAACTTCTTTATCTTTAAATAATAAATAGTCTCCATATTTATAACTTGGAAGTAAATCCTGTACCACTGGAAATATTTTTCTTAAACCTTCTATATAGTTTACCCTATGAAACAAACTATAGTATAATATAAACCCAAATTTCACTGCATTATATAAAATATTATCTTCTACTTTAGAATAAGGCAATTTCCCTCCACTCCAAAAATAATAGGCATTTACAGAACCTAAATTTGGAGTACCTATCATAATTAGTTTATCTATAGTTAAAGGATATATATAGCACATATAGGCTCTTCCCACTAATCCACCTAAACTATGCCCTATAAGAATTACCTTATCCATTCCTGATTTTCTTTTGGCTTCCTCAATAGTGGGAATCAAATACCTTTCTACTATTTCCAATACAGGTTTTTTCCAATCATAATAGGATATATATAAGTTTTTATTTTCTTCATAACCCATAGAGTTTAGTATTCCAATAAATGGTCTATAGATTTTCTCTGCAAATCCAAAGGAAAAATCTCCAGTTCCATTTATTACATCATCGCCCATGGAGCCAAAAAGTCCTGGTATAAAAACAATAGGATAATCCATAATCATTCTCCCTTCTGTTTTTATATTAGGATATTCAAGTTAATTATATAATGTTATTCTTTTCTAGATTCAATAATTTTTCTTTTAAATCTATTCCACCTGCAAATCCTACTAACTTTCCATTAGTACCAACTACTCTATGGCAAGGTACAATTATAGCCACAGGATTTTTATTTAATACACTTCCTACAGCTCTAGGTCCCTTTGGACATCCTACTATTTCAGCCATTTCTTTATAAGTTCTAGTTTCACCATAGGGAATATTTATTAGCTCTTTCCATACTTTTTCTTGAAAAGGAGTTCCTTTAAATAAAAAAGGTATAGTAAATTCCTTTAGACTTCCTTCTAGATACTTAATTATTTCATCATGATAATTATAATCATTTTTATCTACCTCTACAGGAGTACCGTAGTATCTTTTCATATATTTCAAATTGTCCCCTTCTTCTGCAAAGGAAAGACCTATAACTCCTTCTTCAATAAAATATACTGTTAGTTTTCCTATGGGTGAATTAAATGAGTAATATTTTGGATTCATTTTTTTCATCTCCTAGTATTTAAATTTAAATCTTATAAGTATTTTATCATAAATTTTATTTATGATATAGGACTAGTTAAGGAATTCTGTAACAATACTTTAACTATAAATGTATTTTCAACTTGTTCATAATTCATATACCCGTTATATTTATCTACTATTTTATTTATATTCTCCAAACCAAATCCGTGAAACAGCTTGTCTTTTTTGTAGTCAAATCCTGTCTTTTTCAATTCTAGCTTTATCAAAAAAATTCCTTATTTATATTGATAAGTATTCTTACAATAGTATCTTTTAATAAATAAAAGAATAATTACTACTTTGACCTTCATCTCTACCATATCTTTAAATATATCATAGATATAGTAAATATTTTATCAAATTTTGAAGGAATCAGAATATAAAAAAGTTACTTTAATTTTAAAGTAACTTTTTTATATTGAGACTATCGAAAAAAGCCTTAATTTCTTAAGAAAAGTAAGAAATTAGGCTTTTTTCTCCTTATATAATTAAATTTATTAAATTTTAATTGAAGTTACCCTATATTTAATGGCTTTTCTGGTATTATCACTATTCCTTTTCCTGCTTGTCCAGCAGTCTTGCAATCTTTTTGACATTATAAGCAGCCCCTGTCACTAGGACTTGAGCTTTTACTGCATGTGACCCACGATAATGTGCATATCTCATACCCATCAATTCTTTTAAATCTGCAAATGCCCTTTCAACGGTTTCTTTCCTTCGTTGATAAAGATTTTTGCCCTTTTCTGTCTTCATGAAAGAGCGAACTTCATCGGCATAATGTTCTTTGATATGTCGTCTAATTATCCTTGTTTGCTCTGAGGAAATTTCTCCTGTGGTATTACTTTCGTATAAACATTTATCGCGTTTAGGACATTTATTACAAATGTTTTTATCACTTTCATACTCCACATAACCTTGTCGTGTTGTAGTTTTATATTTTAATTCTTCTCCTTCAAAGCAACGATATATATCTTCTTCTGGGTAGTATTCAAACCAATACTTTGATTTTTTACCTTTTTTTCCTGCATATTTTCTTGGTCCAATTACTGGTGTTATTCCTTTAGTACTTAGTTCTTCTATTATATCTAGATTAAAATATCCTGCATCTGCACCTGCATACTTTGGAGCTAAATCTAGTTTTTTAAACATGTCCTCTAGGTTATCTATATATACTGTGCTATCATGAACATTGCCTGGTGTTACGTGTGCACTTAGTAGTATATTATTTGAGCTATCAACTGTGCCATGAACCAAATGATAAAATCCTATTGGTTTTCTGTCTCGATGCATATATCCACTATCAGGATCGGTCTTACTTACTTTTCTTGAATGAACTTCTATTTTAGAATCTGCTGGCTTTAAGGCTTTCTGACCTTTACTAATTCGCTTATCGTTTATTAACATTAGTAACGACTCATCTTCTTCTATTACACGTTCTTCTGTTACATTTTCAAACTTTGAGTTACTAGCATTAGCCTTTACATGTGTCGAATCGGTATATACAATTTTTCCCTCTACAAATCCGTGGTCTATAGCCATTAGTACTATTTCGTTAAATATATCTTCGTATATTGTTGAATCTTTGAATCTTACTGCTCTATTATGGCTTATGGTTGAATGGTCTGGTATGGATTCAGTTAATCCATATCCTAAGAACCAACGGTAAGCCATATTATGATGTATTGCATCTACTAGCTTTTCTTCGGAACGGATGCCATCAAGTGCTTGAATAAGTGACATTTTAAACAATACTACAGGGTCAATTGATGGTCTACCTCTATCTTCTGCATAATATGGCTCAACTAAGTCATAGATAAAGTCAAAGTTAATGTGTTTATCTATTTTTCTTAAGTCATGATCTGGTTTTACTAACTGTTCTAACATTACTAATTCCAATTCAAATTGTTGATTCTTTCTTTTGCCTCTTGTCATCATAATATATCACCTCATATACTATATACGACATAAAAAAAGAAAATCCTTTTTGAATTTAGGATTTTCTTAAAAATATTTTACTTTTTCGATGAACTCAATATAAAAAAGTTACTTTAATTTTAAAGTAACTTTTTTATATTTTAAGAGTTAGCTAAATATCATTTGTTGCATCAAAAGTATTTTGTAGATCACAAAGGTATCTATAATGCTTAAAAAATTAGTTATTTCATAGAAAGTGAAGTAACTACTATAATAATGGCAATATCAATCATCAGCGATAATATAATGGGTGTTTGTCCATAAAAACATTCATATGGACTAGTGATTTCTAAAGGAATTTCTGATTGATATTGTTTCTCTTGTTTCTTTGCAATAAATTTATCTCTGCAAAAAATCGTGCCACTTTTTTCCAAAAGTGTGACATTTTTACTTAACTTATACTTCTTGCCTGAATAAAAATATATTACAATTGCTATTAATAAAAATCCTATTTCGATTGTTCTATTAATAGTTACTGGTATCTCAAATATTCCATAAGATAAAGCTAAAGAATTAGATAATCCATGCATTAATATGGTTAAGGTTAAAGATTTAGTTTTTATAAATAAATAGCCTAACCATAGTCCCATTGTAAAAGCTGTGGAAAATTGAAATATATTTCCATGGATAAGTGCAAACAATAATGCTGAAGTAATGATTGCAAATTTATCTCCATATTTTCTAAGAATATTTAGTATTATTCCTCTAAATGTACATTCTTCTAAAATAGGGGCTACTAAACAAGTAGAAATTATTGTTGCTATAGATGTCATGTTATCTGATGAAAACTTTTCAGGTTCAAATACAAATGTAACTCCTAATGACTCTAGAAGCGTAAATATTATCTTAGATATATAAGCCCCCATCATCATAATAGGATAACTAATAATAAAAGCTTTAAGTATAGTCATTAGCCCTATACTTTCAATATTAAATATGTCTTTAGATAATATATTTTCCTTTCTATAATGAAATAATAGTATTAAAGGCAAACTCAGAAATGATATTTTGCTACGAATGTTTATAAAATAACTATTTTCTACTACTGCTAATCTTCCACTTGAGGATAATAATGCACTAATTAAAGAAAACATAAAACCTACTACCAAAATCATAGATCTACCTTTTAAATAAACCCACCCCAGTTCATTTAAATCTTTTTCCATTTCGTTTAATGAATATAAACTCATGTTATTCTCCTTTATTTATAAAATTAAATGTGTGAAGCTGTAAGTTTCTATATTTGATCTCTCTTTCACCGTTAATTTGGATTAAATAATTATATACCTATTATTGACTATTTGTAATTTAAGTTCACAATCTAAATCTTGGGGAACATAAATCTATAATATAACCTAACAGGACGCAATCAGGATAATATACCACATGATATGCATGAACATGTACTTGCTGTACACAGCATAGTTGCAATTTTATTAGAATTATTAATTTCAATCTTAATATTTTGTAAATCTAGATCAAAATCATCATATCTATTCATTCTATCCCCTCCTTAAATTCTCAAATATAATGGTGATAAATACATTTAATTCATTACTCCTTGCAAAGATGATATATTATGATATAAAGTAAATATAATGTCAAACTTGCTAAGGTAATATCTAAACTAGATAAAGCTATTGTAAAATTAAAAGTGTAGGGCTGTGGGTTTAATTTAACTTTATTTTTTTATTCTCTTACAATTATGCTATTCATAGATGTACAAGGCCCTACTGAACAATTATCTGATACACATCTTTCAATTATGCTTTTAAATATCTCACAAGTAACTGAAGCAGAAGCAGATATACATGGTAAATCTATTTGCTTATAAGTATTATCTACTCCAAGACTTTTTACATCTAGATCAAAATCATCATATTTTGACATAGTATCCTCCTTTTTATCTTATAAATTTTATTGATTAGTACCCCCTATCATACCCTACACATTTAAAAACAATTTAAAGAGTATTAGCCCTATCTATACATTCAAATTACCTGGTCATTATAAAAATCACTATGATATTCTTGTCTTTATGAGATTTCACTGCAAATCTTTATTTAGTCTAAACCTCAAATCATTTCTTATTTCTTCTATCATAGTATTTTATAATTAGAACTTGAATAACTTCGCAATATCATAAGTAAATTTAATTTTCTATGCAATGGATTCAATATCATCTACTAAATCAATGGCATTTTGTAAATCATAAAGGTATCTATAATGCTTATTTAAATTCATTAATTCTTCATGTGTTCCTTCTTCTATTAATTTACCTTCTTTTAATACAAGTACCTTAGATGAGATCTTTCTTAGGTTATATAATCTATGGGATATAAATATACTTATCTTATCTTTTGCTAAATCGGAAGTTCTTCGAAATATCTCATGTTCTGATACTGGATCTAAGGATGCACTTGGTTCATCTAATATGTAACAATCTGCATTTCTTAGAAATGCTCGAGATAATGCTATTCTTTGCCATTGTCCTCCTGATAATTGAACTCCTTCATCAAACCATACTCCTAGCTGTGTATCTATTCCTTTTGGCAAATTACTAACCATCTCTCTTGCATAAGCCTTATCTATTGCCTCTTGTAGTTTTATATCATTATCTATTAAATCTATATTTCCTAATCCTATATTTTCTCTACAGGTTAATTCATATCTATTAAAATCTTGAAATATAATCCCTACTTTACTGCCTAAATCTTCCTTATTTATTTTCTTTATTGATACTCCGTTAATTAATATTTCTCCCTCATAATCATGATAAAATCCTGATATTAGCTTTATCAATGTGGATTTTCCTGAACCATTTTCTCCTACTAAAGAAATTGTTTCTCCTTTTCTTATTTTAAAACTTATATTCCTTAAGGCATATTCCCGTCTATTAGGGTATTTAAAACTAACATCCATGAGTTCTATTGTGTTTATTTCTTCTATTTGTATACTATCTGATATTGATAGTTCTTCTTTTACTGGCATTTCTAGAAAGTCAAATAGTTGTTTTATATATAGATTGTTTTGGTACATTGCTGATATTGAGCTTAGTAAACCTTCCATATTTCCTTTTATATTTGAAAGACTTCTTATGTACGCAACTGTATTTCCTAATAGGATTTCTCCTATATAAGCAGATTTCACTATTAGGTATAGTATAAATCCTCCCACTATTTGATCTAATATCTCAAATATAAATGATGCTAATGTTCTCTTTTTGATTATTTTTTTATCTTGTTTAATAAACTTTTTATTTAGTTTCTTATATCCTTCAATAAGATAATCTCCTAATCTATATATATTTATTTCTTTAAATGCTATATCATTGGTCATTAGATAATTAAGATACCAAGATTTTCTTCTTTCTTGTGATCTTCCATACTCTATTTTATATTGTAAATGTCCCATTTTAGCCATATAAATTGTTGATATAATTGGAATAATTACTACTAGAAGTATTACCCAAGGTTTCCAATATAATAGTATAGCTAAGGATGATATAAGCCCTAAAAATTGGCTTATTAGACTTAGCACTATGGAAAATACTGCATAGGGTCTTTCTATGGCTTCATTTTGTGCTCTTCTTAGTTTGTCATAGACTTCTGAGTTTTCAAAGTCACTTAGGCTAAGAGTTTTTGCCTTATCTAGTATCATTACACTCATTTTATAATTTAAATCTATTCTAAATATACTTTGTAGATATGAGTTTAATTGTAAAATTATATATCCAAATGAATTTAAACCTAAATATACTATTAATGGATACAATACATAGATAAACTCCTTGTCTCTACTTGTTTGTATGGCATTTAAAAGGGATTGTGTGGCAAGTATGGAAACTGCAGGAAGCATACCATTTATTATATAAAACATGCTAATTAATATTAGATGAAGTTTTCTAACGCTCCATAATAGTTTAAATACCTTTGGAAATGATTTGAAGGATTTTATTGCATCTTTTAAATTAAATGAATACATTTCTTGATTCATGGTTTCCTCCTTTGGTCAATACTTATGAAACTAGTACTCTTTTCTGTTAATTATTTTTTCATATTTGGGTGATTACAGTTCTGATATGTATTCCTGTAAGCTATTATAAGAAATCAACCCAGTATCTACCCAGTATCTTATTTCACTATTTTCTGACTCTTCTAATATGTCTCTATCAACAGAGGAATACGTAGATTTAAATGAGTTAAATATCTTCTCTAATGCCTGGTTTGATTTTCCTTTATTTATTTTAATTGATTCAATTAATCTACTAGATACTGACTCAACAAACTCTATCTCTCTAGCATTTTTATTAATAGTTTCATATCTATATTTACCAATAACGTTTGTCCCTAAATAGGTTAACATCTTTACTAAGTATGATTCAGCATACTCAGACCCATTATTACTAGTTGAAATAAAAACTACACCAAGTTTACCACTTAAACGTAATAAATGAAGCCAATATGATATTCTATCTATAAAATTCTTCATTGTTCCTGATACATTATGAGCATAAACAGGTGACGCAAATATAATAATATCAGCATCTAACATTTTTTCTTTAAGAATTCTCATATCATCTAATTTATCCAAAGGACATTTTCCTTGTCTAAAACACCGTCCACATCCTAGGCATGGTTTTAAATCTATAAATCCACTGTGATATATATCGTAAACTATATTAGCGTCTAAAATTTGCATATTCTTCAATATCTCATTTAATAAATGGAAGGTAATCGAATTCCTTGAATTTGAAGCTGTAAAAGCAAATACCTTTTTCATTATATTAACCTCTTTTCAATTTATTTTATTATTAAATGATTTTCAAAATCTGTTTTATCTTTAACTATTGAAATTAATGACAATACAATTCCTGATGTCCCTTCCATAAAGCTATTATTTTCAGTAGCTCTCTTAACAATCTTTCCGTCTTCATATAAAGTTTCCTTATTTTTAAAACCAAATCGTGATTCTTCCACGTATAGGCTAAGTAATTCATCTATTATCTTATACATACCATTCTTAATATTATCATTTTTAGTCTCTTTATAAGTTAAATTTAGTATAGATAGTAACCCTGCATACCCATGACAAAGTATTGGCGACTCCAGATTATAATCCAATATATTCATTAAAGCTATCTTCTCTATATTTTCAAATGAAAACTTCATCATTTTTTCATCACCTATATTCTTTGATGCCACATATAGAGATCTTGAGATACCAATATTCCCATAGCACCAGCTTGCGATTCTTGGTCTGAGTTCGTCATTGGCCACTCCAGCTATATAATCTTCAAAACTTAGTTGAGTTGGCCAAAATATACTTCCATCTTGGGATGTAATGGAATAGTTTTTATATTCCTCTATAAAACTTTCAATTGCTTCTCCATGCCCCTCTAGAATTTCTCCTTGACTATAAGCTTTTGAAAGTGTAACCATGGGACCTGCAATTCCATGAGCTAATCCGAAATTAAAGTTTCCTTTTGGAAACTTTAGTTTTTCATCATTTCTAATTTGATTTCTTGATTTAATATGCCAATTAGGTATCATTTCTTTTTCTACTAAATGCTTACCTGATAATTTTATCAAATATCGCATTACATCATGAAGTAATTCATTTTCTTGTTCATTTTTATGAATTAATAACATATAGTATCCCATTCCTGCTAAACCAGATATTATATCATAATGTTGCATTGTTAGTTCGTTAAAGTTAGAATTACAGTAATCTAAATACTGCTTTATATAATTAAAAATTAATTTATTTATACTATCTAAAAATTTACCATAATGTCCAGTATTCTTATTTAGCAAGTACGTAGCAAATCCTGTATCACAAAGTCCACCAAATAAAGATATTGATTTGTTAATAGTAGGATTTATTAGCTCTCTTTTTATATCATTCATAATAATATAAGATATTTCCAACCATTTATTTTTATCCTCAAACAACGGAAAAGCTTCCGCAATTGTCATTATATATTCATTCAATTCTAAGGGATTTATAACTGATTTATTAACAGATGTTAATAAATCATCAAAATATCTATTCAATATTTTATCAATCTTTTTTAGCTGGCTATCGTTTAGTTCAAAACAACTTTCTTTAATAACTAATTGCTTTATGTTCATTTTATCCTCCCACCAACTTTTTCATATTTCTTTTCTTGGCATTTATAGCATATAAGCTATGTCGAGTTAATGCTAGAATTTTTCTTTCCCAGTTTCGATCCCCCATAAATCTATTACAAAACATATGAATAACAGTTAAAAGAATATTTGCTTTTGTATTAGTTAAGTTGCCAAGATCATCAACCTCATTAATCATTTTCCTATACTTCAAAATACTATCATTTCTTAAAATCAAAAGATCTCTTAATACATTCATTTCAATTAAATCATTACTCTCCTGCCAATCTAATATAGAATTTACAGTATCAATATATTTATTTCTTTCCTTTACAAATTGATCCCTATACTCATTTTTTTGAATAACTCTTGATAAAAAGTTTTCCTCCATTTCTACATCATCAATAAATTTATCTATTAACGTCATAATTCCTATGATTCCTAGAATATCGTCTTCTATATTAAAGTTTTTTCTCTCTTTTAATCCTAATATTCTTGAAACTAACATGCTGTCTCTAAAAAATACTTCTTCAGCATAAGTTATTAATTCCACTCCACCATATCTCTCCAACTCTCTCTCATAAGTATCAATGGTAAATCTAGATACCAAGCCATCTCTTTGCATATCTTTAATCCATTTTATAATTTGTGGAAGTAGTTGAAATATGCTAATATCAGATGACCCATTTATTCTTAATCTAATATGTTGCTCAGGATCAGCATATCTAATAAAGAAATATTTATCTATAGAGCCACTTTCCAATAAGGGTTCTAAAAATTCATTTAGATAAATCCCTATTAATTCATTTATCCTTGTCCTCGTACCATATAATTTAAAATAAATCCAATTATTATCTCCAGGACATATTAATCGCTTATCATCAATAATAGATATTGTATTCTTATTTATTCCTATATTGGATTTCGTTTCCAATACATTTCTATTTTCTTTTGGATGCAACCCTTTCACTGATTTTTTACTTAAAACGAATGGTACAACAATCTCCGAAAAGTATTTCATATTTTTTTTATCTTTCACCCATAAATTATCAAAACCGTTACCTTCTAATTCTGTAAGAATAATAGGATTAAATGAATTCTTTAATAACTTATAGAGATACTCTATATGCACATCTTTTTTCAAATCTAGTAATAATCTATTATCACTTTTTGTTTCATAAACATATCTTGGTATCTCCCAACTATTTATGAATTCCTGTATCTCTATTTTAAATCTAGACAAGTTATCTATTTCTCTAAAGTCGTCTTTATAGATTGTCCATCTTGCACTTGATAATATTGTTTTGCCATAAACAATCCTAGGAATATATTTATAGTCTTTATTTGTTATATTTATTAGTCTATTCACTATATGTACTTCATAAGCGTTTGATATTTCCCTAAGTAATCTATTTATTTTACTGCATGATGCAGTGTTTAGCATATTATCAGATATTACCTTTAATTTGCTATTTAACTTTTTTGATTTTACATAAAATCTATTTGTATTCTCATCAATCCCTATATAAATATCGCTGATATCTAGTTCTCTATCAGGAGAACTTGTATTTGCTGATAATACAATATGGTAATCATGATTGCTACTATTATTTAATATATTGTTTATTCTTCCATTTCTATACATTTCATGTATATCTACAATGACGTAGTCATCCTTACAATCCTTTTTTTCAGATTCATATAAATTATTTAATTTCTGAATGTATTTCTCTTCCAGCAAATCACTAAACCTGCTAAACATGTTTCCAGCTTTATCTGATCCATAGTTAGGTCCAATATTAAGTTGAAAATTTCCTTTATCTATTTCCTCTTGAGATTCCGAAGTAATTATTACATTTAATTCAAATGACTTAGAAAAATTTAGATTATCTACCTTAAATTCCTCATTGACATATTTAAGTTCTTCATCTGTTATATTAATTTGTTTATCTTGCTTTTGGATTGTTTTTATAATTTTATCATTAATTAGTTTTTTAAACCTTTCTTCTCTACGAGATAATAATCTATTACTTCTTATATACGAATAATTAAAATCATAATCATCAGGAAAACCCAATCCTATATCATTATCAGTAAGTTCAAGTAAAGAAACCTCAGTATCCACACCATATCTTTCCATAAACTTTTCTCTATACTGTTTTAGATATGAAGGTTCATTATATTCTTCAGCTATCATAGTCAAAACTTTCGATAAATTATCTAACTCTTGCTTTACAGTACTAGAAATTGAATTATTTATGCAGGCAATCGACATATCTATCTGTAAATATGAATTAGATTTATACATACTTTCCATGAGATTAATTATTTCAAGATATATTTGTAAATCATTCCCTATCTTTTCTTGATTAAATTTATTTATTTTATATTGAATTATTTTTAGATTATGTAATATATTATTTTTAGAATCCATCATAGACAACAATGATATAATATAATCTAATGGATCTTTACAATAAATCGGTGGTCGTAACTCTGTTATTAGAAATTCATTATCAATTAACCCTCTTAGAAATTTTTCAACTATTTCAATAGGTACATCATCATATTTTTCTAATATTGAACTGCACAAATCTTTGTAACCTACAAGTGTTTTACAAAACTCTTGTACAAATTTTACTAATTGTGTATATCTAATGTTAGATTTATCAAATTTGGAATCGTTCTCATTTTGATTATATGTTTGACCATAATTGGTTCGATATGGATTTTTCATACGATTACCATGACTATAACATTGATTATTAAATCTTACTTTAATATTATTAAGTATTGTCTTATCTTTTTCTAGTTCTTTTACAATTCCATATATCCATATCATATCAGCTCTAGCTCTTTTTATGTGTTCATTGGAAGACGCTAACATAATATTTGTATTGTCAGAAAATGTTCCACAAGTAACACCTGAAAAAGTTCCATATGGTGTTGGTCTAGTTGACATTCGAATTAAGTATTTCATAATAGAATTACTTAGATTTTGATTCAATTTATTTATGTTCTTATCATATGTTCTCTTTATTTCATGATATAAATCTAAGCTTGCTATAGCTAAAGACTCTTTTATCACTTCATGATTTTTAAAATTGGATAGAGATATTCTATTTAATGTGTCTTCTTTACTTAGAATATCCATTAAACCTAAATAAATTGACGAATCTAAAATTGGAGTTCGCAACATATAAAAATCTCCACAATTATATATTTTATCAAACATATTCAATCCCTCCATAACTTTAAAAAATCGGTTATTTCGTAGAAAATGAAGTAACTATTATAATAATGGCAATATCAATCATTAGCGATAATCTAACAGGTACTTGTCCATAAAAACATTCATATGGACTAGTGATTTCTAAAGGAATTTCTGATTGATATTGTTTCTCTTGTTTCTTTTCAATAGACTTAGTTCTACAGAAAATCGGGTCATTTTTTTCTAAAAGTATGATATTTTTACCCAACTTATACTTCTTGCCTGAATAAAAATATATAGCAATTGCTATTAATCCAAATCCTATTTTAATTGCTATATTAATAATCACTGGTATCTCAAATATTCCATAAGACAAAGCAAAAGAATTAGATAAGGCATGCATTAATATGGTTAAGGTTAAAGATTTAGTTTTTATAAATAAATAGCCTAACCATAACCCCGTGGTAAAAGCTGTAGAAAATTGAAATATATTTCCATGAATAAGTGCGAACAATAATGCTGAAGTGATGATTGCAAATTTATCTCCATACTTTCTAAGAATATTTAATATTATCCCTCTAAATATAGATTCTTCTAAAATAGGGGCTACTAAACAAGTAGAAACTATTGTTGCTATAGATGTAATGTTATCTGATGAAAATATTTCAGGGTCAAATACAAATGTAACTCCTAATAACTCTAGAAGCGTAAATATTAGATCAGTTATATAAACTCCTATCATCATAATAGGATAACTAATAATAAAAGCTTTAATTATGGTCATTAATCCTATGCCTTCAATATTAAATATGTCTTTAGATAATATATTTTCCTTTCTATAATGAAATAATAGCATTAAAAATAAGCATAAAAAGGATATATTAATACGAATATTAATAAAATAACTACTTTCTATTACTGATAATCTTCCACTTGAGGATAATAATGCACTAATTAAAGAAAATATAAAATCTACTACCAAAATCATAGATCTACCTTTTAAATAAACCCATCCTAATTCATTTAAATCTTTTTGCATTTCGTTTAATGTATACAAACTCATGTTATTCTCCTTATCTATAAAATTAAATGTGTAAAGCTGTAATTTTTTTTCGCTTATTCTCCTACAAATATACTATTCATATTCTCTTATAACTATACTATGCATAGATGTTCTAGGCCCATGACAATTATCTGAACCACAACCTTGTTTCACACTTTCAATTGCAGCATCTGTTACCTTTTCTGTAATATACTTTATAATTTCCTCTGAAGCTTTACACTTCCAACCATCACTCCAACTATTTACACTATACTCATTACCCATTCCTATACTTTTCACATCTAAATCAAATTCATCATATTTTGACATAGCGTCCTCCTTTTTTTACATAGAAAATTTAATTAATATCCTCTTATTACAGCTCACACATTTAAAAACATATATTTATCTTATTTAAAATCCAATCTTGTTATATAAAATGTCAATAGCTCTACTATTTTTCTTTATTATTTTTAAATTACTCCTTAAATTTTAATAATATCTTATTTAAAATGGTATTAATCAATACAGATATTATAATCCATAAACTTAGGTCTATTAACAGCTTTATATTTAATATTCCTTCAGAAAAACTATAACTAAATCCTATTAATTTATAAATAACACGAGTAATTATATAAGTTATTATAAGTACCACTATAGGCATATAAGATTTGTCCTTCATTTAATATATCTCCTTTTTAGCTCTGAAATGTAATTTCATCATATTTTTTTACAAATCTTCCTACTAAGTTAAATAAGGTATAAAAAATGATACTTTATTTGGCATTTAAGTAATTAATTCAATTACTCTTCCTGCCTATTAAAGTATCATTTTGTTATATTCCTTTCAATATACTCTGCAAAACTGGGCATTATTTCTGCAACATTGGACTCGTTGCGGAATTTTGCAATAATATATTAACTATAAAATTGTTTTCTTTCTGCTCATAATTTATATGTCCATTATACTTTTCTACCATTTCTTTTACACTTTCTAGTCCAAATCCATGAAATAGCTTATCTTTTTTTGTAGTAGGAATTTTGCCTTTATGAATTTTAACTTTGTTAAATATTGAATTACTTATCTTTATTGATAAATACTCTTCTACCTGAATAATTTTAATTTGAATTTTTTTATTATCTTTCAGTTGTATCTTTTCACAAGCCTCAATAGCATTGTCTAATAGATTACCTAGTATTATGCATAAATCTATTCCTTCTATTTGAGTATTTTGTTCTAAGAGAATAGAAGTCTCTAAATTTATACCTAATTCATTTATTCTTTTTATCTTTGCATTTATTAATGAATCCACAGCTACATTACCAGTATTAATGAAACCTTGGCCTCCAACAATATCCTTACATAATAATTTTAAGTTTTTTATGGCTATTTTATTTTCATTATTCTCTATATATCCTAATATTGCTAGTAGCTGATTTTTAGTATCATGAATTGCTATGCTAATCCTTCTTTGATTTTCAGTTAATTCTTCAAAATGTTTTTTCTGATCTTTGATCTGCTGCCTGAAAAATTCAAGTTTAAGCTTTTCACTTTCATACTTCAATTGTTTTTCAAATAAATAAAAAACAAAAATATTGGCTATAATTAATAATGAAATAGTTAAAACAATCAATAAAGCAATATATGTATTTGTAGTGGCAAAAATCTTCTCAGTAATAATAAATAGTACTAAAATGCTTGAAATAGGCATTAATATTATTGAAAATAATATTTTTTGATTGGAAAGGCAACCCTTTTTTAGACAAATTCATTTCGAACAAAGATTTACCCTTTAAATGTACTTATGCTACTATTCCCAGAGCTATTTTATTTCTATAATTTATTGGTGATATGTAGCCTAAAGA
>NZ_VUNQ01000029.1 GCF_009695605.1 Tissierella pigra
TCCAAAGTTCTCCTTTCATATTCACACCACCTATTATTTTTTATTCTTTAGGTAGTGTTCCCTCTTTGATTAAGAACTCTGTACTTTTTGATTACCTTTTATCTGTATTTTATCATTGTCCTTTACAATATTTCTTACAAAATAAAAAAGTAAGGTCCGTAATGGAACCGAGCAATATGTTTATTTATAAAAATCCATTACGGACCCTATAAAATAAAAACATATTTTTTCGAAACCTATTTACGAACCTTACATTTATATTATGTGATTTATTTTCTATTTTATGCCTGGGAAATTATGGAAAATAAATAAAAAAGATCCTAGATTTTACTCTAAAGTATCCCTAAGTTAATTATATATTTCATATTACAAAGCTCTATCCAACTATTCTTTCCTAATCTAATTCTATTAACGATACATCTATAACTTTTTTTAATACACTAATTATATGATTTCTTTCATTTTCTATAAACCTCATAACATCTAAAGAATATAATAAATCCTTAGATATAAGCAACAAACTCCCCATCATTACCTACCACCTCTTATATAAGATTTACTTATATATTTCTACATTTATTTTAAAATTCCTTCAAAACATAAAGAAAAGACTAGAGATTTGTGTGTCTACTTCAATAATTTCTTTAATTCCTTTTCTACCTAAACTTCTTAGATTAATTCTAAATATTCCCCTTATCTATAGTAAAAAATAAAGTGAATAAACATCTTTCAAAAAAATGTGCTTGATTCATGTTATATGCTCTAGCACTTTATTTTTACATTTTAATTTAGTTCTATTAATTAACGTGTCTTTTTAATGATTTTTCAATCTGCTGTTACTCCATCTATAACTATCCATTTATTTTTTCACTATATTTAATATTCACTAAATTTTCCACCTTTTTTCTTCATATCACCACCTACCTTATATTTTTTGTAAACTTATATTAGCGTAACAGGTTAAATAAATCTACCATAGAATAGGAGTATGATAATTGAACAATAAAGCTGCAATCAAAAAACTGGTTAAAGAAATTGAAATAACTAGAATTAAACTTCATGATTTAATATCTGAGAAGAAATATAATCTTCTTGATTCTGAGGTAATCAAACTAAGTCAATTACTGGATAAGCTCTTGTCCGAGTATGAAGATTTAAAATAAACAAATAATTAATTAACTATATTTAACCTGTTGCGCTTATTTTTTAAGCAAGTTCTTGCATGAAAAAAGAGCCTATTGGCTCTATTATTCTTTCTGTTCTAATAATTCATTTGTACATAGAAAAGAAACCTGATTTTAGGTTTCTTTTAAAATATAAATTATCTTTGAATCTTGTTAGCTATAAATAATAATATACAAGCTCCAACTACAGACACTATTACACTCCATAAATTTAACCCCGTAACACCTGATGCTCCTATTAATCTAAATACAAAACCTCCTATAAAAGCACCTATAATACCAACTATAATATTTGCAATAGCACCCATTTGTGAATTTTTACCCATTATCATACTTGCTATCCAACCAGATAGTGCTCCTAATATTATCCATGCAATATATCCCATAGTGTCAACTCCCCTACTGTTTATTTTAATTATCTTGTATTTAAAATACCCTATATACAATTAAAATAAACAGTACTATTATTTTATCTGTCTTACTAACCTAACTCTATATATTGTTTATATAGTTATTAGATTGTTCTACTATGTCTATTATATTTTACAAAATAAAAAGGACCTTACTGGTCCTTTTCTGCTGTTTTTAACCTTACTTTTATTAATTATTATATAATTATACAGATCAATCCACCACTGCCGTCATTAATTATTCTCTCAAGGGCCCTTCTAAGTTTTTGTCTTGCATCCTCTGGCATTGTACTAAGCTTTCCTTGAAGTTGTTCATTTACTAAATCATATAATGATTTACCGAATAAATTTAACTGCCAAATATTTGAAGGGTCTCCTTCAACTTCTGATAGTAGATAGTTAATAAGTTCTTCAGATTGCTTTTCTGTACCTATTAGCGGAGATACTTCTGTAGCTATGTCTGCCCTCAATACATGAAGTGATGGAGCCTTTGCCTTTAATTTTACTCCATATCTATTTCCTTGACGATAAACTTCTGGTTCTGCCAATTCCATTTCATCTAAACTAGGGCTAACTAATCCATATCCAATTTCTTTAGCTTCAATTAATGCTTTTTCAATTTTATCATATTTTTTCTTAGTATCTGCTAGTTTTGAAATCAGACCTAATAGTTGATAGTCTCCTTCTATTGAATATCCTGTCATATCATTTAACACACTATAGAACAACCCATCATCAACTATTATTTCAGAGTGTACAACCCCTTCTCCCAATTTAATTTCAGATAGATTTACGTTTTTCACTATATCCAAATCCTTTAAAGGATTTAAAAAACTTGAAACCTCGTTTAATTTATGAAGTCCTTCTATAGTTTCCTTTAAAGCATTTAATATATTTGATTTTATCCAATGTCTCTTTGGTAATCCTTCTATCCATTTTGGAAGATTTATAGTTACTTCTTTTACTGGGAACTCAAATAATAGTTTTTCAAATATCTTTTCAATATCTTGAGTATCCATATTTAAGCAATCTACAACTACTACTGATACCCCATACTTACCTTGTAAACTTTCCTTTAATGCCATTGTACTATCTAAATTAGGATGTTTCGAGTTTAGTACAATAACAAAAGGCTTTCCTAATTCTTTTAATTCTGATATAACTCTTTCTTCTGCCTTAATATAATTAGATCTGTCTATATCAGTTATGGAACCATCTGTTGTCACTACTAATCCAATGCTTGAATGATCGGCTATAACCTTTCTTGTACCTATTTCTGCTGCATCTTCAAAAGGGATTTCTTCATCATACCATGGTGTAGTTACCATTCTAGGAGCAAAGTTTTCCTCATGTCCCAAGGCACCACTAATTAAATATCCTACACAATCTACCATTCTTACCTTAAAATTTACATTTTCATTTAAAGTAAGTTCTACTGCCTCATTAGGCACAAACTTTGGTTCTGTAGTCATTATTGTTTTTCCAGACCCACTTAAAGGCAATTCGTCCTTAGCTCTTTCTTTTTTATGCTTATTATCGATATTAGGTAAAACCAATAATTCCATAAATCTCTTTATAAATGTGGATTTACCTGTCCTAACTGGACCCACAATACCTGCATAAATGTCTCCATCTGTTCGTTCTGAAATATCCTTGTATATATCAAATACTTCCACATCGTTCCCCCCTTATAAATATAATTATTAAAATACAAAACTTAACATTATATATATACGTTAGGAATTCAGAAATATTACAAGCTGATGAAAAAAACCTGCTCTCTCTTGAGCAGGTTACCATAAATTATTATTTTCCAAAACTATATTTTCCATTTCATGTTTTTTATCTCTAACCATCAAACTAGAAACTGAATTTTTCACATCTTTGCCTTCATATAATACACCGTAAAGTTCTTCAGCTATAGGCATATCTATATTATATTTTTTAGATAGGTCAAATGTAGATTTTGTTGTTTTTATACCTTCTACAACCATTCCAATTTCTTTTATAGCATCTTCTACTTTTATACCTTTTCCTATTAATATTCCTGCTCTTCTGTTTCTACTAAGCATACTAGTACAGGTTACTATTAAATCTCCTATACCTGCCAATCCTAAAAAAGTACTGGCTTGTGCACCCATTTTTTCTCCTAACCTAGCCATTTCATAAATTCCTCTAGTCATAAGTGCCGCCTTAGTATTGTCACCCCATCCCGAACCATCTGATATACCAGCACCTAAGGCAATTATATTCTTCAATGCTCCTCCTAGTTCTACTCCTATAACATCTGGATTAGTATATACTCGAAAACTAGGAGTTATAAATAGGTCTTGAACATATTGTGCCACTTCCTTACTTTTGGAAGCTGAAACCACTGTAGTAGGCATGTTCTTAGCCACTTCCTCTGCATGAGAAGGCCCTGATAGTACAGTGTATCTACTATTTGGTACTATTTCTTCAACAATTTCTGATATTCTAAGTAAGCTTTGATTTTCAATACCTTTAGAAACATTAACTATTATTTGATCTTTTTTAATATATGATTTACAATTATTAAGCACTTCTCTAATTCCATGAGTTCCCACAGATAATACAATAGCATCTTTATTAAAATTAACCTTTTCCAAATCATTAGTTAATTTTAGATTAGATGGTAGTGTAATATCAGGAAGATATTTGTTGTTTATTCTAGTTTCATTCATATCCATAATTTGGTTTTCATCTCTTAACCACATATGAACATCATAACCTTTATTGGCTAGTAAAATTCCTAAAGCAGTCCCCCAGCTTCCACCACCTAAAACTCCAATTCTTTTACTCATTAAAAACACCTACCTATATGTTATTTCCTAATTTATTTTCTTCTCTATTACATAATCTGATTATATTCGCTTTATGTCTAAGTACTAAAAGGGTAGCAAGTATCCATACAGTAAAATAAAGAGTTTTATCCACTGTGTCTGAAGTCAGTACTATAAACAAAGGTGCAAGAACAGCTGCAGTAATAGAGCCTAGTGATACATATCTAGTAAATAAAATTACAATAGCTGCTCCTAACAAACATAATAGTCCTACCTTCCAGCTAAGGATTAATAGAACCCCAAAAGAAGTCGCAACTCCTTTTCCTCCTTTAAATTTAAGAAATATTGGAAAGTTATGCCCTAGAACAACAAAGAAACTTGCTAAAAGGCTTCCATTAAATCCTAATAATGCTTTTCCCAATAATACTGCTACTATACCCTTTAATATGTCTAAAACAAAGGTCAATACTCCCATTTTTTTACCCAAAACCCTAAGGGCATTAGTTGCTCCAGCATTGCCACTTCCATAGTTTCTTATATCTATGTTCTTTGACACTTTACCTAAAAAATATGCAGATGAAAAACATCCTATTAAATAAGGTAGTAATATAGACAAAAATATTTTCATTTTTATTCTCCCTTTTCTCTAAATTCAAATTGAATAGGTGTTCCTACAAACCCAAAATGGTTTCTTATTTGGTTTTCTAAATATCTAACATATGAAAAATGCATTAGTTCTGCATTCCTTACAAATATTACAAACTTAGGTGGTCTTACAGATACCTGAGTTCCATAGTAAATCCTTGTTCTCTTTCCTTTATCACTAGGTGGCTGATTCATAAGCACTGCTTCATTGATTATATCATTTAATACACCTGTACTAATTCTTAGATTATAATTGTTATTTACTACATTTATTAACTCCAATAATTTATCTACCCTCTGTCCTGTTAAGGCAGATATAAATACTATAGGTGCATATGCAATAAATCCTAATTCTTTTCTAATTTCTTTTTCAAACTCTAAATGTGTGTTAGTGTCTTTTTTTACTAAATCCCATTTATTGATTGCAATTATAATAGATTTTCCATTATCATGGGCATAGCCTGCTATTTTAGTATCTTGCTCTGTAATTCCTTCAGTAGCATCTATGACCAATATACATATGTCAGATCTATCTACTGCTGTTAAAGTCCTTATGACAGAATATCTTTCTATATCCTCATATATACTTCTCTTTCTTCTTAGGCCTGCTGTATCAATAAATACATATCTATGTTCATTATAATTAAAATAAGTATCTATTGCATCTCTAGTTGTACCTGGTATATTCGTCACGATTACCCTTTCTTCACCTAAAATATTATTAATTAAAGATGATTTACCTACATTGGGTTTACCTATTAAAGAAACTCTTATTAAATCCTCATCATAATCTGTGTCTCTATCTCCTGGGAAACTTTCTATTATTTCATCTAATAAATCTCCTATACCAAGTCCTTGCTCTCCAGATATAACTATAGGTTCTCCAAGACCTAGTTCATAAAACTCATATATTTCATCTGGAGTTTTTGGAGTATCTATTTTGTTACAAGCTACTATTACTTTTTTTCCTGATTTTCTAAGCATATTCCCTATTTCTCTATCTGTAGAAGTAAGTCCAGCTAATCCATCTACTACAAATAAGATAACATCAGCAGTATCTACTGCCATTTCTGCCTGCCTCTTTATATTGGACATTATTATTTCTTCATTTTCAGGTTCAAGTCCTCCAGTATCTATTACTGTAAAATATTTTCCTAACCATTCCCCTTCAGCATATATCCTATCTCTAGTTACTCCTGGAGTATCTTCTGTTATTGCAATTCTTTTTCCAACTATTTTATTGAATAAAGTTGATTTACCTACATTTGGTCTTCCTACTATACAAACAATGGCTCTATTCATCTGTTCATCCCTCAATTCTTTATTATATCTATTAAACTTTTTCCTTCTAATTTAGAAGGGATAATGGGAATATTCAATTTCCTTGATACTTCCACAAGGGTCAAATTGTCTAAGAATATTTCCTCGTCTCTTTTCAACATAGAACTTGGAATAATAATTCCATCAATATCTTTATAATCCTTTAGCTGAGAAACTAAATCTCCACCTGTTACAAGTCCAGATACAGTTATAGTTTCTCCAAAAAACTTATTAACTATTGGCACAACTATTATTTCTAATTCATTAAATTTCCTAATTATTTTATCCTTGATACCTTCTATAAAATTAAATGCTAAAGTTCCTGTAGCTATTATATATTTCTTCTTATTATTTATGGGTACCTTTATCTTATTCAGTTCTTTAACTATTTCATCCTCAAAGGATTTCATAAGCCCTACTCCATTTTCCAGCTGGGGAAATCCTTCATATTTATCATAACTAGGTAATTCTTTCTCTGTTGTTGCAAAGAATTCATCTGAAGCAAATACAAATCTAGTTCCTATTTCTTCTAAAAACTCTGATTGCTTATTAGATATAAATTCCAACAACTTTTCAGAGCCTTCTTTAGTAAATGGTTTTACATCATAAAGTCCATCTCTATACTTAGTTATACCCACAGGCACTACTGCTATACTTTCAACAGTTGGATATAAATTCTTTAAATCAGACAATGTTCTATTTAATTCTTCTCCATCATTTACTCCTGGGACTAAAACTATTTGACAATTCACTTCAAGGTTGGCCTCTTTGAACCTCTTTAGTATATCATATATCCTACCTGCATTCTTGTTATTCAACATCTTTATTCTAAGTTCAGGATTTGTAGTATGGACACTTACATTTATGGGACTTAATCTATACCGTATTATTCTGTCTATTTCATCATCACTCATATTAGTAAGAGTTATGAAATTACCTTGTAAAAATGATAATCTTGAATCATCATCTTTAAAATATAGGGTTTCTCTCATATTGGGCGGTAATTGATCTACAAAACAAAACATACATTTATTTCTACAGGATTTAGCCTTGTCTATTAAAGGATTAGTAAATATCAGACCTAAATCCTCATCAAAATCTTTTTCAATTTCCAATTCCCATATCTCACCATCTTTTTTTCCTATGGCAACTATAAGATAATCATCAGACACTAAGTATTTATAATCAATAATATCTTTTACAGGTATATCATTAATTGTTAGTAATATGTCTCCTGGTTCTATTTCTAATTCTTCGGCTATGCTACCCTCAGTAACTTCTTCTATAATATTTCTATCTTCCGAATAATTATTTAATTCGTAGTTATTTGATTCCAATTTTTACACCTCAATTATTTTTAAATCTATGCCTACTCTAATATAGTATAACAAATATGTAAAGAAAAGCCTACAGAATTATCTGTAGGCCTTATAATTAATATAATTTATATTTATCACATAATCTTTCTACTCTAGCTTTTATTTCATTTCTGTCTTTAGTTTCATCTAGTGCTAAAGTCATTATTTCAGCAATTTCTAACATATCCTCTTCTTTCATTCCACGAGTTGTCATTGCTGGAGTACCTATTCTTATTCCACTTGTTATAAATGGTGATTCTGGGTCAAATGGAATAGTATTTTTATTAGTTGCTATACCAATTTCATCTAAAAGTGCTTCTGCTTTTTTTCCTGTTAAACCTTTTGTTCTAACATCTATTAAAATTAAGTGATTATCTGTACCACCAGATACTAGTCTAAATCCATTTTTTATTAATCCTTCTGCTAACGCCTTAGCATTGTTAATAGTTTGTTGTTGGTAACCTTTAAAATCATCTTGTAAAGCTTCACCAAATGCAACTGCTTTAGCAGCTATAATATGCATTAATGGTCCACCTTGTATTCCAGGGAATATTGCCTTATCAATAGCTTTAGCATATTCTTCTTTACAAAGAATTGCACCACCTCTTGGCCCTCTTAAGGTTTTATGAGTTGTAGTAGTTACAAAATCTGCATAAGGAACTGGATTCGGATGTAAGCCTGCTGCAACAAGACCAGCTATATGAGCCATATCTACCATTAAATATGCTCCTACTTCATCTGCAATTTCTCTAAACTTCTTAAAGTCAATTTGTCTAGGATATGCACTAGCACCAGCTACAATCATCTTTGGCTTTTCTCTTAAAGCTATTTCCCTTACCTCTTCATAGTCTATTACTTCTGTTTCTTTATTTACTCCATAAGCTATAAAATTAAAATAAGTTCCTGAAATATTAACTGGGCTACCATGAGTTAGGTGACCACCTTGTGATAAATTCATACCTAATACTTTATCGCCAGGTTTTAATACAGCAAAATATACTCCTAAGTTAGCATTAGAGCCAGAATGTGGCTGCACATTGGCATGATCTGCACCAAATATTTCTTTTAATCTATCTATAGCAAGATTTTCAACCACATCTACTACTTCGCAACCGCCATAGTATCTCTTTGCTGGGTATCCTTCAGCATATTTGTTAGTTAAATAACTACCTGCTGCTTCCATTACCTGTGGTGTTACAAAGTTTTCTGAAGCTATAAGTTCAATATGTTTCTTTTGTCTATTTAGTTCCGTTTCAATAATGTTCATTACTTCAGGATCATACTTCGCTAAATTTGTGAAATCCATATCCTTATATCTCTCCTTATCTTTTATTTTTGTAATTAATTAATTATAAAATTATATTATGTTATAATATATATAATTAATTGTAAATTTAAAATATAACCATTTACATTATATATTTTTTTCACAAATTTTACAAGAACATTAATTAAAGAGGTGATAATATGGATGAAAGGGAAGAAGTTAAAAAGTTATTACTTTTAGCAACAATGGCGGGAAGAATAATGCTTAAAGCTGGAGCAGAAACCTATAGAGCAGAAGATACAATAATAAGGATTTGTAAGTCGAGAAAGGATATAAGATATGTAGATGCCTATGTAGTTCCAACTGGAATCTTTATATCTCTAGAATATAAAGGTGAATTATTATCTTATATAAAGAGAAACAAAACTATTTCCATAGACTTAAATAAAATTGATATGGTCAATGAATTTTCTCGTTCTTTTGTTAATTCTCAAATGTCTATAGATGATGGAATTAAAGAACTAAAGAGAATTAATAAAACAGATGCTTATAAATCAAAAACAAAATCTTTATTTGGCTCCTTAGGAGCAGCACTCTTTTGTGTTTTATTTGGCGGTACATTTTTAGACTTTATATCAAGTTTTATTGTCAGCTTAACTGTTTTAACTTTTATAAATAAAATTTCAAAACTTGAACTTACGTTTTTTGTCAATAATTTATTTGGGTCTATACTGGCAAGTGGTTTATCTTTTATTACAGTCATGGTAGGATTAGGTCAAAATCTTGATAAAGTTATAATTGGTTCTATAATGTGTCTAGTTCCCGGTGTGGCAATTACAAATGCTATTCGTGATACTATGTCTGGAGAATTTTTATCTGGTTTATCTAGAGGTATGGAAGCCGTATTCTCTGCTATTGCCATAGCTCTGGGAGTTGGAATCATTCTTAATTTTTATGCGAAAGGAGTTTTTTAATTGGTAATTATAAAACAGCTAATTATATCATTTTTCTCTACAATAGGCTTTTCCATATTATTTGGTTCTCCTACAAAGACTTTGGGATACAATGGTCTTACTGGAGCTATTGGATGGACAGTATATTTTATAACTGCAAATATATTCCATAGCAATGTAAGTGCTACGTTTTTAGGTGCCTTAACAGTTGGTCTATTAGGGGAGCTATTGGCAAGAAAATGTAAAAAGCCAGCAACCATATTTATTACCTCTGGAATAATTCCATTGGTTCCTGGTGCTGGCATGTATTATACTATGCTTGCAATAATAGAAAATGACTTTACTATGGCTGCCACTAAAGGGGTAGAAACCTTCTTTGTAGCCACAGCTATAGCTGTAGGAGTAATAATTTCATCAGCATTCTCTAGGTCAATAAAGAGAGTAAAACTAAAAGACTGAGTTTATTTAGAATATTTAACCATTATATCAACTAATTTATCTAAGGCCTCTTCTTCGTTTACTCCTTGTAAATATCCTTTTAAACAATCTTTCATATAATTCTCTAATATTAATCCACCTACACTGTTTAAAGCTGCCCTAGCTGCAGCTATTTGGATTAATATATCACCACAAAACTTTTCTTCATTTACCATTTTTTGTATGCCCTTTATTTGTCCTTCAACCCTTCTTAACCTTTTGATGACAGCATCCTTATCTCCCAACAATTACACTCCTTTAATTAAATAATCCTTGTCATTTTTATAATATTTTCCTCTTTTTTGCCAACCTTTTTATCTATAAATTTGACTACTAAATAACCAAAAGCTAAAAATATCAAACCTATAAAAAAACTTAATGGTTCATAACTAGATATAGACATATTCTTTAAAATCTTCATGCTCAATGATATTCCTATAATAAGAAATGCAAATGGAATCATATATATAATCATAGTATATTTCAATATATTTTTTGTTTCTCCCTGTATCTCTACAAAGTCTCCTACCTCAGCATTTATATTATTAGGTAAAATCACTACATGACTTGGAACATTACATCCACCACCACAGCCTTTACAATTTTCTCCACAGCCTGAAATTCTTCTGACTTCTACTTCTGCTTCTCCATTTAACACCTTTCTTACTAATCCAACTTGATCCATATCTACACCTCCATACTCCTATATTATATCATAGTAGAATATGAAATGTTATATATTCTGATTCTTAGTAGTTTGAATATGAACCTCTTGAAGTTGCTTATGAGAAACTACAGTAGGTGCATTAGTCATTAAACAAGTAGCTGATTGAGTCTTAGGAAATGCTACAACATCTCGAATATTAGATGTATTTGATAAAAGCATAATAAGCCTATCAAAACCATAAGCAATGCCTCCATGGGGTGGAGTACCATATTTAAATGCTTCTAATAAGAATCCAAACTTATCCCAAGCCTCTTCTTCTGTAAATCCTAAGGCACTAAACATTTTCTTTTGTAAAGTAGAATTATTAATTCTAATACTTCCACCACCCATTTCATCTCCATTAATAACTATATCATAAGCTTTAGCCCTTACTTTTTCAGGATGAGATTCTAAAAGTTCTATATCTTCCTCCATTGGGTGAGTAAAAGGATGATGTTTAGCCACATATCTATTTTCTTCTTCATCAAATTCAAATAGTGGGAACTCTGTAACCCAGACTAATTTCATATCATTAGGATCAATTATATTTAGTCTTTTTGCCACTTCGTTTCTCAAATTACCTAAACTATCAAATACAATTGATTTTTTGTCTGCTACAAAGAGAATTAAATCTCCTTTTTCCCCTTCCATTCTTTCTATAATGTTTGTGAACTCTTCTTCACTAAAGAACTTAGCAATAGGAGAAGTCACTCCTTCTTCAGTTATTTTAATCCATGCTAATCCTTTTGCACCGTAGGTTTTTGCATAGTCTTCTAAAGCAGTTATATCCTTCCTTGTAAACTTATCTCCATATCCTTTTACATTGATTCCTCTTACAGCACCGTTGTTTTCAATGGCTCCACTAAATACTTTAAATCCACAGTTCTTTACTAAGTCGGAAATATCCTTTAACTCAAATCCAAATCTTAAATCTGGCTTATCAACTCCATATCTTTCCATGGCTTCATTATAAGTTATTCTCTTAATAGGAAGATCTATTTCCACACCTTTTAATTCTTTGAATAATCTATATAACAATTGTTCATTTATAGAAATAATATCTTCTATATCTACAAAAGACATTTCAATATCTATTTGAGTAAATTCTGGTTGTCTATTGGCTCTTAAATCTTCGTCTCTAAAACATTTAACTATTTGGAAATATCTATCCATTCCTGCAACCATCAGAAGCTGTTTCATTAACTGTGGAGATTGAGGAAGTGCATAGAATTCTCCAGGATTTACCCTACTAGGCACTAAATAATCTCTTGCTCCTTCAGGCGTTGGCTTTGTAAGCATAGGTGTTTCTATTTCAATAAAGCTATTTTCATCTAAGAAGTCCCTTACTACTTTGGCTGTTTTAGCTCTTAGTTTTAATCTTTCCTGCATAGATGGTTTTCTTAAATCTAAATATCTATATTTTAGTCTCATAGATTCAGACACATTGTCGTCATCTTTAATATATATAGGTGTAGTTTCAGATTCATCTAGGATTTTAAGTTCATCTACTAAAACTTCCACTTCGCCAGTAGGTATTTCTTTATTAATGCTTTGTCTGATTCTTACTTTTCCTTTAATTGCTAATACGAATTCTGATCTGATTTTTTCAGCTTTATTAAATACTTCACTAGACACAGTATTATCAAATACAATTTGAGCAATTCCTGTAGTATCTCTTAAATCCATAAATATAATTGAACCTAAATTTCTTTCTCTTTGAACCCATCCCATTAACACTACTTCTTTACCGTCATGTTCTGGTCTTAGTTCTCCACACATAATGGTTCTTCTTAAATTTCCCATTTTTTCTCCCATATTATAACCTCCTCAAAAAAATATAAACCTCTCATCTCTGATATTCAGGGACGAGAGGTTATCTCGCGGTACCACCCTAATTAGGTTTTCCTCACTCGAAATTTTAACGCATTTCTGCGAATTAATCCTTACAGATTACTTACTCAAAGGTGTCTTCATTAAATATTAGTATCGGTTTTCACCTTCTACCGACTCTCTATAACTAAGAAATTTAATTACTCTTCCTTATCTTTGTAATAATTATATTTATTTTCATTAATTATAGACCAAAAAATAATTAGTGTCAAGAACTATTATAGTTTTAATCTAAAGTGGTAATAAATTCTTTATCATCACAGCTTATATGGTTTGCCAACCAATCTATGATTAGAACTTTCAATTCATTTAGATTCTCCTCAGAACTGTTTTCTATGGTCTTTTGATATATCCTATATATCTCTTCTATGAAATGATTATGTTTTTTTCTATGATTAAGAAATCCTTTATATGAGTTTTCCAGCATTAACATTTCTTCCTCATAAAAGTGATTATTTGCATAATTCATTAAAAATATAAATATTTTTTCAACAGTTTCTATATCAGATTCAGGTCCTAAATCAAAAATCTCTTTTGCCTTGTCAAAAATACTTTTATGCTGCTCATCAATTGTATCTATTCCCGTTTCAAGATCTTCAGTCCACCATAACATAAAGTCATCCCCTTTTATTAGTGATTTTCTAATATCTTTCTTTTATTTTCAATTAATTCATCAATTCTATTTAAATATTCCTTTAAATCTTTAAAATTTGGAACTCTCTCTATTCTATTTTCCTGTGGAAAATAAATCTTGGATACTGAACCCATACCTGCTGCCATTATAGTTTCTTTTTCTTCCATCATCATAATATTATATATGCAATCCATTTCTGGTTTACAATATCCTATATTTTCAAAGTTTCCTAATATTTGCTTCTGTCTATAAAGATAATAGGGTACTAGTCCCATTTTATCTGAAGCTTTTATGGTTTTATTTAACATCTCACTTAAAACATGCTGAGTTTCTATTGAATACTTATCCATAGTATCCTTAAACTTAGAACCTCTTTTTACTGAAAGAGTATGTATAGTAAGATTTTCTGGATCTAGCTCTTGAACTTCTTCTAATGTATGTTTCACTTCTCTAACTCCTTCGCCTGGCAACCCTATAATTAAGTCCATATTTATTATATTAAATCCGATTTCTTTTGCCAAGTTAAAAGTCTTTATAATATCATATGAATTATGATGTCTTCCTATAAGTTTTAATGTATTATCGTTCATGGTTTGAGGATTTATACTTATTCTACCAATATTATTTTTATTTAACATTTCCAAATACTCTTTAGTTATAGTATCAGGTCTACCTGCTTCCACAGTAATTTCCCTTATATTTTTCTCTCCAAATTCATTATATATAAATTGAATAATTCTTTCAAGTTCCATTGGGAAAATTGCCGTTGGTGTGCCGCCACCTATATATACTGTATTTATCTTTTTACCTTCCATTATGTTTTTTATACTCTTGATTTCATCCATTAGTTTTATGATATATTCTTCAATATAGTCTCTATATTTATCTATTGGTAATGCTGGAAAAGAACAGTATAAACATCGAGTAGGACAAAAAGGTATACTAACATAAAGACTATATCTATCTTTATCTAAAGGATAGATATAGCTTCTTTGTCTTTTTCCAATATCCAATGTAAGTTTAGCTTTCTTAATGTCTAGCTTATATTCCTTTGTCAATGTTTTTATTATTATATCTTCATCTATATTTTTATCTAATAGATCATGAATAATTTTTATTGGTCTTATTCCAGTTAAAATACCCCAAGGAGTTTCATTCTCAGATATATTTATTAATGTATTATATAAGGATTTTTTAATTCCAATTCTTATATATTTATCTAAAGTATCTCTATATATTTCTATTAGATTAATATCTTCAATTGATTGATTGGCTAAAATATTATCTATATATAATTTTGTTATGGCTTTTATCTCTTTATTGCTTTCATATAGTTCACTGATTATAAAGATTCCTTCACCTAAGTATTCTTCTTTATCTTCAATAAACTGTATTTCTTCTTTGGGAAAAAACACTTTAGTTAGTTCAGTTAATTCATACTTAACTTTATGACCCACTAGTAATACTTTTATCATTCAATCACCTTATTTAATAGAGTATATTAACGTAAAAAAGGATTGGATACTCTTTCCTTACCTATGGTAGATGGAGTTCCATGTCCTGGAAATACTTGAATTTCATCTGGATAAATCATTAACTTCTCTTTTATTGATTTGATTATGGATTCATAGTTCCCCCCAAATAAATCTGTTCTGCCAATAGAACCTGCGAATAATGTATCTCCAGTAATTATATTTTCTCCTATTTTTATACAAATACATCCCTCAGTATGGCCAGGAGTATGAATTACTTCTGCCTTTAAATCTCCAAATTCTATAATATCTCCATCTTTAAGCAATACATCTGGTTCAATTTCCACAGTCCCCATTGCCATTGATGTGGAAAGATTCTTATTCCCGTCTATTAACATTTCCCTATCGTCTTCATGTATCATAATTGTAGCTTCAAGGGCTTCCTTTAACTCCTTCACTCCTCCTATATGATCTCCGTGACCATGGGTGAGGATAATATGCTTTATACTCAAATCATTTCTTTTTATATATTCAACTAAATCGTCTGCATCTCCTCCAGGGTCTACTATTATTCCCTCTTTAGTAGTTTTAGAATATATGATATAACAGTTAGCAGCGTATACTCCTGCTGGTACTCTAGTTATTTCCAACTTAATCACTCCTAAAATGTTTTTTTGCTATCTAATAAAATTGTTACAGGTCCATCATTTATAAGACTTACCTTCATATCTGCTCCAAATATACCTTTTTCAGTTTTTACTCCATTATCTATGGCTTTTTGAATAAATTCTAAGTAATATTTTTCTGCTATATCTGGATGAGCAGAATCTATAAAGCTAGGTCTTTTTCCTTTTCTCACATCACCATAGAGGGTAAATTGTGACACTACTAATAATTCTCCTCCTATATCTAATAATGATAAGTTCATCTTATTATTTTCATCTTCAAATATGCGAAGACCCAATACCTTATCTATCATATAATCTAAATCCTTAGAATCATCTCCTTCTCCTATACCAAGTAATACGAGCAAACCCTTATCTATACTTCCCACAATTTCTCCATCTACTTTAACTGATGCTTCTGAAACTCTTTGTACTACTATTCTCATGTCTCTCCCTCTTTCTAAGCTGTAACTCTATATACATCTATTATATTTCTTATTTTCTTTATCTTTTTCATTAAATCCTTTAGTTCCTCAATATTTCTAATTTCGAGAGTCAGATTTATAAATACTATTTTATCCTTTGATGTTCTAGCGTTTAAAGATAAAACTCCCAAATCAGAATCCGTTATTTTCTGAGTAACTTCAGCTAAAAGCCCTGCCCTATCTGATGCTTTTATCTGAATTTCAGCTGGATAAGATGCTTTCTTTTGGAAGTTCCACTCAACCTCAATAAACCTTTCAGTCTCATCTGATGTTGTTATATTGGGGCAATCGGTTCTATGAACAGAAACACCTCTACCTCTAGTTATATATCCTACTACTTCATCTCCTGGCACTGGATTACAGCATTTAGAAAATCTTACTTTAATATTATCTAATCCTTTTACTTTAATACCTTGAGTATGTTTTTGAGCATTACTTTGAGTAGGCTGCTGTATCTTACTTTCTACAAATGCTTTCTCATCTTCTACTTTATAGTATTCATTATATTGGATTTTAAGCTTTGAAATAACCTGATTTAAAGTTATACTACCATATCCAACAGCAGCGTATAAATCATCTATTGAGTTTATACTTACCTTAGATGCAATATTTTTTATCCATTCATCTTTTAGTATTTCTGATGATTTATAACCTAATCTTTTAACCTCTTTTTCTAAAGCTTCTTTTCCTCTTATTATATTAAAGTCTTTTTCTTTAGCTTTAAACCATTGCCTAATTTTAGTTTTTGCTTGGGTACTTTTTACTATCTTAATCCAATCTCTACTAGGCCCATTACTATTAGGCGATGTAATAACTTCTACTATATTTCCATTTTTCAATTTATAATTTAAAGGAACAATCCTTCCATCTACTTTTGCTCCTACACATTTATTACCTACTTCAGTGTGAACTCTATAGGCAAAATCTATAGGAGTAGAGCCGTCTGGAAGGTTTATTACATCTCCTTTCGGAGTAAATATAAAAACCTCATCTGTAAAGAAATCGATTTTCAATGTTTCCATAAAATCTGTAGGATCATTTAAATCAGATTGCCACTCCATTAATTGTCTTAGCCATGTTAGTTTATCATCAAAGCTATCTGATTTATTTATTCCTTCTTTATATTTCCAGTGAGCAGCTATACCATATTCTGCTGTTCTGTGCATTTCCCAAGTACGAATTTGCACTTCAAATATTTCTCCCTTTAGACCAATTACTGTAGTATGAATTGATTGATACATATTTGGCTTAGGCATGGCAATATAGTCTTTAAATCTTCCTGGAAGCGGTTTCCATAGACTGTGTACTATACCTAAAACTTCATAACAATCTTTCATATCATCTACTATGATTCTTATGGCTGTTAAATCGAATATCTGCTCAAAAGCTTTACCTTGATGAACCATTTTTTTATATATACTATAAAAGTTCTTTGGTCTTCCGCTAATATCATATCTTATTTTAACTTCATCTAATTTTTTACTTAGGGTTTCTACAATTATTTTTACATAGGCTTCTCTTTCTTGTCTTCGCTTTGAAACTCTGTCAACTAAATCATAATAATTTTCAGGGTCCAGATATCTAAGTGATAAATCCTCTAATTCCCATTTTATCTTTGAAATTCCTAATCTATGAGCCAATGGTGCATAGATTTCCAATGTTTCTAAAGCTTTTTCTTTTCTTTTCTCATCTCTCATATATTCTAAGGTTCTCATATTGTGAAGTCTATCTGCTAATTTAACTATAATAACTCGAATGTCCTTTGCCATGGCTAAAACCATTTTTCTCAAATTTTCAGCCTGACTCTCTTGCTTAGTCTTATAATTAAGTTTTTTTAGCTTTGTAACACCTTCTACTAAGTCAGCTATTTCTATACCAAATTCTTCAGCTACAACTTCATATGACCTATCAGTATCCTCTATAACGTCATGAAGCAGACCTGCTATTATTGTATCTGTATCCATATTTAAATCTGCCAGTATTACTGCCACATTGAAAGGATGTATAAAAAAGTTCTCACCTGAATTTCTTACCTGCCCTTCATGGGCAGATTGTGCAAAGTTATAAGCCTTAACTATAAGGCTTAAATCAGCCTGTGGATTATACTGTTCAATTTTTAAGAGTAAGTTTTCTAACATTAGATTCACCTTCTTTACGTAAAATGAATTTTTACAACAATATTAAAGTTTAATTACTTATAATTACCCAGTTTTTAGGGATTATATTTGTTTTAATCATTATTTTAATATAAATAAATTATTAACTAATCCTATAGCTTTGAATTGTGATCTGTATATTGGTCTTTCCATTATATTCATTAATTGAAGGATAGTATAATATATCTATATTTATATTATTATCTATACCCTTGTATATATTTTCAAGTTGAGTTCTTCCATATCTAGTAACTATTAAATCTTCAAAATCATCTATATCTCCAAAATAAATGGCTTCTACAACAGACTTATTTTTGTTTTCTAGTATTAGTTTTAAGACATTCTTATTGACACCTAATCTAAATCCCCGATTTATTTTCAAATCCTTTTCACCAAATATAGGTTTATTATTGCCCTTTCCAAAGGGTTCTAAAAGCTTCAGTTCATTAATTAATGCAAAATTAATATATTCTAGGGGAAGGTGCATATCGATATATACCTTAGGTATCAAATCTTCCTCTGTTAATTTTATATTATGATTTAATTTCTCCCTAAGAATATGAATGTTTTCATACTCTAAAGATAGACCTGCTGCCATAGGATGTCCACCAAATCTCGATAATAGTTCTTTACATTCTGATAGTTCTTCAAACATATTATATCCTTCTATGGACCTTCCAGAGCCTTTTACTCCTTCTTTTCCATTGGTTAAAACTATTGTAGGCCTATTATATCTATCTTTAATCCTTCCTGCAATTATACCTGCTATGCTTTCATGGACTTTTGGTTCATAAATAACTAAAACCTTATTATCCTTTAAGTTAGAGTATTCAATTGTATTAACGATTCTTTCTACACCTTCTATGGTCATTTGCTTTCTTTCTTCATTTATTTCTCGAAGTTCCTTAGCCAATGTATGTGCAAGTTCTTCCTCTTCACATAAAAGTAATTCTAAAGATTTTAGCGCTGAATCTAATCTACCAGAGGCATTAATGCTAGGGCCAATTATAAATCCTATATGATAGATTCCAATTTCTTTATTTTCTATTCCTGATTCTTTTATTAAAGCTTTTAAACCAATATTTTTAGTCTCATTTATAAGTTCTAAACCTTTTTTGGCTATAATTCTGTTTTCATCAACTAAATCAACTACATCACAAACTGTTGCAATTGCAGTATATTCCAGTAAGTCATAAGTAGATTCCAAAGGGATATTGAATAAAAGATATAACTCTTGGATTAGTTTAAGCACAACTGCAGCACCGCAAAGCTTTTCAAAAGCATAATCACAATCTGGTTGCTTTGGATTTATTACTGCATCAGCCTCTAAGGTTAAATATACTTTTTCTCCTGACTCATCTATTATAAATGGTAAATCATGATGATCTGTAACTATTACAGTTAAACTCAATTCTTTAGCTAACTTTATCTGCTCTATAGCCGCTATGCCATTGTCACAGGTTATTATTGTATCTATACCTTGTTTCTTTGCTTCTCTTACAATTTCATTATTTATACCATAACCATCATCGATTCTATTTGGAATAACGTAGTCCACATTTCCGCCAAATTGTTTTATTACAGTATATAATAAATAAATAGAAATTACTCCATCTACATCATAATCTCCTACTATTCGGATGGCATCTTTATTTATTATTTTCTCTTTAATGATATTTGCACCCTTAGATAAATCCTTCATTGTCTTAGGGTTATGTAACTTATCTAAATTTGAGTATATAAAGCTATCAATTAGTCTATGGTCATTTACATCCCTATTAATTAATAATTTAGCCAAAAACTCAGATATTTTAAAATGAGCCGCTATTTTCTTATAGTCAGCTGACTTATTTCGTATAAACCATTTTTCCAACTATTTCACTCCAATAAATAAATTTAAAATATTTTTAATTATTATATAAATTCTATCATTTTATCTATGTTAATTCTAGTTATTATTATCTATTTCTTCATTTTTCGATAAAATATAACTTAACTATCTATTATAAAATAAAAACTGCTTATTTAGCAGTTTTTATTTTTCTATTTTTAAGTTTATACCAAATAGGAGATGCAATAAATATGGAGGAGTAAGTTCCTGTTATAATACCTACTATTAAAGGTAAAGCTAATACTTTTATATCCTCAACTCCTATTATATATAATACAATAACAGCTATTAAGGTAGTAAGGGAAGTGTTAATTGTTCTTGTTAAAGATTTCTTTACACTATTATTTACTAGATTCTCTATAGATTCCTTTGGATAAAGTTTTGATTCTTCTCTTATTCTATCAAATATTACGATGGTATCATTAATAGAATATCCTAGAATTGTTAAAATTGCTGCTATAAATGAGCTATTCACTGGTATTCTAAATATAGAATAAACAGCAATCATAATTAACACATCATGTAATAAAGCAATAATTGCTGCTAATCCAAAATCAAATTCAAATCTCCATGATATATACATTAACATAAGTACAGTGGCTATTAATATAGATAATAAAGCTTTATTCCTTATTTCCTTCCCCATAAAAGGTCCGAATTTTTCTGATTGGAAGTCTTTGTTATTTATATCGTATTTTTCTGCAAGATTATTAACTATATCTGTTACAGTATTGTTCGAAAAGTCCAATGTACTTTTTATTATCAGTTGACTTTTGTTCTCTCCACCATGCAGAATACTTGCACTTTTATCATATTCATCTGTGATTTCTCTTACTTCATCTACTGGTATAAATTTTCCTGTGTTTATTTCTATTAATGTTCCACCTGTAAAATCTATTCCATAGTTAAAGCCTTTAACAAAGAACATAATAAGTCCTACAGCTATTATAACAATTGAACATACTGTAAAAATCTTTCTGTTTTTTATAATATTCATCTTTTCACCTCGCTATTAGCTCCATAAAGCTTAGTGTTCTTTCCACCTGTAACAGATACCATTAACTTTAGTAAATATTTAGAAATAATAACTGCTGTTAACATAGAAGCTATTATACCTATTATTAAAGTTACTCCAAAGCCCTTAATAGGTCCTATACCAAAATAGTATAATACTACTCCAGCTATTAATGTCGTTATATTTGAATCCATTACAGATGTAAGGGCTCTTCTAAATCCTGCATCTACAGCTGTTCTTAAAGTTTTCCCTACCTTTATCTCTTCTTTTATTCTTTCAAATATAATAACATTTGCATCTACTGCCATACCAATTGATAAAATTAAACCTGCTATTCCAGGAAGAGTTAATTTTACTTCCAGTGCTGACATAGTAAATACTGTTATTAATGTATATATAATTAGTCCAATGGAAGCTATCAAACCAGGTATCCTATATATAATTACCATAAATACCATAATTATAATAAGTGCAATACCTACTGCCTTTAAACTCTTTTCGTAAGCTTCTAGTCCCAAAGTTGGTCCTATAATAGATGTTTGCAACTCTTTCATCTCTACTGGCAATGCACCAGCTCTTATTAAAGCAGCTAGCTCACTAGCTTCCTCCAAAGTAAAACTACCTGTTATAACAGCTTTTCCATCTGTAATAGCTGTTCCCCCTTCTTCAGCACTTTGTACTGCTGGGTATGATATTATTTGGTCATCTAATACTATATAAATAATTCTATCTTCTATATTCTTTTCTAACGTAAGTCTTCCCGTAGCCTCAGCAAAATTCTTAGTACCTTCTTTATCTAATTCTAGACTTACAACAATCTCCTGTTGTCCTAACTGATTCTCATGATATTGCACCTCTGAGCCTACTACATTTTTACCTGTTAAAACTATATTTTTATTTGGATCAATAAATTGTAATTGTGCTGTTTTTCCAATTAATTCAATAGCTTTTTGCGGGTCATCTATACCTGCTAATTCTACCCTTATTCTATTGCTACCTTCAATTGTAATATTAGGTTCTGATACTCCTAAGCTATTTACTCTTTCATCGATAATTACCTTAGTTTGCTCCATGATTTTTTGGAGTTCTATTCCCTTTGCATTGGTTTGAGCTTCTAAAACTACATAAACTCCTCCTGCTAAATCCAATCCAAGATCTATGGCATCTTTAATTTTGGGTATTTCATATTTTCCAATTTTAATACCATTTAGGGATATAAATATACTTCCTATTACTATTGAAAATATAAGTACCAATAGTATAGTATTTTTAGATTTCATATTTTTCCTCCTAATTATCTAAATTTGCCAATATAGAAATAGCACACTCTATTCTTTTCTTCTCCATTTCACATCCTAAACTATAACTTTTTTTCAAATCATTATGTGCATGATATGAGTTGGCATGACATCCACCACTACAATAAAATCTAGCCCAACATTTTCTACACTCTTCTTTACTATATACATTTGCATTTTTAAATTTATCTCTTAAATCAGTATTCTTTACTCCTTCAAAAACATCACCGATTTTAAAATCCTCTTCGCCTACAAACTGATGACAAGGATATAAATCCCCTTCTGGAGTAACAGCCATATACTCAGAACCTGCACCACAACCTACAGCTCTTTTAATAATACAAGGCCCTTGATTTAAATCTATCATGAAATGAAAGAAATAAAAATCTTTATCATTTCTTTTTATATTAATATATTCCTTAGAGAATTCTTCATATTCCTTTAAAACAGACTCTAAGTGTTCTTCTCTTAAAGCATAATCCATTTCCTCTGGTGTTACAACAGGTTCTATTGATATTTTTTTAAATCCATTATTATAAAAATCTAAAGCATCCTTGGAAAAGTCAGTATTGTTGCTAGTAAAAGTTCCTCTAATATAATAATCCTTGTCTCCTCTTTTTTCCACCATTTTTTTAAACTTTGGAAGAATAATATCGTAGCTTCCCTCACCACTAATTGTTTTCCTCATATTATCATTGACATCTTTTCTTCCATCTAAACTAAGAACTACATTATCCATATTTTCATTGATAAAGTCAATTTTATCATCATCTAACAATATTCCATTAGTTGTAATTGTAAATCTAAAATTTTTGTTATATTCCTTCTCTAAACTTCTGCCATAATCTACTAAATCCTTAACTAATTCAAAATTCATAAGTGGTTCTCCTCCAAAGAAATCCACTTCTAAATTTCTTCTTGAACCTGAATTCTTAGCAAGATACTCTAATGCCTTTTTTCCTACTTCTAAAGACATCATGGATCTTTCACCTTTAAAGTTTCCTTGTGATGCAAAGCAATAGTTACATTTTAAATTACAATCATGAGCTACATGTAGACACATTGCCTTAACAATATTTGATTCATTATATTTAAAGTTTGATATATCTACATCATCAGATAATAGTAATCCTTCTTTAACCAATTCTTCTATTTCTTCATATACATCTTCTACAGCTTTAGCACCATAAACACTTTTAAATATTTCTATTATTTCATCTTTAGATTTTTCACCATAGAAATCTAAAATTTCATATACAATTTTGTCAACTACATGGACTGCACCAGTATTTACATCTAATACTATATATTTATTATTCAAAAAAAACTTATGCATCTTGGATGCTTTACTCATTAAACTTCCTCCCAATTATTATTTTACAAAATAAAAAGTAGTGGATAAACCACCACCTTTCATTTACTTATTTATTTTCACATTTTTGGTTTCCTACAGTGCAGGATGTTTTACAAGCTGACTGACAAGATGTTTGACACTCTCCACATCCACCTTTTGCTATGGTCTTCTTTAGGTTACTGCTTGATATAGTCTTTATGTATTTCATCTTAATCCCTCCCTGTGTATTTTTCTGCTATTTATTATATCATATTACTTTTTTTATTTAAAGTTCTTTTTATTTTTTATGACAAGTTTATTCCTATAATTCCTCCTATTACTCCCATGACAGATGATAATATTATTTTAGAAGCAGAGAATATGTCGAATACCAGTGGTTTTAAAAATATCATATTTAGTGCAATTAATATAATATAATAAGATATACCTACTAACCCCCCACTAATCCAACCTTTTTCTTTTACTTTCCCTGCTGTATAAATACTGCCTATTGTTATACTTATTAACATTGTTATAGTATTTAATAAAGGCATTTTTCCTTCACTCATGTTTGAATAAGTTAACAATACTGAGAAAAACAATATTAGAATACAAGTAACAATATAAGATAGCAATAACCCCTTTAATAAGTAAATACCTTTGTCTAAATTTTTGACTTTCATATTATCCCTCCTTATCTTTAGTTTAATCTATTTTAATAAAGAGGAATTTATTACATAAAAAAAGCTTCCTTAGAAATTTAGGAAGCTTTTTTGTTACTCTTTATCTTCTTCAGTTTTTACTTCTTCATTTTTGTTATCTTTTTCATTTTTACTAACTACTGAACCAACAGACCATCTAGTCATTTCAAGTCTTGTTTTTGATGCTCCTACTTCAATAGTTATAACATCTTCTTTAGCTTTAATAATCTTACCCTGAATTCCACCAATGGTAACTACTTCATCGCCTACTTTTAAAGCATTTCGCATTTCTCTTATTTGTTGTTCTTTTTTCTTTTGTGGTCTAATCATCATAAAATACAGTAAAGCAAAAAAACCTATTGGTATTATTAACCCTTGTAATTGTTGTGGCATATAAAAAATCCCTCCCTTTCTATATCTATTATACAATAAAAAATAAATATTTCATCTATTTTTTATCATTGTAACCATATTTTTCATAAAATTCATCTCTATATTCCAATAATCTATCCTGCCTTATTGCCTCTCTTATATTTTCCATTAGCTTTATTAAAAAATATAAATTATGAATAGTAGTGAGTCTAGAGCCCAAAATCTCATCAACATTAAATAGATGGCGAATATATGCCTTAGAATAGTTTCTACAAGTATAACAATCACACTCTGAGTCTAATTTAGTAAAATCCTTTGAATACTTTGCATTTCTAATAACTACCTTTCCTTGAGAGGTCATTGCAGTACCATTTCTAGCAATTCTTGTAGGTAATACACAGTCTGCCATGTCTATTCCTCTTATTACTGACTCAAATAAGTAATCTGGACTTCCAACACCCATGTTATACCTGGGTTTATCTTTAGGTAACAATGGAGTAGTAAAGTCTAACATTTCACACATCAATTCTTTTGGCTCTCCAACACTTAAACCACCTATGGCATATCCCGGAAAATCTAACTCTACTAATTCCTTTGCACTTTGTGCCCTTAAATCCTTATACATTCCACCTTGAACTATACCAAACAGACCTTGTTTATCCCAATTTTTATGATATTCTTTACATCTTTTAGCCCATCTAGTAGTTCTTTCCATTGAATGTTTAGCGTATTCATAAGTTGCTGGATAGGGAGTACATTCGTCAAAACACATCATAATATCTGAACCCAATGAATTTTGAATTTCTATTGATTTTTCTGGACTTATGAAATGTTTTGACCCATCTATATGAGATCTAAATTCTACGCCTTCTTCTTTTATTTTTCTTAAATCTCCTAAACTAAAAACTTGAAAACAACCACTATCTGTTAAAATTGGTCCGTCCCAATTCATAAATTTATGGAGTCCTCCTGCTTCTTCTACTAATTTATGTCCTGGCCTTAGATATAAATGGTAGGTATTACTCAAAATTATTTGTGCACCTAAATCCTTTACTTCTTCTGGTGTCATAGCTTTAACAGTTGCGCGAGTTCCCACTGGCATAAATATTGGAGTTTCTATAACTCCATGGGGTGTATATAATTTTCCAAGTCTTGCTTTTGAATCCTTTGCCTCTTTTATTAGTTCAAACTTTATAGCCATTATTTTCCTCCTATTACTTTATAAACATTGCATCTCCAAAACTAAAAAATCTATATTTTTCTTCTACAGCTATTTTATACGCATTAAGAATGTTTTCTTGAGTGGCCAATGCACTAACTAACATAAGTAATGTTGATTCTGGTAAGTGAAAATTTGTAATCAACTTATCTACGATTTTAAACTTATATCCTGGATAAATAAATATATCTGTCCATCCAGATGATTCAGTGATCTTTCCATCCTCGTTACTTACAGTCTCCAATGTCCTTGTAGAAGTAGTACCTACAGATATGATTTTTCCTCCCTTAGATTTAGTATTATTAATAATTGCAGCAGATTCTTCTGATATTTGATAATACTCTGAGTGCATATGATGTTCCAAAATATTGTCTACTTTTACTGGTCTAAAAGTTCCAAGACCTACATGTAAGGTTATATAAGCAATATTGATTCCCTTATTCTTAATATCTTCTAATAGTCTATTAGTAAAGTGTAGTCCAGCTGTAGGAGCTGCCGCTGAGCCTATATTTTTTGAATATACGGTCTGATACCTTTCCCTATCTTCCAGAACCTCTGTTATATATGGAGGTAAAGGCATTTCTCCTAGTTTATCTAATATTTCTTCAAATATGCCTTTATACTCAAATTTAATCAATCTAGTCCCATCTTCCTCTATTGATAAAATTGTACCTTTTAATATACCTTCCCCAAATTCTATTGTATGCCCAGGTCTAGCTTTTTTACCTGGCTTTACCAATACTTCCCAAATATCATTTTCCATTCTTTTAAGAAGCAATATCTCTATACTTTCTTCTTTGCTTGGTCTATTACCATAGAGTCTGGCAGGTATTACTCTTGTATCATTTAAAACCAGACAATCACCTTTACTTAAATAATCAATAATATCTTTAAAATGTTTATGTTCTATATTACCAGTTTCTTTATCTAATATTAATAACTTAGACTCCTCTCTATTTTCTAAAGGGTGCTGAGCAATTAACTCCTCTGGTAAAATAAAATTAAAATCCTCTCGCTTCATTTAATCATCCTTCTTTGTTATAATTATCCTTATTTTTACCTAATATCTATTCCTGTATAATAGTATTTGAGAATTTGTTCAAAAGAATATCCTAACTCTGCCATTTTTTTTGCCCCAAACTGACTCATACCTACTCCATGTCCAAAGCCTTTTCCTTCTATTATTAGTTCTGTAGTTGATGTAGATGTTAAAGTAGATTGGTTCTCACCTATATTTTCAATTCTATCTTTACTTATTCCTCGCGTTACACTACTTCTAGTTACTGTATTTTTTTCTTTATTGTCTAGGATATAAGCATTGTTAATATCTACAGTTTTTACACTATTCATATTACCATCTATTACATAAACTTTTTTATTTCCTGCACTAGTTCTACTACTAATTCCTCCATTCACGCTGAAAGAAGAACTTTTAAATTTACTTGCACCTATTAGATTTCTAAAATCTGCACCTGATATAATCTTTTCTCCACTAGTACCAATAATTTTCATTTTGTTTACTCTTCCAGCGGAAGTTTCCTCTACTATTTCTACTCCTTGAAATTCACCTATATTTATTCCAGATGATTTTAATTTATTATTTATTTCATTAAATCCAACACTAATTGTCCAGCTACTATAAGGTGAATCCTTGGAAAAATTATCTTCTACAGATTTAAGATAAGGAAAGTCTCCACCCCAGACACTGGCACTATCTTCTGTAACTCCGCTACTGGTGGAATGGTATATAGCATCTATCACTTCTCCATTATAATAGGCTAGTATACCTCTTGTTTCATCAACTACAGAATTTGTTATCGGGTTTTCATACTCAAATCCTGAATATACATGACAATGAGTTGTATCACAAAGATTAAACCCTTCGTTTTTATGTTTATTTATATTTTTAAGAGTATAACTTCTAGCTGCTACTGCTTGAGCTTTCAATGCTTCCCTATGAAAACTAACTGGCATTTCTGCTGGAACTAATCCATATAGATAATTCTCAAGTTCTACATGATTTATAACAAGTATTTCATTATTTTTACTTATTAATTTAATATAATCCCTATAACGGTCTTTTTCAACAGTTATTATAGAATCATTCAATGTATTGGATTTAATTAAAATACTACCGTCCTTCGGTAAATCAAATATAATATTATTCCTTGAATCCATTAAATAAATATTACCGTTATCTACTGTAGCAATTATATTGGTTTCCTGTATATCCATTAATATATAATCTTTATTTAAAGCATCTATTAAGGAAAATCCTGTACTACTGCTGAAATTAATATGGTTTTTTTGATTTGAGGGTTTTGTAAGTTTAATATCTATATATTGTCCTGCTATAGAATTGGCATAAGAGTTATTAGTAGGAATTAAAATTACAGCGAACAATAAAATTAAAAAAACTGCTAATATTTTTTTCATAAGTGTGCCCCTTTCTTGTTACAATTTCTAATCTTCCTCATATGGAATATGAAAATGGTCATATGCTCTTTTAGTTACTATTCTACCTCTAGGTGTTCTATTTAAAAAACCTATTTGTAAAAGATAAGGTTCATATACATCTTCTATTGTGATTCTTTCTTCTCCTGTAGCAGCTGACAATGTATCTACTCCTACAGGACCTCCAGCAAAGTTCTCTATTAAAGTCAATATAAGCTTTCTATCTACACTGTCCAATCCTAGAGGGTCTATTTCAAGAATTTCCAGACCTTTTTTTGCTACTTCTAAAGTAATTATACCTTTTTCTACTACTTGAGCATAATCTCTTACTCTTCTTAGAAGCCTATTGGCTATTCTAGGAGTGCCCCTAGACCTTCTGGCAATTTCTAAAGCTCCTTCTGATTCAATTTCTATATTTAATATATCCGCTGACCTAATTATAATCTGTTTTAAGTTTTCTTCATCGTATAATTCTAAATTTAACATTACTCCAAATCTATCTCTAAGTGGAGAAGTTAAAAGCCCAGCCCTAGTAGTAGCACCTATAAGGGTAAATCTAGACAAATCTAGTCTTACAGATCTAGCAGAAGGTCCTTTCCCTATAATTATATCTAAAGCAAAATCTTCCATTGCAGGATATAAGATTTCTTCTACAGTCCTATTTATTCTGTGTATCTCATCAATAAACAAAACATCATCTTCTGAAAGATTAGTTAAAATACTTGCTAAATCTCCAGGTCTTTCAATTGCTGGACCTGATGTTATTTTAATATTTACTCCCATTTCATTTGCTATAATATTTGCCAATGTAGTTTTTCCTAATCCTGGTGGTCCATATAATAGTACATGATCTAGAGATTCATTCCTCCCTTTAGCTGCTTGAATAAAAATATTTAATTTTTCTTTTACTTTATCTTGTCCTATGTATTCTGCTATCCATTTAGGACGTAAACTTTGTTCACTTTCTAAGTCTTCACTTCTCAAGGCTCCAGCCACTATTCTATCATTATTATCTGACACTTATTTCACCTTCTTACTGTTTTGATAATCTTTTTAATGCTTCCCTAATTATATCTTCTATATCCATATTGGATATATCCATGGTTCTAGTGATCTTTTCTATTTCCATTCGTGTATATCCCAATGACATTAACCCATTTATGGCTTCATTATAGCCATTTAGGTTTAATTTGTTAGAATCTTCTTCCTCTATATCAAAATCTTTATCTATTCTATCCTTTAATTCCAAAATCAATCTTTCAGCAGTTTTTTTACCTATTCCCGGTGCTTTACATAATGTATCCAAGTCCTTTTTCATTATGGCAGCTTTAATCTGATTTGTTGTAAGATGTGATAGTATTCCTAGTGCTATTTTAGGACCAATCTTTGAAACCATCAGCAATAATTTAAACATATCCATTTCTTCTTGAGATATAAATCCATAAAGAAATACACCATCATCTCTTACACTAAGCTCTGTGTAAATCATTGAATTTTTCATTCCTAATTCCAGTTTAACCATTGAATTAATAGAAGTAAATATCTTATATCCAATTCCATTATTTTGTAATACTATGTAATCTTCATTTATAGCAACTATATCTCCTATAATAAATTCAAACAATATATTCACCCTTTATAAATATTATTTCATTCTAAAAGATTCTTTAAATTTCAAAGAACTACCATGACATATTGCTACTGCTAAAGCATCTGCCACGTCATCAGGTTTTGGTTTCTCTTTTAAATTTAGCAAGACTTTAACCATTTCCTGTACCTGTGCTTTTTCTGCTCTTCCATACCCTACTACTGCCTGTTTTATTTGTAATGGAGTATACTCATATATTTTTAATCCTTTATTTACTGCTGCCAGAATCTCTACCCCTCTAGCCTGTCCTACCTTTATAGCTGTTTTTACGTTTTTATTAAAAAACAATTCTTCTACAGCCAAATCTTCTGGATTATATTTGTCTATAATCTCTATTAACTTGTCATAAATTATCTTTATTCTATCTGGAAATAAAGTATCTGCATCTGTTCTTATGGCACCATAATCTATGGCATTAAACTTATTCCCATTACATTCTATAATACTATAACCTACTATGGCTATTCCAGGGTCAATTCCAAGTATTATCATTTCTAGCCACCTTTCTCCATTAATTTCAAATACTATTGTATCATATTTGCAAAGAAAAAACTAAGTTAGATTTCTAACTTAGTTAGCTAATGAAATTCTCTAAAACTTCAGATAGTTCGTCTTCATTATCTACAACAATTCCCTCAATTAATTTTTCTTGATCCACTTCCATCAATAAGGATATAGAATGGTCTGTTAATATATTTTCTAATACTCTTTCACCATCTTCATTTATTGTAAATATGGCTATGGAGCCGTCTTTTTCCCCTACTACATAATGATTCTCACACAAATGGTTTTTTGTAGTTCCAATGGTTACATTACTAGATGAGAATGATATAAGTTTTTTATTAGGGTAATTTTCTTCTAAATAATCTACAAATTCATTTCTAGTCATATTTACGAATTCGTCATTAGATTCATTAACCTTTGTAACCACATGATTACAAGTAGTATGATGAATTCTTTCTTCAATAAAGGTATTTGGGGAAATCCTAATATCCTCTTTTAAAATCTGCAAATCAGAATAATCCTGTATGTTTTCTTGTTCTTCTTTCATTTTACTAATTTGAGGATTTAATTTATTCCCCATTAATTGATAGCCAACAATAAAACTTATTAGAAACAAAGTTAAAGAAAAGAAAAAAACAGGTATAATTTTATCTTTTTTCATAAATATCCCTCCAGAATACTATCTAGAGGGATATTGTATCCATTTTATGAAATTTTATACATCTTATACTATTTTTCAACTTCACCAATTCTAAATCCTGCTGATTGAATCTTTTCTACTAATCTCTCTACATCTTCTGAATCTACTCTAAGAACTACTTGAATTAAATCTAATACTTCTGGGTCCATAATAGCAAAATTTATTATATTTATATTTTCTTTTCTGATTACATCTGTAAGTTTAGCTAGTTGTCCTGGTAAATCAAACATATTTATTACAATTCTAGTTCCTTTATCAATACCAAATATTTCGGAAAAGGCTTTAAAAATTGCAAAATGAGTTAATATACCTACAAATTTATTCGTAGAGTCAAAAACAGGTAAAAATGGTGTTCTAAGTTGTTTTAATAAATATGAAGCAGTTTCGATTCTTTCATCTGCTGAAATGCTTTCATAATCATTATTATATATATCTTTTACTTTAGTGTTATTTAAGTATTCATCTCTGTTGCAATTACCTGACTCTAAATAAATTCTATAGATTGCTTCTTTCATAATTATACCTTTGAACTCAGCACCATCTACTACTGGTAAAGATAAAAAATTCCCCTCATTGATTTTATTAAGAGCTTCTCCTATACTTTCAGATAAATCAACAGTGATTAACTCCTCTTTTGGTAACATATAGTTTTTAATAAACATTGTAATTCCCCCTTAATTATTATTTATATCTCTTTAATACTCTATCATTTAGTCCATACCAGTAAGCTTCTTTATAATGTTTAAATCCATCTTTAAGTACTACTTTGATAATTTCTTCGTATATTTTATTTAATTCACTTCTTGTTAACAAACTATAATCTTCTTTTATACTATAGTACTTGGAATTATACTCTATAGTTAATTGTTTATCTAAATATTTATTTAAACTAAATATCTTTTCCCTTAATACCTTTGAGCAATAATCAGTTATACTATTAAATAAATATTTGTCCTGTTTTTCTTTTTCTTGAATATCTTTATTGATTAAATTTTTAATATCAAGTATCTCTTTAGTCTTATTATCAAAGTGATATAAATATTGATTTTTATATAATCTTTCTACAGGTATGTTTTTGACTATTGTTTTCTCTAGAATATTTACCCAATAATTATTGTAATAACCATGTTTATAGCCTTCCAGATAAATAAATAATTCTAACCTATTAATATCCTCATGTATTAGTTGTCCAAGATTTAAAGCAATTAAATTGTTTCCCCTTTTCTTTCTTAGAAATCTACTCATATGTTTTTTTAAATGGTAAATAGAGATATATTTTGGTCGAATATTTGTAATATTTTCTTCTAAATCATATAGATTAAGAAGGATATGTATGGAATTAATATCATTTTTATAAAGAAATCTATGTATTAGTCCTTCATAAATACTTAATAAATCATTGTTTTCTATTGCCATACCAAAACCTCCTTTTTACCAATTATTTACAACTGTTTAATTTTTAAACCTATAACATTAAAATATAATGGAAACATAAACCATTATACTATAAATAGATGTATATTTGTTTAAAAACCTATAATAGATTTATAACAAAAACTTAATATATTATATCTTTTATTATTTTTCTATTTCTTTTCTAGTTAAAATATCCATAATTATATCATAATCTGTATTGGTTTTGATTTTATAAGTTCCGACTATAAACTTGGTAGATAACTTTTTATTCTTTCCCAATTGAATAAATTCTTTTTCATTATCTATGATTCCTAATTCAAATAGTTTTTTTGCAATCTGTGTTAAACTTTCACCACTTTTGATTACTACTTCAATTTCTGCTTCCTCTAAAATTTCTTCTATGATTTCTTTTTCTTCTATTGGCGGAACTACAACTTCCTCTTTTTCTTTCTCCAAATTAGTATTTATGCTTTCTTTTAAGCTGACCATACCTAATTCTTTAGATCTTTCAATTATCATATCATCACTTAAATCAACATATTTTACAATTGGATAAAGTGAGTGTAGAATATTGGTAAGAATAACCCCTATACCTAGTCCCAAAATTAAGTACACTATTTTACCTTTCTTCCCCATTGTTAAACCTCCATTAAATTATTTTTTGTAGTCAAACTTAAATTCTATTATGCCATATTCTTCATCTATGGAATATGTATAGGTGTTTAGTCGTATTAATTCATAATTATCATATACTATTTTCTCAACTATTTTATTAATGGATATTTCTTCACTACTATAGTTCATTATTTTAACTAATAAATATGACTCCCTATTAAAAAGTATGCTCTTTATTTTTTTTATTAGTTCTTCTTCATCCTCTACTATTAAATTATTATATCTAAAATAATTGAATTTTTCACCTTTAGATTCAGGATAATTCTCCTTTTTCCAGCTATGAGTTTTGGAAATTTCACTATCATTTAAATTAAAAAAATTATATCTTAACACATCTGAGCCATCCTTTGTAATTGGATCATTCCAAGTAGAATCTATATGATAATATTCACCTTCTATTTCTACTAAATTCCAAGCATGACTTTGGCCCTTAGACTCCCCTATTACTATTATAGATTTAATCCCTATACCATCTAGTAAATATTTCATTGCCTTAGCATATCCTTCACATACTCCCAGTCCTAAAGACAATATTCCATAACTGCTATAGGATTCTGGAGGTACTATTCCCGATGTCAATAATCTATTATCATATCTGCTGTTGTTGACTATATAATCATGTATAGTCAATACTTTTTCGTAATCTGACATTTCTTGTAGTATATATTTAGATATGAATTCACTTCTTATTTTTCTTATATCTTCTTTATGCTCTTTTATTTCTTCTTTTCCTTTTGAATATATAAGTCTTAACTTTCCAAAACTATGTTCTGCTCCCTTATAGTACATTATTTCTGGATTGTCATTTGATATTTCTTCTAATGTACTAAATATTTCATTAGAATCTTTAAACAACAATGTATTTTTAAACTGTATATCTTCTTCTCCTTCTAATAACATTTTTTCAAGCTCTATATATAGCTTAGATTTTCCTTCACCCTGATCTATCTCACTATGTTCATTAGCTGTTACATCATTTAATATAGAAATATTATACTTCTCATATTTAAAAACAAAATATAGAAAAAACAATAAAACACCTAAGAATCCAATTATTAAAATCTTAGTAAGCTTTTTCATCATATCCCTTTCCTCAACTCCTTCCTAATATAGTATATATTATTTTTTTTATTCTTCCAACTAAAATGGTTTTTTACAATAAAAAAGATAAGCTCAATTAATCTAATATAGAGCTTATCTTTTAAAAGTTACTAAAATTCTAAAGCAAAATGTCCATCTAATTCTTCTGAGTATGATGAAATAGTATCTAATATAAAGTATGATATTTTTAAATTTAACGATAATGCAAAGTTCAGATCATTTTTAAAGTCTGTCTTTAAAGAATACTCTTCAACAACTTTATTTATATAGTCTTTTATTTTATTTTTTAGCTCCGTTTCATCTATATCATATATATCTAAATCTTTAACATTAATAACATTCTTTTTAAAATCATGGGATACAGCCACATTGTCTAATTGAGATTCATATTTTATATGTTTTATCATAACATCCATACCATCTATAAATGTCCATCTATTAGCATGAGGAATGCAAACATAATCACATAAATAATGAGATATAATCCCTATTTTTTTGCTTAATATTTTCATTGCCAAAGGATCAAGAATTTTATTAAACTCTAAATATCTGCTAATGAAAATAATTTTCATGATTTCCTTAGCAACAGCATTCAAGCTTTCTTCTTTATAATGTCTAATTAACTTAAATTGTGGTAGTATATCAGGACATACAGCCCCCCATAATAATTTATCCTTATCTAGTTTCACACCATATATATCAAATATATTATCATATATCTTAGATGCAATAACTTTATGAGAATCTGCAAATATTTTAAACACCCCTTTGTTTGGATTTAAGTTCTACTTGATAGTATAACAATTTGAATATAAAGTCAATTAAAAATAATATCAAATTTGTAATATTTTCTCTTTTAAATAATCATTATATAATATAAAATCAGTTTCCTTAAATAGTACAAAACTTATACTTGAAATTTTTCCTTCTTTATCTATAAAATCCATAATGGCTCTAACAGCTACCTTCATAGCCTTTTCTATTGGGTATTCATATGCCCCAGTTGATATAGATGGAAAGGCTATAGATTTTATATTATATTCTTCTGCAAGAAGTAGTGAATTATAATAAGCTTCGTATAATAATCTTTCTTCTCTTGAATCTCCATCCTTATATATAGGCCCTACAGTGTGTATTATATAATTACTTGGAAGATTTCCTGCTGTAGTTATTCTTGCTTCTCCTGTTGGACATCCTCCTATCTTTTTACATTGCTCTAGAATTGTTTTACCTCCAACTCTATGTATAGCTCCATCAACACCTCCACCACCTAGTAAAGTATTATTTGCTGCATTTACTATGGCATCTACTTTTACTTCTGTTATATCCCCTAATAACACATTAATCGTTGTATCTTTATATATATACATTAAATCACTCCTATATTAATTTAAAATCCCTTTTTAAACCCTATTATTTTAATTTAAAGATTTATCTAAGCTACTCCATATATTATCAGTTTCAAACCCTTTTCGCCAAGACGCTATTCCTGCTAGATCATATTTGTGAACCAATGATACTTTAGCAGCTAGTGATTCTGAGTCTTCTAACCAAATCCTGTATAATTCATTGTCTTTTTCTATTTCACCGTAATACTGTAATGCCTTAGTATCCCACATAAGCTCAATATTATTTTCATCTATAAACTTATTGGCTGTTTCCATTGATAGTGCCTGAGAAGATAGTTTCCCATCTTTTTCTATCCAAAGTCTGGTATAAAATGGTACTGCTAATACTAATTTATCATTTGGAATGTATTCTGACACTCCCAATATACTTTTTTCTACCCATGTATATTCTGCAACAGAACCAGCTACAGGACTACTAGCCCAGTGCTGGTCATATGCCATTAAAATCATATAGTCTACTGCTTTGGAAAGTCTTTCTCTGTCATAACTTAAAGACCAGTTTTCAGAAGTTGACATTCCAGTTACATCCATGGAAACACTTAAACCTGACTCTTTAAATAGAGGATATAATTCCCTTACAAATTGAGTCAACAGATCCTTTGTTTTTAAATGTACATTTTCAAAATCAATATTAATCCCTTGAAAACCATATTCTTTATAAACCTCTAGTATCTCATTTATCAGTTTTTCCCTTGTACTACTTTTATATAAAAGTTCATGAGTTAAATCAGGGTCAAAGCTGTTATTAATAAGAGGCCATATTTCATAACCTAAGTCTCTATATTTTTTAACATAATCTGTACTACCTTTGTCCTGTATATTCCCATCTGTATCAATAACAGAAAACCATGTAGGAGAAATTATATTTACTCCTTGAATTGGTTTGATATTGTCAGTATTTTGGACTTTTCTATAAGTATAGTCCCAAGTTAAGCTGATTTTTTCTTTACCATAATCAGAGGTATCTTCAATAGGCAATTCTACTTTAAACATATCTTTTACATAGTTTATTTTTAGGTACTTTTTCTCAATAAATCCTGGTACTCCGTCTATACTTCTTACTTTATACCAATTTTCATATTCTCCATAAACATTTATTATGGTTCCTGTTGGAAGGTTATTTGATATTATAGGTGATTTAATATCTAAGTCTGTTCTTAAAACAGCATCATCACCTATTATTTCACCTTTCAAATACTCAATATTTTTGTAATCCAATACAACTGCATTTGTCTCTTCAAAATAATTAATATCTACATCATAGTTTTTAAGGATTATATCTACTGGAATATATACTTTATCATTAAATTCCCTTATGGGGTTAGATATTAAAAATTCTTTATTGTTCATACTGCCTTTATCAGAGTTTAATTTATATCTAATAACTCTACTTTTATCTGTAATTATCAATGTCTCTTCTGCATCATCATAAAATATATCTTTATCTATAAAATATTCAATAGATGAAAGTGAAAGATATAATATATCTTCAGAAAACAATACTGACCCATCTTCTGCTTCCTGTTCTTCAACTATTAAATATAAATCATCTGAGTAAGTCATTACTTTTTTGCTTGGTGATACAAGAATTTCATGATAAATAAATCCACCTAAGCCTATTATAACCAATCCTAAAAGTATAAATATACTTACTTTTCTCATATTGTCTCCTCCTACTTTAAGAAATCAATAACTTGTCCTATTAATTATTATAATTGAAATATATTATTTTTACAAATCTAATTAGTTCCATTGATAATGTGTCTGGCTACGAACCACAAGATCGGGGGGTGGAATTTCCTATAAAAACAAACAGCCAATATTATAAATATTAGCTGCCCATTTTATAGTCTATTATATTTAATACAATCTATAATAAAAATATGTTATTCTCTTTACATTCTTTTAATATTTGATCTGTCCAAACCGATGCTTGAACTTCTCCTATATGTTTCTTCTCTAAGAAAAACATACAAATTCTAGACTGTCCTATTCCACCACCTATTGTATAAGGTAATTCTTCGTTTAATAACTTTTTATGATAATCTAGTGTTTTTCTTTCCTCAGCTCCAGATAATTTAAGTTGTTTTTCCAATGCTTCCTTATCTACCCTTATTCCCATACTGGATAATTCCAAGGCTTCTTCCGTTATTGGATTCCAAAATATAATATCGCCATTTAAATTCCAATCGTCATAATCTGGTGACCTAGTTCCATGGGAAATTCCAGATTTTAAAGTTCCCCCAATTTTTGATATAAATACTGCTTTATATTTTTTTACTATTAAATATTCTCTTTCATCAGGGGTTTCATTAGGGTATAAATCCTCTAGTTCTTGACTAGTAATAAATTTTATATCTTTAGGCAATTTTTTTGTAAATATATCTGGATATAATTCACTAATATAATCTTCTGTCTCTCTAAATACATTATATATATTTTCTACAGTATGAACTAGATATTCCATAGTTCTATCTGATCTTTTTATTATCTTTTCCCAATCCCATTGGTCTACATATATAGAATGTATATTGTCCAATACTTCATCTGGTCTTATGGCATTCATATCTGCATAAAGACCTTCATCAATATTAAATTCATACCATTTTAAAGCCATTCTTTTCCACTTGGCTAGAGATTGAACTATTTCTATCATTTCATTATATTTTCTCATCTCAAAAGATACAGCTTTTTCTACTCCTGTTAAATTATCATTTAACCCACTGTTAGGTGTAACAAATAATGGGGCTGATACCCTGATTAAATTAAGTTTTTCAGCCAATTTTGTTTCAAAATAGTCTTTTATTTGCTTTATTGCTATTTGAGTTTTTCTTGGATTTAGTTCTGTCATCTTTATTCCTCCCATTTTATTTGCTATAATTAAAAAAACCTTTCATCCTGATAAAGGACGAAAGGTTGATTTTCGCGGTACCACCTTAGTTAGCAAGCTCTCTTAAATAAGTACAGATTATATTAATCGATACTCCATAGTCAATATCAGGCTACACCCGTCTAAGCCTACTCTTTTGCAATTTCGGTTAGATGCTCAAGAATGTTCTTCATTTATTAATTAGTATCAGACTTCCACCATAATCTCCGACTCTCTATAACTTACTTAATAAACTACTCTTTCTATCAACGCTTTATTTTTAAATTATTAATAGTATAGCCTCATATTATAGTAAAGTCAAGAGGAAAAATACATATTTTTAAAGCACTTTTCTCACTTAGTAGTTCAATTTAGCTTTTCCCAATTAATTGAATTGTATATCCATCTGGATCTTGAACAAAAAAGAAACGAATATGTGGATTAGGTGATATAGGTCCTGTCACTTTATATCCAATATTATTTAATTCTTCTATTAAATTTTCTAAATTATCAGTTTCGAGTCCAATTGATACACCTTTACCTGGATTTTCTATTTTAGTGTTTGACTCAAATATTAATTCAATCTTAGTCTCATCTGCTTCACCAAGCATGACAATTTGGTGATTCTCATCACCAAATTTCACTGAAACATTAAGACCTAATATCTTTGTATAAAAATATAAACTCTTTTCCAAATTGCTTACATAAATTGTAACCCAATTTAATTTCATAATTGAATATCACTCCTTTATTTGTTAATTATATCATATTTTTTATATAAAAAAGACATAGTTTTTCTTAAGAAAAACTATGTCTTTCAGGCGTACCCTGATGGTTTCAGGGATAACAATCCCCCCTCCCATCAATATGCACTATTTACTGCTTCTTCAGTTTTTTTCATACCTTCTTCCATTTCTTTATAGAATATGGGAAGCTCTTCATGCAAAAGAGTTTTAACGGAATAGCACATAGGCTTGAAAAAATCACTACTGTCATTTAACCCCAAAGGACAGCCTCCTCCACAAAGAAGAGAATATGTACAATCCCTACATTCAGGAATTTTTTCTATATTTCGGTTACGTATTGAGTTTTCCTTGAACTCAATTAAGGGATGATACTTTCCTATAGAAAAGCGTTCCTTGCCAACACACCCCAAGCATGGATAAATATCTCCATAGGGGTCAAACGCCATACCATCTACATGAGCGTAGCAATAGGAGTACAAAGGCTTTATGGCTCTGCCATATACTAAGTGGTCTAGTATTGAATTTTTTTTAGTTATAAAATCGTTTATTCTTTCCCTATCTTTGAAGGAATGCTTTACATCTGTATGATATAATTCAGTTATTATATCCATTCGTTCTTCATAAGAGTCTCCAATCAATGTGGCCAATTCAAAGGATAAATTGTCCTTATATCCTGAAAATTTGTCAAGTAGCTTTTCTCTTAAATCAATTCCTTCCTCGTAATTGGTCTTGTCAAGGTTCATTCTGATTCGGATATTTATCCCGTTTTCTAAACACTTCTCTATACCATCCATAATTTTTTTGAACGTAGGCTTTCCGTTAGCTAAGACTCTCCTGCTATTGTGAGATTCCTCGCTACCATCCAAAGTAATTAAAACTTGAGAAATATTTATAGACAAAAGCAAATCAAGAAATTCTGTCAGATAATACCCATTGGTAAAAATTTGGTATGTTTTGTCGGGTGCCTTTTTGAAAAGATGTTCCAAAGTAGGTCTGGTTTTTGGAAGTAACGGCTCTCCGCCAAAAAGACATATTGTCTGCACACCCTCACCTGCAAACTTTAAAGCAACATCAATTTGTTCAGGAGCTATAACCTCCTTTTTAAGATAAGCATCACCCTCAAAGCAATAAGGACATCTAAAGTTACAGTCATAAGTCATAACAAAGACAACAGTTTTTTGGTCTTTTTGCATTTGGACGTGCTCGTCACGCAATATCTTTAAAATTTCATTCTTTTTAGCCACTTCCTCTTCATGATTATTTACCAGATATCCTCTGGATTGAAGATTGCTCAATAACTCAGCTTCTAAATCATTTTCTGTTACAATCTCTTCACAAGTCTGCCACTTAGACAAAGTTTCGTAAATCGGAGCGTCAATTTCGTCCATGGTGCCTGTTAAAGAGTTTATCAACAGTTTTTTGTTATCGTGTATATCTACAAATATCATGTGTTTAATTAATTTCATTACTTTCCCCCCTAAAGCTGATTGTTTTGTTAATGAAGTTCTAAACTTACTAGCATGTCCAAAATATATATTCCAAATACCAATCATCTCCACCCAACCTATGACACACATAACTTGGCAACAAATCACATTCCCACAACTATAATAATCAAAATATTTGGCAAGATGTCATCTGTGATAAAAACCCTTCTATCACTAAATAATTTGGATTATTGTGATAGAAGGGTTATGTAGCTCAGCTTTTTTAGAATCAAATATTCAGTAAGAGAGTAAGCTAAACCACTTTGTTAAGCTTAGCAAGCACAACACCATTGATTACCAATTCCCACCATTGGCCCCATACTTGAGTCATTCTTAGCTTCATTTTGTAAATCCCAACTAGTTTCAATAATCGGCTTCATTTTCATTATATTTTCACCTCCCTAGTATTAAATAACGTTTCACCTTTTTGCGTTATACTATGGTGTATATATAAATTATATTAGAAGGTTTATTAAAAGTCAAGGTAATTTTTCAAATATTATAAATATTACAAATCTTGCGAATCTTTTACAAATATCTACAATCTTTTACAAATTTATTAAATGACTCTTTATACTTTATATTAATCAGGTATTTATAATGTCCTTTGCACTGGAATAAAACTAGATGTTTATAAAAAAGAGATCAGAATTTAAAAAAGATCTTGCTGAATTGAACAAGATCTGCATTGAAGAAAATTTAAAATTAAAAAAGTTATATCAGTTATAGAAATACAGAAAACAAAAAAACGAATGATGTACAATTTGGCTAAATCTTCTTTGTACACAATTCGCTTTTATTAAGATATTAAAACTCCAACGTTTTGGCGTACCCTGAGGGAGTCGAACCCCCGACCTTCTGGTTCGTAGCCAGACACTCTATCCAGCTGAGCTAAGGGTACAAATAAATATAAATGGAGCGGGTGAAGGGAATCGAACCCTCGCAACCAGCTTGGAAGGCTGGGGCTCTACCACTGAGCTACACCCGCATAACAAATAAATACTTATGGAGCGGAAGACGAGATTCGAACTCGCGACCCTCGCCTTGGCAAGGCGATGCTCTACCACTGAGCCACTTCCGCATAATCAAATTTTACACTTACTGATATTAATTCAACTAAATCAATTATAATGGTGGAGGAGACTGGATTCGAACCAGTGAAAGCTTAGCTAACGGATTTACAGTCCGTCCCCTTTAGCCACTTGGGTACTCCTCCTAATTTAAAACAGAGCCCTAAGGACTACCATATTTTCAAAGCAATTTATAAAAATAACTTTATTTGGAGCTGGCGAGAGGAATTGAACCCCCAACCTACTGATTACAAGTCAGTTGCTCTGCCGATTGAGCTACGCCAGCATAATGGCGACCTGGAAGGGACTCGAACCCTCGACCTCCAGCGTGACAGGCTGGCATTCTAACCAACTGAACTACCAGGCCAAACATTTCGCAGTTTCGCATCACAATTCTATTCACTCGCTACGCTCATGTAGATTTGGAGCTTATTGCGTTTGACCTACATCAGCTCACTATCGTTCACTGTGTCAGGTCATAAATTGTTCATAAATGGTGGGCACAACAGGGCTCGAACCTGTGACCCCCTGCTTGTAAGGCAGGTGCTCTCCCAACTGAGCTATGCGCCCATATTATCGCAGTCTCGCAACTCAAATCTATTTACTCGTACACTCGTATAGATTTGGTGCTCGTTGCGTTTGACCTACTATAACTCACTATCGTTCATTAAGTTAGGTCATAATGGTGACCCCACCGGGATTCGAACCCGGGTTACCGCCGTGAAAGGGCGATGTCTTAACCGCTTGACCATGGGGCCTTATTTATTCTACAATATATTTTTAAAAAAATTTTGGTTGCGGGAGCCGGATTTGAACCGACGACCTCCGGGTTATGAGCCCGACGAGCTGCCAGACTGCTCCATCCCGCGCTATCTAGTTTATCTCTCATTCTCGCAGTTTCGCAACTCAAATCTATTTACTCGTTACACTCATATAGATTTGGTGCTCATTGCGTTTGACCTACATCAATTCACTACGCTTATTGTGTTAGGTCATAATGGTGCCGGAGACCGGAATCGAACCGGTACGATCGGTGAGGATCGCAGGATTTTAAGTCCTGTGCGTCTGCCTGTTCCGCCACTCCGGCGTTTTTTATGTTTCTAATGGCTCTTGGGGTGGGACTCGAACCCACAACCTACCGGTTAACAGCCGGTTGCTCCGCCATTGAGCTACCCAAGAATGCAGTTTCGCAACTCAAATCTATTTACTTGCTATGCTCATATAGATTTGGCGCTCATTGCTTTTGACCTACCTACAACTCGCTAAAGCTCGTTGGGTTAGGTCATAAAGCCTGGCAACTTCCTACTCTCCCAGGTCGTTTCCAACCAAGTACCATCGGCGTTAAGATGCTTAACTTCTGTGTTCGGTATGGGTACAGGTGTGTCCATCTTGCTATCGTCACCAGACGAAAACT
>NZ_VUNQ01000003.1 GCF_009695605.1 Tissierella pigra
AACCATAAAAAAGAACCCCATTTCATTGTTTTCTAGTCAAAAACAATTTAACACAAGGGGTTCTTTTTTTCATTATATAAATTTTTCCATGTCAACCTGTAATTATTTCTTTAATGCAACACTAGTACCCTAAGAGCCTATTTTTATTTATTGACTATTCACTGATTTTCTTGGATTTCTCTGTGCATACTCTAATAGCTTCAATAATACTTGATTTAAATCCCATTTCTTCTAATTTAGCCACTGCTTCTATTGTTGTACCCTTCGGTGAACATACATTGTCTTTTAACTCTCCTGGATGAATTCCTGTTTCTAAAACCATTTTAGCTGCACCTAAAACTGCTTGAGCTGCCATTTTATATGCTTGTTTTCTTGGTATCCCCTGCATTACTCCACCATCTGCCATGGCTTCTATCATCATATATACATAAGCAGGAGATGAACCACATAAAGCACTAAATCCATCCATAAGACTTTCTTCTAATATTTCTGTTTTACCAAAACTATTAAATATATTTATTATTTCATCCTTTTGATTTCCATTTATTCCTTTATCTAATACTAAGGCTGTTATTCCCTCACCTACCATAGCTGGAGTGTTGGGCATTGTTTTAACTACTAGTATATCCTCTCCCAAATTTCTCTTCATATAATCCATACTTATTCCTGCTGCTATGGTAATAACTATGGTTTCTTTTCTGACTTCTCTTTTTATTTCTTTTAAAACTATATCATACATATAAGGTTTTACTGCTAATATTAAATAGTCTACTTTTCTCGCTACTTCTTTATTATCTAAGGTAGTTTTTATACTATATTCTTTTTCTATTTTCTCCAAAGTATCCTTAGTCTTCGCTGAAGCCAATATATTCTCAGGAAGAATTAATTTTGACTTTATTAATCCTCCCATTATTGCTTTAGCCATATTTCCACATCCTATAAATCCTATTGTCTTATTCATTTTTACCTCCTTATTTAATAAATGTCAAATACTTATTTACTATCTAATATACCATAATATAAGAATTTATATATAGAAATATATAATATGACTTTCTCCAATAAAATACCATATTGATTTCAACCATTGACAAAAGATTTAGTTTGTGAATATAATGAATTACAGATTATAGTTTTCTGTTAATTCTGATATTATTGTGTTTATTAAATATATAATACATAGTTCTCTATTTCTTGTAAAGAAGGTGATTTGATTGAAAAAGAGAAAACCCCTATATATTTTCTTAATGGTCTTATTCATTCTCTTTATTGATTTTAATTTAGAGTATACAATAAATTATATGAAACATTTATTTCAAATAAAATCTGAATTTAGTACTCTATTATACAATTATAATAGTTTTAGTGAAGAACTGCCCATAATTAATAATAATCATCATAATATTAAAGTAGATTTGATTGAAAAAAACAAAGCAATATCAGATATTGAATATTTACTTAGTTTATTGAAATATGGGTATGCAGGATATGAGTTCTTTGGAGGAGACAATACCTTTGATATTGCTAAAAAAAATATGATATGGTCCATTAAAGAGATTATAGGAAACAATATTTCTAGAGAAGCTTTTTTAAATATTATATTATCTGAACTAAACTTTATACAAGATTCCCATTTTGCTGTGGACAACCATACACTATGTACTTATACTAAATATTTTAGTACAAATAAAATAAGTTTTCTTAGGGATAATAAGGGACTTTATACTTCTATTGACAATAAAAGATACTATTTAAAAAGAATCAATAATGAAACTCCTTGACATTACATGAGAAAATCCTTGGATGAGGATGGAAATATTGTTTATAGTTTAGGAATCTTATCTAATGAGGATAGTACTTCCATACCTATAGACCTATTGTTAGAATCTGATAGCTTGGTTTTAAAGAAAAGAATTAGTCTATTTGAATACATACCTTTATATAAAGAAATTAGTAGCAGTTATAAACATTATGAGATAGAAAATATTCCTATTATACAAGTAAATTCTCTATCTAGAATTAAAGCTTCCGATAATTCTATAGATGATTTTATAAATGATAGCAAAGTTCTTAGAGGAAAAGATACTATAGTTATAGATTTACGAGGTAATATTGGGGGGAATATGATTAATATAGAAAAGTGGTATGAAGAATTTTTTGGAACCAAACTTAGAAAAGATATAGTTGAATCTGGTTTATATACAAATACTAGTATTGATTTATCTAGGCATAAATTTGAATCAAAGGAAAATGAGCCAGATAATGTTAAAGATGATTGTTTAGAAATAATATCACAATATGAAAGTCAAAAATATTTTCCTGGATGGAGTCCCATAGAATATGCAGATTTTAAACCCATGGATAATAAAACAAATATATTTGTACTAATGGATAAAAAAACATCTTCTGCATCAGAATTTCTTATATATTATCTCAAAAAATTAGATAATGTAACTTTAATAGGTACAAATTCAAATGGATGTATGCTAACAGGTAATTGTAATTCAGCTGTTCTTCCTAACTCAAATATTCCCATTTATATATCTCATAAGATATATATTAGCAAAGACTTCCAAAATATTGATGGTTTAGGAATTCTTCCTGATTTATGGGTTAAACCTGAGGAGTCTTTAGATAGAATAATTAAATATATTAAAAAAGTATCTTAAACTCTTAGTTCAAGATACTTTTTCATCTTATTTTGTTGCCATTGGATCTGATAACATATGATAGCCTCCAGTGCTTGCCATAGTTATCATTACTGCATTTATAACCGCCAATACAATTCCCTCTATACCACTGCTGCCTCTTTTAAATACAAGAGTTAATATCAATGCAATAAAAAAAGAATAAAATCTAACGGACGAATCTCCAAACTTCTTTTTAACTATTGATTTGGTAAATTGTACTATAACTGTCACAGCAGTTGTAAGTCCTACAAATGTGGTTAAAATATCTGCACTCATAAAATCATCAAACAATTTTATCCCCCCTAAGAATATCCTTATAATGATATTATGCTTGTATTAGAGGGGCTATTCCTATTAATCTCTCATTCCATAAATTTTTCCTACTGGTAATGTAAACATAAGTCCTACTCCTGGCTTTTCCATATCCCCCAATACTTCTTTTACAATATTAACTGCCTTATCTAAAATTTCATCATCTTCTATTACAGTAAATATTGTTTTATTATAAGGTCTAGCATCATCACGTAAGTTTCTTAGAACGCCAAAAAAAGGTATATCTTTTCCACCATTTAATAATGCACTTCCCATTCCTTGGCTATCTAATATAGTTGCCCCTTTTACTCCCACCTCTACAAATCCATCTAAAATTTCATCTAAATACTCCGTTTCATTAAGAACTAAAAATAAAATATTCATATACATACCTCCTTTAGTCTTTACGTCCTTTGTACTTTTTTCTTTTCCCTTTTTAACATACCATTTACTTCTCCTGCCTTTGTAATTGCAATCTTCGCTAGTATTGGTCCTATTATTTCATATATCAATACACTAAATAATATTACAGTAATTATAGAATCACTAAGTTCAGGCAATTCTTTTTTTACTATCATAGATAGACCTATGGAAATTCCACCTTGAGTCAATAAACTCATACCTAAATATTTGACTATTTTCTCCTCGGAACCTACTGCCTTGGCTCCCAAAGTTGCTCCTATATATTTTCCGCTTGCTCTGGCTATTATATAGCCTATGCCCAATATCCCAACAGAGGATAATACCTTTATATTTAAACTAGCCCCTGCAACAGTAAAAAATAATAGATTAATAGGTGGAGTAAACTCATTTATTGAGTTAAATACTCTAAAGGAATTTTGCTTCAAATTAACTAAAGTAGCTCCTACCATCATACAAGTAAGTAATGGTGAAAGATTAAAATAGTTAGCAGCCCCGGAACTCAACAGTATAAATCCTATAGTCATAATAAGTAACTCTTCACTATGTTTTGCTTTTTTAACTACATATGTCATTACTATACCTATAACAAATCCTAAGATAATAGAACCAAATATCTCTATTGTCGGATTGCTTATTATCTTTATTATAGAATATTTTTCTGTCCCAGATAAAATCTTTGACAAAGACAAACAAACTCCAAATACCATAATTCCCAAAGCATCATCTAAAGCGACTATTGGCAATATAGTCTTAGTCAAAGGTCCATTTGCCTTTAATTCTCTAATTACCATTACAATACCTGCTGGTGCTGTTGCTGCTGACATACTTGCTATCATTAAACTAAACTCCATAGCTTGGTTTAAGATAAAATACATCATTATAAACACTATAACAAAAGCTCCAACTACTTCAGCTACAGTTATAAGCAGTACATCTTTACCTACTTTTTTCATATCCTTTAATAAAAATTCATTCCCTATGGAAAATGCAATGGCAGCTAAAGCCATTTCATTAATAATGTTAAAGCTTTCTATATCCATCTCATTTACTAAATTAATAAAAGATGGTCCAATTATTAAACCAGCTACAATATATCCTGATACATTGGGAAGTTTAAAATAATTAGCCAGTCTTCCACCTATAATTCCTATTAAAATGATTATACCCAATTTAAAAAGCAAATCCAATCTAAACATTCCTCCCTATTTTGTTTTTATATGTAAACTCTTTCGAGATTATTAAAATTAAATCCATACAATTTGATATTGAACCCATACACATTATACAGCATAAAAAAAGATAAGTAAACCTAGTTACTTATCTTTTGATAAATTCTCCCTTGGCAATATGTATTGCATCACCTATCATAAAAATTTTATAATCCTTATTTAACTCTATAATTAATTTACCCCCCTCTGTGTTTACATTGACTTTATTATTGAGATTACCTATTATATTTCCTATTACTACAGAAGCACAAGAACCTGTTCCACATCCTAAAGTTCTTCCTGCTCCTCTTTCCCAAGTATAAATATTTATATTATCTTTGTCTATTACTTTTACAAAATTCACATTAGCTTTTTTAGGGAATAAAGGATGAGTTTCTATTTTTTTTCCCAAGTCATTAATGTTTATTTTATCTATATCCTCTATAAATATAACCACATGAGGTACACCTACTGTTAATGCAGAAAATCTATAGTCTTTTCCATTAATTACAATAATTTCTTCTATTACTTTTTCCTTATTTATATTTATAGGAATTTTCTCTCCTTCAAATATTGGATAACCCATATCCACTTTTATCCTATCTGCCTTATTTAGTTCATCAGTTATTATATCTATATATTTTATTCCTGCTAGAGTCTCTATGGATATATTTTTATTTTCAACTATATTATAATCATAAATATATTTAGAAAAAGCTCTGATTCCATTGCCACACATTTCTCCTTGTGAGCCATCTGAATTATAATAAAGCATTTTTACATCTGCTACTCTGCTGCTTTCTACAATCATCATACCATCTGCACCAATACCAAAATGTCTGCTACATACCTTTAAAGCCAATTCATTATGATTTCCGTAATCTTTATTTATCCCATTAAATAAAATAAAATCATTACCTGCAGCTACATACTTATGGAAGTTCAAAGAAATCACTCCTTTTTATGAAAATTTAATATTCTATTAAATCCATCATATCCAATTATAGCCCTCTCAAATATATCTGTAACTTTTTCTACATATAGTTCTGGTTCTTTCATAGCTGTACTAAAATGAGTTAGCAGAAGTTCGTCTACATTACCATCATAAGCTAACTTTCCTGCCTCTGCAAAGGTCATATGCTTATTCTTAATAGCTTTATGTAAATCTTCATTATCTCCATATGTACCTTCACATACAAAAAAAGTGCTGTCCCTTATGAAATCTACTATTTTATCCGTAGGTCTTGTATCTGTAATATAACTTAGTTTTATTCCTTTTCTTTCTTCTCCCAATACCATGCTTGGGTAGTATTCTTGATTATCATATATTATAGTTTCTCCGTTTTGCAGATTTCTCCATATTTCTCTAGGAACCTTATATAATTCTGCTTTTTCTGGATAAAATTTAGGCTTTCTTTTAATATAAAATCCATAGCCTAAACATGGTGCAGAGTGTTCTAACTCCAATGTGGAAATAATCATATTAGCATTAGAGGAAACTTCACTATCAATTTTTGTTCCTTTCGGTGAAATATTGATACCTAAAGGTTCTATGGGATTTTCTATTATATTTATTTCATATGGTAGATTTTTTAATGAAAATATAAGCCCATTTACTATGTCTTGTATCCCTGCAGGTCCTATTATTGTTATAGGTTCTATTCTATCACTATTGCCAATGGTAGAAAGAAGCCCAGGTAAGCCAAATATATGATCTCCATGACCATGAGTTATACATATTATATCTATAGACTTAAATCCTGTTTTCATCTTTCTCATGGCTACCTGAGTGCCTTCTCCGCAATCTATTAGTATTTGTCTTCCATTATACCCTATTACCATAGATGATAAAAACCTTTCTGGCATAGGCATACCTCCACCACTTCCTAATAAGCATATATCAAGCAATAATATCTCTCCTTCAATATTAAAGTAATTTTTGATTATATATAGTATATCCTATCATACTAAAATCTTTTCTACATTATTCAAGGTAAAATAATAGCAATCAAGAGAATATTATCTTGATTGCTATTGTCTCAATTTTATTTAATAATTTATTCTAATTATACTTTCTCTTCTCACCAAACAACTCATCTTTGGAATACATGGCTATCTTATATATATGGTCTGCAATTCTTTCAAGATGGCTTACCATATCTATAAATAGTACCCCCGAATCTACGTTGCAGGTTCCTTCATTTAGTCTTCTTATATGATTTTCTTGGAATCTTTCACTCATTTCATCTACTTCATCTTCTAATTTAATAATCCTATCTATAAGTTCCATATCTCTATTTTTAATGGCAATAATGGTGCTGTTAAATAGCTCAATAATAGTTTTTTCTAATTGCTTTAATTCACTTATGGCAGTATCAGTAAATGATAGATTACCATCTATCTTCTTATTACATAGGGAAGATATTTCAATAACTCTATCTCCTGATCTTTCAATATTATTTATACTACTTATCATAGCTGGTATCATAATAGACTGACTTTCAGTTAATCCTTTTCTTGAAATTTCCACTATATATTTTGTTAATTCTTTCTGCATTTCATTTATAATTGCCTCATTATCTACTACTTCAGTCATTCTCTTTCTATCGTCTGTATACGCTATGTTCATTACATCTAAAACCATATCTTTTAGAATTTCTGTTCCTCTAATAATTTCAGTTCTTGATGCTTCTAAGGCTGCCACAGGAGTATCTAAAAGTAATTTATCTAAATGTACCTTATCATTACTATGGTCTCCTTTTCTTTTAACAACTTTATAAAGAAAATCAACATAATATTTTGTAATAGGTAAGAACAATAAAGCACTTAATAGATTAAATAATGTATGAGCATTGGCAATATATACAGATATATCTGCATTGGCAGTTAAATAGTCTGTAGTAAATATTACTATTTTCATAAATATAGGTAATGTTATCCATGTTATTGCAACTCCAAATATATTATAAAGAGTATGAGCCCATGCAGTTCTTCTTGCATTTATATTTCCTGTCATACTTGCAAGTTGTGCTGTAAAACATGTTCCTATATTATCTCCTAACATTATACAAATTGCTGATTGTAAGTCTATAAGACCTGCTTGACTAAGAACCATTACAAGTCCTACAGTTGCAGCACTACTATGTACCATAGCAGTTACAACTATTCCCAAGATTACTCCTACTACTGGAATAGACGCATATTTGGTAAAGAAATACTTTAAGGCCTCACTTTGTTGCATATATGGAATTCCATCATTAAGTATTTTAAGACCTAAAAACATCATTCCAAAGCCCATCATTGCCTGTCCAATATTTTTTATCTTTTTATTTTTAGCAATATAGTTAATGGCAAATCCTATACCTAGCACTGGAAGAGCTATATCCGTTAATTTAAACTTAAAACTAAATGCCATCAATTGAGCTGTTATTGTAGTTCCAATATTAGCCCCATAAATAATACCTACTGCTTGAGGAAGTTTCATAAGACCAGAGTTAACAAAGCCAACTGTTAATACTGTAACTGCTGTACTACTCTGGACTATTGCCGTTACAAAAGTACCTACTAAAAACGCACTCCATACCTTACCAGTTAATACTGTAAGGATTTTTTTCATGGTTTCTCCAGATGCCTTTTCAAGACCATCTCCCATCATATCAACACCATACATCAATAAAGCTGTTCCACCAATAAGCCCAAATATTAGCTCTTCCATTTGCTTTCCTCCAATTTAATAACCTAATAGTTAGTTTTTTTCTTATGTTCTTAAAAATATATTATAAAAATCTCACAATAACAATTTTATCAGCAAAGTTTTATAAATACAATATAAATTATTTAGATTAGCGAACTATTAAAAATTATAACCTTTATTTTTGCTATTATACTATCTTTCTAGTATAATAAAAATTCGGATTTCAAACCCCATAAATAAAAAAATCAGAACATTTCCATTGGTTATAAAAAAATAGATACGATGGCTATCGAAATTATTTTCAATAATCATCGTATCTATTTATCTTGCAGATGGCTTAAAATTACATCTGGTACACCTGAGAGGGCTCGAACCCCCAACCCCCTGATCCGAAGTCAGGTGCTCTATCCAATTGAGCTACAGGTGCAGATAATATTATATATAAAAAAAATTGGCATCAGCCAATTTTATGTATGGTGCGGGAAAGAGGACTTGAACCCCCACGTCAATGACACTAGATCCTAAGTCTAGCGCGTCTGCCAATTCCGCCACTCCCGCATATAGCCTCTAGGGCTATTATTGGTGATCCATCCGCGACTCGAACGCGGGACACCCTGATTAAAAGTCAGGTGCTCTACCGACTGAGCTAATGGATCATGATTATTTGATTCACACCTTGTGAAATTTTATGGGGTGGATGATGGGATTCGAACCCACGACCTCCAGAGCCACAATCTGGCGCCATAACCAACTAGGCCACACCCACCATAATTTTATTTCCTTGGCGCACCTAGGAGGATTTGAACCCCCGGCACACGGATTAGAAGTCCGTTGCTCTATCCAACTGAGCTATAGGTGCAAGCTTTTTATGATCCAGTTGGATTCATTATGACTATCAATTTACTTTAGAGCTAAAAAATTAAAATCCTTATAGCCCAAATATCTTGCTTGTCTCAAGGTTGTTGTCCAAGTAATATTAACTCGCTAACAATTTAAAATTATAGCAGGTTTAAAATATAAAGTCAACACTATTTTATAAATTTATTTTAATTATTTTAGTCTTTATTTCTTCATCAATGTCTAAAATACCAAAAGTCCTGATTCTTTCAGTAGTTCTAGGTAGAAAAGCACTTCCAGGATTCATGATGGTTATACCTTCTTCTTTTTCTATCATAGGTATATGAGTATGACCAAATAATACTAGGTCTGCCCCTAATTCCAGCCCTTTATAGTATAATTTGATTACCCCATTTTCAACATTATATTTATGACCGTGGGTTAAGAATATTTTTTTATTTTTTATTTCTATTATCTCATCCTCTTTATATTTTGTATTAAAATAGTCTCCATTACCTTTTACAATTATACTTTCTATTCCTAAAGATTTAGATATCTTTTCTCCATCATCTACATAATCTCCTAGATGAAATAACATATCAGGCTTTTCCATGTCCAGTAATGTTTCTAAAACATATTTATTATTTCCATGAGTATCACTAACTACTGCTATTTTCATACTAATCTTACTCCTATTATTTCTTTTATTACTTTTTTCATTTCATCTAATGCTTTTGCTCTATGACTTATTTTATTTTTAATATCTTCTCCAAGCTCTGCAAAGGTTTTATTATAACCATTAGGTGTAAATAATGGGTCATATCCAAAGTCATTGTTTCCTTCTTCCTTAAAGCCTATGGTGCCTTTACATTGCCCTTTAACTACTATCAGTTCCTTGTCCTCTGTAACTAAAGCTATTACTGCCTCAAACTTAGCAGTTCTATTTTCTAAAGGCACATCTTTTAAGGTTTCTAAAAGCTTTTGATTATTTTTCTTATCATTTCCCTCTTCTCCTGCATATCTTGAAGAGTAAACTCCAGGTTCTCCATTTAATATATCTACAAATAGTCCTGAATCATCTGCTAGAACCATATAATCTAATTTTTCAGCTAATGTCTTAGCTTTTTTTATACTATTTTCTTCTAAAGTATTTCCATCTTCTACTACCTCTAAGTCCCCCAATCCTACATCATGCTTTGTTACTACTTCTATTGGCAAATCTTTTAATATATTTTTTATTTCTTCAACTTTATGTTTATTTCCAGTTGATAATACAAGTTTTCTTTTATTCATCTTATAACTCCTTTAATTTTAATTATTATATTATTTTATCAAAAATATAATATTTTATCTATAAATAAACAATAAAAGAATTTTGTAACATTTTTAATAGGTTTGCATAAACTAAATTTAATAAAATAAAAAGGTGAGCAACGCTCACCTAATGTACGTAATTCATAATTTATCATTCATAATTTGCTATCTCCTAATATTCATTGGCAAATACTGGAATTGTGGTGTTTATTATTTCTCCATCTATAAGTAATTCTACAGTTTCTATTTCTGAAAATTGACTTAATGTTAAGCCTATATTTTTTATTATGTCACTAAATGTATCATCACTGGCTGTATCCATATTATCATAGGATATATCCACATATGCAGTACCGTCTTTTACTTCTACTCCGTGTAACATAACATCCTTTGGTATATCGGAGAATAACCCAATATCTACTGGAGGACCATCAAATAATAAATCCAATGCTGAATATACATTTGCTACTGGTGCAAGAGTAGGTATGGTTACTGGCACAAAATATTCATACTCTTCATTATTCATCCCCTTATAGTATACTACAACCTTTGAACGTCCTTCTTCTAAACTGCCAACTAAATTAATATTTTCTCGTGCCAATGGCTGACTAATATTTCCTCCATAAGTCATTGAAGGTAATGCTTTTCCGCCAACTAATATTTGTACTTCACTAATAGCTGGAAATTCTGTTAGTGTATATACTACACCTTTAATAAAACTTTCCTCATCTTTTTCAGATTGATTGTTTAGAACATTTTCAGAAAAGTCTATTTTACATAGTCCTGTATCTTCATTTATAGACATTCCCAAAATCTCTGTACCTGCTGGTATAACTGGCAATAATCCAGTAGGACTCAACATCTCCCTAAGCTCTGCACTATCAACCATATTATTAAGTGTTACTTTTGCAATTCCTTCTTCCCAAGGTATCCTCTTCATTACAGGAACTAAATAACCATCTGCATCTTTAAAGTACATTACTGTCTTTCTTATACCTTCTTCTTCAGTTAAAACCACTTCATTTTCATCAGATCTAATTATTTCAATCTCATCATCTTTAGCTGATAACCTATTTTCAATTAGGTTCTTTCCAAAAGTCAATACTGTTAGACCTAAGACTACTATTAGTCCAAATAAAATTATTCTCCTGTTTACTTTTACCATCGTCAACCCTCCTAGTTCATACTAGTACATTATATTAGAGGAGTTGTCAGACTATGAATAATTTATATTTAAAATTTGAAAAAAGCAAGGATAACCTTGCTTTTTAGTGTTCTTCAAAATATTTTTGTATTCCTTTTATTATGCCAGATACTATTTTGTATTGGTACTCTTCATTAAATAATAGCTGTTCTTCTTGTGCATTGGATAAGAAACCTGTTTCTACTAACACAGCTGGCATTTTAGTTTCTCTAAGTACTACTAGATTTGGTCTTTGAATTATACCTTTATCTACTGCTCCTGTTTCCTTTAGTATCTCTTCCATTATGGCTTTAGCAAAAGGATGTTGATCTACTTCTTTTATGCTAGATTTAGTAGCAGGACAATATAATATTTGAACTCCTGCTATGGACCTATTATCATGAGCATTCCCATGGATACTTACAAATAAGTCAGCATTATTATCATTGGCAATTCTAGCTCTTTCGTATAAGTCTATAAATTCATCTGTATCCCTAGTCATTACAGTATTGTAACCTAGTTCCTGTAATTTTTCATTTAATTTCAACGATACACTAAGGTTCAAATCCTTTTCTCTTCTACTGGCTACCGATAATGCTCCAGGGTCTTTTCCACCATGTCCTGCATCTATGACTATTAGGTTTCCTAAAGGATTATAATTTGAATCTCTTTTTAATAATAAAGAAATTTTATTATCTACATCACTAGATAATAAAGTATATTCTATTGATTTTGTAAACTTAATAAGTAATCTAGTATAATGCTCGTCTTTGACTACTTCTAACTCATCTACAAATCCATCCTTTACTGAAGCTTTACCTTCAGCTAACTCTACTTTGTTACTTGGAATATCTATTTGTATTAATCTCTTGTCTGAATTATAGTTTACAGCATAATATGTTTCTTCTAAGTCTAATATTGTAAACATCTTTTCTTGTCCTGAAGAAGTATAAGAAATATTCTCCCATAATGATTTTTCGGGATAAACTATTATTTTGTTACCATCATAGTCTATCTTTATATTGGAATCGGCAACTCCTTCTTTTATATCTAAAACCACCCTAACTATTCTGTCATCAGCACTATAATTATTATCTCCATTAAACTGTGAAACCCTAACCCCTTTAATAAATCCTAGTTCATAGTCATAACTGTAAGTAGTACCCACTAAGTTAGAGTCCATTATATCTAAGACTAATCTTTCTGGGTTTTGTAGTTTCATAGTATTTATTTTAGGTTGAGAAGTGGAATTGATTACAATTGCCTCTTTTCCATTGACAAATTCTTTTGCAATTGATTTTACTTCATTATAGGATACTACAACATCAGACTTATTATCAAAGGATACAGTTATATTTTTCCCATTATCCTCTGAAGCGATATTATATTTTATTTTATCCTTCAATGTAAGTATTACCCTAGTGATACTAGGATCTGTTGAAAACTGTGAATATTCTACTTTATCAATAATACTGTCGTTTGTATTTATAACTCCTGATGTAGTATTATTTACAAGTATCTTTGAATCATTAATATCGATTACAAGCTTATTACTGTCTTCTATAAATACTGTTTCGTATTTTATAGATTTGTTGCTTTTTATAACTAGTTTATTCTTATTTGTACTTCCCTTTTCTAAAGATATGCTATTTACCAATGCTTCATTAGTGTTTATATATGGAGCATCTTTTGCACTATCCCAGCCAACTTCATATCCAAATACATCAGTTACAAACTTTAAAGGAATCATGGTTCTTGAATCTTTTCCATCTACTTTAGCTAATCTTGGAATAGCAAATTTATCTAAATTTACTTTCTTACCATTGATTATAGCTACATTGCTGTCTATGGTAAATTTACCTTCTTTGTCTCCATGAGTTACTGTAGCCGTTTTAGTTTTTTGATCCCAACCTACTTCAGCACCATAACTTTCTGATACAAATCTAATAGGCACTAATGTCCTATCACTATAAACAAAGGAGGGAAATTCTGTATTTATTGCTTGTCCATCCATAATAATAGGTACTGGTTTTACAGAAACCTTAGTACCATTTATACTTACTTGAATCTTATTACCTGCTGCTGCATATCCTATTTGACTAAAGATAAATAATAGTACAAATAAGGGTAGTATTACCTTCCATTTTTTCATTCATCTACCTCCTTGTGTCTCTAACTCTTTTGAATAGCTTGTATATTTTATTTATATCATTTATTGGATTATTATGTCAACGAATTCTAGGTTTTGTAATGATAATGTAATATTATTGAGTTAAAGATAAAGCCTTGTATAACTCATCACTTTGAGGTGGCTCTATTGCTATGGTCTCTCCATCTTTTTCCAAGGTAATTCCTTTATCTATTACCTCTCCAATAACAGTAACTTTAATTCCTTCCTCATTTAATTTTTCCCCAATTTCTACGATTTTTTCTTCTTCTGCAATAATTAACATTGAGCCACTTGAAATAAGTCTATATAAATCTATATTTATTAGATTTGCAATTTCTCTAGTTTCATCTTTTACTGGAATTAAGTTTTCTACTACTTTGATTCCCTTACCAGTAGCCTTAGAAGCCTCCCAAACTGCTCCTAAAACTCCTCCTTCAGTAATATCGTGCATATATCTGACTCCTATATTTCCACAGATTATTCCTTCCTTAACCACACTAAGCATACTATCCATATTCTTTGCACTTTCCAATTTCTCTTTCTCCAATTTATAAATCAATTCTTCCTCTAGTTCCTTTGCAATTATGGATGTCCCCTCTATTCCTGCATATTTAGTTATTAAAACTTTATCTCCAACTTTTATTTCTTTAGGATTAGGCAGTTTTTCCCTAGGTTGTTTTCCTATAACTGTTGTGCTAATTACAATTCTGTTTACAGCATCTGTAATTTCAGTATGACCTCCCATTATTTCAACATTGATTTCTTTAGCAACTTCTCCAGCCTCTTTCATAATATTTTCTATATCCTTTTCAGTAGTACTTGGCGGTGCTAATATTGTAAGCATTACACCTATAGGTTCTGCCCCTGCAGTTGCTACATCATTACATGAAATATGTACAGCCAGCTTTCCAATATCCTTAGTTGCACCTGTAATTGGATCTGTACTCATTACACATAAATCATTGCCAAAGTCAATTACAGCACTGTCTTCTCCTACTGCTGCTTTTACCAATACTTCTTTCCGTTTATTCTTTATATTTGATAAAACTATTTTTTCTAATACTTCATTAGGCAATTTTCCAATTTCCATTTCCGAACCTCCCAAATATTTGTCTCTATATATTCTAACATATGGGAAACACTTTTTATACAATATGGATACACTTTTAGATATTTCCATAATAAAATATGCTCCTTTACAGTATACAGTTTTTGCTAACCTAACTACATACTATAAAGGAGCATATTATTTAATAATCTTTATTATATTAAAGTTTTCAATTCTGCTAATATACTTCTACACTCTTTATCATTCATAATTCTAAATTTTGCTATATCACGAATCCTATCATTTTGGTCAACTATACTTTCACTATCTATATTTCCAATATCCGACTCACTAATTTCCTTCATAAAATAATCATCTGCTGCTTTCCTTAGTGACTGTTCATCATAAGTTACTTTATTTGAAGCATCTGAGAATTCTTTTACTACGGCTCTGGCTAATGATGCAATGACATATACCCTCCCAACAAAATGACTTTCATATTCAGGGTACTCAATATCTCCTAATGATTTTTTGTCATAGGCACTTTGAATTAAAGGCTTTATAGTATCAAAAAACTCTTTATCAAATTTTAAAACTCTTTTATCCATAGTATCGTCATGAAAAATTGGATTAGTTACCAAAAATCCATCTCCAACAGCAACTCCATTTAAGTACCTTTCAATTACAGCTGTTATCAACCTATCTAAATCTATAAAAGAATAATCTGGATTGGAATTGTACGCATAATTATTAGTCTTTTCTACTTCTTTTTCTTTAATCTCATGACTTTTTGTGCTACTATTTACTTTTATTGACTCATAAGCTGTATTTATTCTATTTATCATGTTGTTTCTCCTATCTAGCATCAATCTTTATATCATAGCTTACTTGATCCCAAGAACTACTAAGTAAACTTAGCTTTACAAAATAATCTCCTTCTGAAGCATTTCGAGCAGTGACAACTTGTTGAATTCCATCACTAATTCCGCCAGAAACGCGTGTCATAGTTCCATTACTATTTTGACGATAAATTTCAATATTTACTTTTCCCCTAGTGGATATATTGAATAAAGTAACATCTATATTTCCATAATTCCTATGACTATAGTAATAATAGTCAACTGAGTCATAACCTCTATCTAACTTACCTCTTTTCCATTGTGTATTAGCTTTTAATTTATTATTTTGTTTTGCTTGTGCTGGTGTGTCATTTGGTTCAACTTCATACATTCCACTCATTACACTAATATTCTTATTTGTTTTATCTGCAACATTAGCACCTTCAGCGAAAACTGTTGTACTTGTTACTAATAAAATCATCACTACTAATAAAACCATACTTTTTTTCCTCATATCCCTTTTCCCCCTCTTTAATATTTTTAAGGTTCTGTCAATGGTTTCTTCATGTTATAAATTCATTACCCATATATATATCCATTAATCAATTTATTTGAAAATAAAAAATATTTTACGGTTATATTTTAATAATATTTAAATTTGTTTTGGAAAAAATAAAGATAATTGACTGAAAGGGAGGTTTTTGCTTTGATGATACCTTGTTCTGAAAAATGTTTGTATGAGAAAGATGGATTGTGTGATTTAAAAACAGTTATTCCACAATCTAGCACTCCTACTCCTGATTGCCCTTATTTTACTGAAAGGGAAAGTAAAAACAAATCGTAGACTCTCTAAAATTAAAAGTACCAAAAGTCAATTCTTTAACTTTTGGTACTTTTAATTTTAATAATATCTCATACTATGAATTAGCAACTTCCATATTAAGTTCGCCTTCTTGTTTTGCTATTACTGCTGTACAAACCGCATCACCTGTAATATTAGTAACTGTTCTACCCATATCTACAAGTCTGTCTATACCCATAATCAATCCAATTCCCTCTAAAGGCAATCCTATGGATTGCAATACCATAGAAAGCATTATAGTTCCAGCTCCAGGCACTCCAGCTGTACCTATGGATGCCAATGTAGCAGTGAGTATTACTGTAAGCATCATTCCAGTAGTTAATTCATATCCATAAACTTGAGCTATGAAAAACACTGCTATACCTTGCATTATGGCAGTACCATCCATGTTAATAGTTGCTCCCAATGGAATAGTAAAAGATGCAATATTCTTTGAAATCCCCAATTCTTTCTCTGCTATTTCTAAAGAAACTGGAACTGTAGCATTACTACTGGCTGTTGAAAATGCCACTGACATAGCTGGAAAAAATTTCTTATAAAACTTCATCGGTGATAAGTTTGTCAATCCCTTTAGAAGACCTCCATATATAAAGAACATATGAATTATTAGTCCTAGATATACAGTAAGTATATACTTAATTAAAGGCAGTAAACCTGTATATCCTACAGTAGCAAATGTCCTTGCTATAAGCCCAAATACACCTATTGGTGCAAATTTCATTACTATTTCTACTAATTTCATTATAAGATCATTTAAGTTATCAAATAACTTTATCAGTAATTCAGCTTTTTTACCTAGTAAAGATAATCCCACTCCTGTCAATATGGCAAATACAATAATTTGTAACATATTTCCTTCAGCCATGGCAGCAATCGGATTTCTTGGTACCATTTCGTACAATATCTGAATAAGTGGTACCTTTTCATTTATTATAGGATCTACAGTCTCTATGGCTGACATATCTAACCCCACTCCAGGTTTCAAGAAAAAACCTAGTATCAGTGCTATAATCACAGCTAATGCAGTAGTAGTTAAATAAAATCCTACGGTTTTGACACCTACTCTACCTAGTTTTTTCACATCTCCCATACTGGCAGCACCATTTACTAATGATACGAAAACTAAAGGAACTACAAGCATCATTATTGCTCTTAAAAACATTTGACCTACTAATTGGAATACTCCATCAATTAAAATTTTATCCTTAACAACTCCATTAGGTAATTGAAAAACTATAATTCCAGTAATCAATCCAAGTAAAAGTCCTATAAGTACCTTTGATGTAAGGCTTATTTTTTTCTTAGACATAATATCCCCCCTAAAATATTTTATACTATATAAATTATAGATATTATTAGTAATAATATCTTATTCTGAATATTTTTTCAAGTTTTAATTATCGGAATAAACTTTGATATAAAAAAATAGATGGAAAACTCCATCTATCTTTCATTTATCATCTCTATTAACATTTTATTTACCATTTGAGGATTTGCCTTGCCTTTTGATGCTTTCATTATTTGTCCTACTAAAAATCCTATGGCTCTATCTTTACCATTTTTATAATCAATAATAGATTGTTCATTTTCATCTAGGACTTTTGATACTATTTCCTTTAAAGCACCTTCATCACTTATTTGAACTAATTCTTGTTCTTTAATTATAGTTTCTGGCTCTTTCCCTGTGTCAAAGATTTCCTTTAATACTTTTTTACCTGTGTTATTGTTGATTTTTCCGTCTTTCACAATTTTTATTAAATCTCCCAAAGATTTTGGTGTAAGCTTAGTGTCTTGTATTTCTATTTCTTCATCTTTTAATCTTCTTAGGACATCTCCCATAATCCAGTTGCTAACTAACTTTGAATCATCTATATATTTAATAGTCTCTTCAAAGAAAGTAGCTAAGTCTTTAGATGCCGTTAATACTCCTGCATCATATTCTGAAAGGTCATAGTCTTTTATAAATCTTTCTTTCTTATGGTGAGGTAACTCTGGAAGATTATTTTTTATTTCATCTACCCATGAATCTTCTAAAACTATTTCTGCAAAGTCTCCGTCTGGCGCATATCTATAGTCTGCAACTGTGCCTTTTGCTCTCATGGATATGGTTTCACCTTTTACTTCATCCCATCTTCTAGTTTCCTTAACTGTGTTTTCGCCTTTTTGTAAAAGCTCTATATGTCTTTTCTCCTCATACTCCATAGCTTTTACTGCACCTCTAAAGGAGTTTAAATTTTTTATTTCTGTAATATTGGTTTTATTTCCTGTCTCACTATCTACTATATTTATATTTACGTCACATCTAAGAGAACCTTCTTCCATTTTACAATCTGAAACTTCAATATACTTTAAAGTTGATCTTAGATTTTCAAGGAATTGTCTTGCTTCCTCTGGTGTATTCATTTCTGGTTTTGTAACTATTTCTATAAGAGGTACACCTGCTCTATTATAGTCAATTAAAGTGTCTCCCTCTGTTGTATGAGTTTGTTTACCTGTATCTTCTTCTATATGGATTCTTTCTAGGTGAACCTTTTTAGTTCCTTCTTCTGTTTCTATTTCTATATGTCCACCTTCACATAAAGGTATGTCATCTTGAGAAATTTGATAACCTTTAACTAAATCTGAATAAAAATAATTTTTTCTATCCATTCTAGTATGAGTATTTATTTTACAATTAAGTGCAATTCCTGCTCTTATGGCATATTCTATTGCTGTTTTATTTATAACTGGAAGAGCACCAGGTAATCCTATACAAACTGGACAGCAATGTGTGTTGGCTTCACCACCAAAGGCATTAGTACAACTACAAAACATCTTTGTCTTTGTCATAAGTTCAGTATGGATTTCAAGTCCGATTATAGTTTTATAGGCCATTTTTTACTCCTCCTTCAAATCCTAGACCTGCTTTAATTATATTTGCTTCTTTAAGTCTATTTCCAATTATTTGTAATCCAACAGGCAATCCTTCTACATATCCACAAGGTATACTCATGGAACAAAGACCTGCTAAATTTACAGGTACTGTAAATAAATCTCCCATATACATAGCTAATGGGTCGTTTACCTTTTCACCTAGTTTAAATGGTAAAACTGGACAAGTAGGAGACAGAATTATATCGTATTTGCTAAAAGCTTTATCAAAATCATTTTTTATAAGTGTTCTTACTTTTAATGCTTTTTTATAATGGTCATCTGCATATCCTCTACTTAATGAATAAGTTCCTAACATTATTCTTCTTTTAACTTCTTCACCAAAGGCTTCTGTTCTTGAATTTATATATAATTCATCTAAAGTATTATATTCTTTTGCCCTATATCCATATTTAACCCCGTCAAATCTTGCTAAGTTTGAGCTAATTTCTGATGTAGATATAATATAGTAAGCTGCTAGTCCATACTCTATATGAGGTAAAGATATTTCTTCTATTTCTGCACCTAAGGATTCAAACATCTTTATTGATTTTGTTATTTCTTCATTGATTCTAGGATCCATGCCCTCATAAGTAAATTCCCTTGGAAGTCCTATTTTCATTCCTTTTAAATAATCTTTATAATCTATTTCTTCTGGGAAACTGCCAAATATTATAGTTCCTTCTGGATTGTTAAATGAAGTGGAATCCTTCTTATCATATCCAGTTATGGCAGACAGCATAAATACTGCATCTCTTACATCTCTTCCAAATACTCCTACTTGGTCTAGTGTATTAGCCATAGAAACTGCACCATATCTTGACACTATACCATAACTAGGTTTTATACCTACAACGTCACAATAAGAGGCAGGTTGTCTAATAGAACCACCTGTATCTGTTCCTAAAGCCAATGCCACTTCTCCTGATTTTACGGCAGCAGCTGAGCCTCCTGAGGACCCTCCAGGTACTCTTTCTGTATCTATAGGATTTTTAGTTGGCCCAAAATATGATGTTTCTGTAGATGAACCCATGGCAAATTCGTCCATATTTGTTTTTCCCATGATTATTCCATCAGCTTCCTTTATTCTAGTAACTACTGTTGCATCATATGGTGGTATGAAATTTTCTAACATCTTAGACCCACAAGTAGTTCTAAGGTCTTTTGTCACTATATTGTCTTTAACTCCTATGGGAAGTCCTGCCAATAGTCCTATCTGTTCTCCATTTTTAATTTTCTCATCTACCTTTTCTGCTGTTTTTAGTGCTTCTTCTTTATTTAAAGTAATAAAAGCATTAATATTTTTCTCAACTTCCTCAATCCTATTAAAATGAGCTGTTACTAATTCTTTACTAGATATTTCTTTTTTAGAAATCTTTTTTCTCATTTCAAATGCTGATAATTTTGTAATATCCATTTTATCACCTCTTTTTATTCCACTATTTTTAGTAATTTAAAATATCCATATTGATTTTCTTTAATATTCTGTAAAACTTCTTCTCTAGATAATCCTTCTTGTACTACATCTTCTCTTAATACTTGTATATGATTATTAACTCCATAAGCAGGCTCTACACCTTCTGTATTTACTTCGTTTAATTTCTCAACATAACTTAAAACTTCAGAAAACTTGTGAGTAAATCCATCAATTTCTTCTTCTGAGAATTTTAATTTAGCTAAATTAGCCATATGTTCTACCTGTTCCCTAGTAATCATTCTAATTCCTCCTCATTAGACTTTCCTTACTATTTTACCACTTATTATATAAAAAAATCAAATGATAGCTAAATATATCATTTGATTTTATATATGTATTTTTTTATTCATCTATATTAAAGCTAAGGCAAGTATTTACTACTTTACCAAATTTATAATCTTCCTTGACCTTTACATTTTTATAGGCTTTAATTACCTCTATAACACTGTCCATAGTTTCATCTATGATTTTATCCTTATGATATACCAAACTAAAACTTCTATTCCATACATGCTCTATATGTTTAAATACTCGAATCTGATTTTGTTTTATTTCATTTTCTATTAGTCTTATGGATATAGCACCTAGACATCCATTTTTTAAGATTGCATTTTTCATAGCTTCCGGACAATTTGTTTCCCACTTTATCTTTACATCAAATCCATTTTCATACATATAATCCTCAAAAAGTTTTCTTGTCCCACTACCTTTTTCCCTCATTACAAAATCTAAATCTAGTAATTCAGGTAGTTCAACTACTTCTCTACTGCTAAATTTATGATTTAGACCACATGCTAAAACTAAATAATCATCTATTTCCGGAAGTGAAACTAAATTAGGATTATTAATTTCTCCCTCTACAATAGCAATATCTATTTCTGAGTTTAATAGTTTTTCTTCTATTGCCTTTGTATTATTCACATATACATAAGTTTCTATATTTGAATTTTTTTCTTTAATACTATTTACAATATCTGATATAAGGCAACTTCCTACAGTTATGGTAGCTCCTACTTTTATTTTATATATATCATTTATTGTAGACATCTTTGCTTCTAAATCATCAAACTGTTTAACTGCTGCTTTTGCATAACTAAGTAGCAGTTTTCCTTCATGGGTTATATGCAGTTTCTTACATAGGCGTTCAAATAAAAGAACATTATAGTATTCTTCAAGTTCTCTAATGGTTTGACTTACTGTGGGTTGAGAAATAAAAAGTTTCGATGCCGCAGTACTCATTTTCCCACTATCTGCAACTTCTATAAATACTTTCAAATGTCTTATATCCATTTTGATTCTCCTTTTTCCATTGAAACTTCTTTGAAATTTCATATTAATAGGATTTACCTATATGTATGATAAGATTTTATCACTTTATTTATATAAGTGCAAGTGATACATTAGTAGTGTAATTTGATGTTAAAAATAATACAAAGGGGTGAAGTTATGAAAGTTCTTATTATTGGTGGAGTAGCTGCTGGTACTAAGGTGGCTGCTAAACTAAAAAGAGAAAATCGTAGTCACGAAGTTACAATATTAACTGAAAGCAAAGATATTTCTTATGCTGGATGTGGATTACCATATTATGTTGGTGATGTAATCCCTAGTAGAGATGAATTAATAGTTAATACCCCAAAAAGTTTCACCGAATTAACTGGTGCTAAGGTTTTAACAGAAATTCAAGTGACTAAAGTTAATCCAAAGGAAAACACTGTGGAAGCATTGGATCTAAAAACTAATGAAACTTCTACATATAATTATGACAAATTAGTTATTGCAACTGGAGCTAACCCAATTAAACCGCCTTTAGAAGGTGTAGATTTAGATGGAGTCTATTTCATGAGAACTCCAGATGATGCGATTTCCTTAAGAGATGCCCTTGATTCTAAAGAAATCAAACGTGTTGTTGTAGTTGGTGGTGGATTCATAGGCTTAGAGGTAGCCGAAAATTTATCACTTAAAGGAATAAATACTACTGTAATAGATATGGCTGACATGGTTCCTCCAGGATTTGAACCTGAATTTATTGAATACATTGCTGACCACTTGGCAGAACATGGAATCATGGTATTTACAGGTACTAGATTAGAAAGTATTATTGGTGAAGGCAAAGTAGAAAAGGTTAAAACTGATAAGAGAACTATGAAGGCAGATGCAGTTGTTTTATCTATTGGAATTAGAGCTAATACAGCTTTCTTAAGCGATAGTGGTATTGAATTAATGCCAAATAGAACAATAAAAGTAAATGAATATTTCCAAACTAATTTTGAGAATATTTATGCCCTTGGTGATTGTGCCAGTGTAATAAATAGGGTAACAAAAGAACCTGCTTGGTCTCCAATGGGATCTACTGCCAATATAGCTGGCCGCATTGCAGCTAAAAATATTAATGGAGAATCCATTAGCTATAGTGGAGTTTTAGGAACTGGAGTGGCTAAGTTACCAGACCTTAATATAGGTAGAACTGGTTTAACAGAATCTGCAGCTAAGGCAGCAGGCTATGATGTAGAAAGTGTTGTAACTGTAGTAGATGATAAAGCTCATTATTATCCAGATTCATCTGTATTTATTGTAAAAATGTTAGCAGATAGAAATACTAAGAAGCTGCTGGGATTACAGGTTTTAGGTAAAGGTGCTGTAGATAAAATGATAGATATTGCTGTAACTGCAATGACTTTAAATGCTACATTAGAAGATATTGAACATATGGACTTAGCATATGCTCCTCCATTCTCTACTGCTATACATCCTTTTGCCCATACTGTAAATGTTTTACTTAATAAAATTAGTGGCAACTTTAACACTATTACTCCTTTAGAATTCGCAACTAATAGGCCTGAAGGATATAAAATAATTGATGCCTCTATTCAACCATCTTTTAAAGGTTATCCTTATATTGATTTAAATAAAGTAGATAAGGAATTACTAGAATATGATAAAGATGACAAATTATTATTAGTATGTTCTAAAGGTAAAAGAGCATATATGCTTCAAAATAAATTAAAACATCTTGGATATAACAATACCTTAGTTTTAGAAGGTGGGTCCATAGTAAATAAATTATAATTAAATAAAATAAGGGGGTCAAAAAATGGCAAGTTTAACAATTAGTCCAGAAGATCAAAAGAAGGTAAAAGCATTAGGTTTTTTAGTCAATAAGGGAACTGACAACTTTTCAGCTAGAATCATTACTGTAAATGGTAAAATTACAGCTGCTCAAAACAAATGTCTTTCTGAAGCAGCAGAGCTTTATGGAAATGGTATTGTAACATTTACATCAAGACTTACAGTTGAATGTCAAGGTATTCCATATGACAAAATTGAGGATTTCAGAAATTATATTGCAAAAGAAGGTCTTGTAACAGGTGGTACTGGCTCAAAAGTTCGTCCAGTAGTCTCATGTAAAGGTACTACTTGTCAATATGGTTTAATTGATACTTTTGATTTATCTGAAAAAATCCACGAAAAATTTTTCAATGGATATTCAAGCGTTAAATTACCACATAAATTTAAAATTGGCGTAGGAGGATGTCCAAACAACTGTATGAAGCCTAGTTTAAATGACTTAGGAATTGTTGGACAAATGATACCTAATTATGACAGTGAATTATGTAATGGATGTAGAGTTTGTGGTGTTGAAAACGTATGTCCAATGGATTCTGCTAAAGTTGAAGATGATCTTTTACACATAAATGAAGAAACTTGTAATAACTGTGGTCGTTGTATAGGAAAATGTCACTTTGATGCTATTCCTGATGGGCAAGTTGGATATAAAATATATATAGGTGGTAGATGGGGTAAACTTGTTAACCATGGTATTCCACTAGATAAAATATTTACAACTGAAGAGGAAGTTATGGATATAATCGAAAAAACCATACTTTTATTTAGAGAACAAGGTGAAACTGGGGAACGTCTATCTCAAACCATAGAAAGAATTGGTTTTGAAAATGTTCAACAGCAATTATTATCAAATGACCTTCTGGACAGAAAAGATGAGATTTTAGATTCTGAACTTCACTTAGTTGGCGGAGCTACTTGCTAATTAACTGAAAATATCCAAAGGAAAATTTAAATTAGATTTTCCTTTGGATAATAATTTTATTTTTATTCTTATTTGTCTATTTTTTAACACTACTTAAAAGGAGATGTAAATATGAATAGTAAAAAAACTTCTGCTATAATTTTATGTATTTTGATTGCTATTGTAGCAACTTATTTAGGAGGATTACAAAACTTAGTCGGAGCTCCTATGATTGGATTATTTATTGGTATGCTTATTTTAAACATTATACCTTCCATAGATAAAGATTTTAAATCTGGAACAACCTTTGCCGGTAAGAAGTTTTTAACTTGGGGAATTATTTTAGCAGGTGCTACTCTTAATTTTAAAGAAGTATTAGGATATGGTGCTAAGGCCTTACCTTTATTACTTTTTAATATTTGTCTATCTTTTTCCGTAGCTTATTTTGTAGGTAAAAAGTTAGATGTATCTACTAATACTTGTACCTTAGTCGGTGGTGGCAGCTGTATCTGTGGTGGCACTGCTATTGCAACTCTTGCTTCAATTATTAAGGCTAAGGAAACTGAAATAGCTTATGCAATGACTGCAATATTTTTATTCGATATTTTAGCTGCTTTAGTTTATCCTTACTTAGCTGGTGCCATAGGATTAACTGCAAATCAATTTGGCTTCTTAGCAGGAGCCGCAATTAATGACACATCTAGTGTTGCTGCAGCTGAAGCAACTTATAATGTTTTAAATAATCTTGATTCAAGTTTAGCTATTACTATAAAACTTGCAAGAACTAGTTTGTTAATTCTTGTTTCAATAGTTGCTACAATTTTAACTGTAAGAAACGAATCTAAGGCAAATAAGGATAGTGGAGAACAAATATCTATAGGTCAAACTGTTATGAAAGTTTTTCCATGGTTTATAGTTATTTTTTTAGGTATGGCTGTTTTAAATACTTTGGGATTATTTGATCTTGTTCCAGGCTCTGCTAAGTTCTTTAAAAAAGGTTATAAGTTTTTAATTACTGCCGCTTTAGCCGGTGTTGGATTTAAAATTCATTTTAAAGACCTTTTTACAAAAGGGACTAAGCCTATTATACTAGGGGGATGTACATGGGCGGCTGTAGCCATATCTACATTATTGTTTATTACAATATTTGCTAACTATATAGGATAATTATAAAAACTCTGGGACATAGAGCCCAGAGTTTTTATTTTATTTTTTCTAATGATTCAAGGTTTGCCTTAATTGTATAATCTAAATCTTCATCATTAAATGCTGTAGATAAAAACATACATTCAAACTGAGCTGGTGGAAGCATTATCCCCCTATTTAGCATCTCTCTAAAGTATTTAGCATACATATTTGTGTCGCATCTTTGTACATCATCATAGTTTTTAAATGGTCCTTCTCCAAAGAATAATGTAAGCATATTTTTAAATCTAACTATAGTGGCTTTTACACCAGTCTTTTCTATATTTTCAGCTATTCCTTTTTCCAGCTTAATAGCCATTTTCTCCATTTTTTCATATATATCTTTATTATCCTGAAGATACTTAATATTTTTATATCCCATGTGCATTGCAAGAGGATTTCCTGAAAGTGTTCCTGCCTGATACACTCCTCCTAATGGAGATACTATTTCCATTATTTCTCTTTTTCCACCATAGGCTCCCACTGGAAATCCTCCGCCTATTATTTTACCAAAACAAACTATATCTGGATCTATGCCATATACTTCACTAGCTCCACCATAGGCTATTCTAAATCCTGTTATTACTTCATCAAATATAAGTAAAGAACTATATTCTTTTGTTATTTTTCTTAATCCATTTAAGAATTCCTTTTCAGCAGCAACTAATCCCATATTACCTGCCACAGGCTCTACTATTATGGCAGCTATATCTTCTCCTTGTTCTTCAAAGGTTTTTCTTATATCTTCTAAATCATTATATCTACATACTATAGTATTTTTTACAATTTCTTCAGGTACCCCTAAACTTGTAGGTACTCCATAGGTTATAGTTCCTGAACCTGACTTTACAAGTAGAGAATCACTATGTCCGTGATAACAGCCTTCAAACTTTATTATTTTATTTTTTCCTGTAAAACCTCTGGCAACTCTTATGGCACTCATAGTAGCCTCTGTACCTGAATTAACCATTCTCACCATATCTATTGCTGGATATGATTCTACAATTAGTTTTGCCATATCTACTTCAACTTTAGTAGGAAGTCCAAAACTTAATCCATCCTTGATTATATCCTCTATTCCCTCTATTAACTGTGGATTTGAGTGTCCCAAAATTGCTGGTCCCCAAGATCCAATATAATCTATATAAGTATTTCCATCTTCATCTTCTATTCTATTTCCATACCCCTTATTTATAAATACAGGTCCAGCATCTACTGACTTAAAAGCTCTAACAGGACTATTTACTCCACCCGGAATGTACTTTAATCCTTCTTCATATATATCCTTTGATTTTTCAAATTTCAACTTGTATACTCCTTTCAAGATTATTTTAGGTACTTTGCCACATCCTTAGCAAAATATGAAATAATAATATCTGCACCTGCTCTTTTAATTGAAGTTAAGGTTTCTATTAAAACTTCTTCTCCTACAATATTATTATCTACTGCATTTTTTAACATAGAATATTCTCCACTTACATTATAAGCTACAATAGGAATATTAAAATTATCTTTAACTCTTCTTATTATATCAAGATAGGAAAGAGCAGGTTTTACCATTACCATATCTGCACCTTCTTCTATATCGTACATTACTTCTCTTAGTGCTTCATCAGAATTAGCTGGATCCATTTGATATGACTTTCTATCTCCAAAGCTTGGAGCAGAGTCTGCAGCTTCTCTAAATGGTCCATAGTAGGATGAAGCATATTTGGCACTATAAGCCAATATTGGAATAGATGAATATCCATTTTCATCTAATGTCTTTCTTATATATTCTATTCTTCCATCCATCATATCTGAAGGTGCTACCATATCTGCTCCTGCCACTACATGACTTAAGGCTATTTGACCTAAGTATGGAAGTGTCTTATCATTATCTACACATCCACAGTCTTCTAATATACCACAATGCCCATGGGATGTATATTCACACATACATATGTCTGTTACTATGTAGATTTCTGGATAATTTTTCTTTATTTCTCTTATGGCTTTCTGAACAATTCCATTATTACTATAAGCCTCTGAACCAACTTCATCCTTATTATTTGGTATTCCAAATAATAGTATAGATTTTATTCCTAGGTCTATAATTTCCTTTACTTCATCTAACACCATGTCTACTGAAAAATGATATACTCCCTTCATAGAAGAAATTTCTTTCTTCACATTTTCCCCTTCTACTATAAATAAAGGATATATAAAATCATCTATGGATAATTTTGTTTCTCTTACCATACTTCTAATGGTTGGATTTTTTCTTAATCTTCTAGTTCTATTCACTTTATCACTTCTCCTTAATTAAGAGTTCTAATATACCATCTATAGTATATTCTTTAGCTTGTTTATATACAGAATAACCTGCTTCTTCAATGGTTTTAGTGGTTATTGGCCCTATGGATATTATCTTACCCTTTTCCAAAGCAGGACCAACATCTTCTTTAAGTATTTCACTAAAGTTAGTAAAGGTAGATGATGATGTAAATAATAAATAGTAAGAGTCTAGGTCATTTAATATATCCATTATTTTCTCTTTATTTTCTTCATCTTTTACAGTATGGTATATTTTCAAATCATTTATTGTGGCTATTTGAGAAAGTTCATCTATTAATTCATTTCTACCTATTTTGGCTCTAGGAATCAGCACATTATCTTCCTTAGATAAAACTTTACTTAATTCATCAATTAAACCTTCTGCTACAAATTCATTTGGAACTATCTCTGGATTTATTCCATATTTGCCCATGGCTGCAGCTGTTTTTGAACCTACGGCTGCTATTTTTATATTAGCTAAAGTTCTTATATCCATTCCTAACTGGAAAAACCTTTGAAAGAATATGTTAACTCCATTAACACTTGTAAATATTAAGTAAGAATAATTTGTTATGTTTATTATGGATTTATCTAATTCTTCATTTGGGCTTATTTTCTCTACTTTTATAGTTGGAAAAGAAATTACATTTCCACCTAGTTCTTCTATCTTATTTATGGTTTCACTGGCATGAGATTTTTCCCTAGTAATTACTATGTTTTTTCCCAATAAAGGCTTGTTTTCAAAGAAATTCAACTTTTCTCTTAATCCTACTACATCGCCTACTACAATTAGACTTGGTGGCTTAATGTTTTCTTCTATAGCTTTATCATATATATTAGATAATCTTCCTATAACAGTTTTTTGATTTGAAGTAGTCCCCCAGTTTATAATTGCAGTTGGTGTGTCTTTAGACTTTCCATTTTTCATTAAGTTTTCAGATATATTCTTTAAATTTGAAACCCCCATTAAAAATACTAGAGTTCCTTTTAAAGCCGACAAGGATTTCCAGTCAAGTTCCTCTTCTTCATCCTTTAAATGCCCTGTAATTACATGAAAAGATGTAGCTATGTCCCTATGGGTAATAGGTATACCTGCATAACAAAGTCCACCTATGGCAGAAGTAACACCAGGTACTACCTCAAACTCTATTCCTCTATCATAAAGGTATATGCCTTCTTCTCCCCCTCTTCCAAATACATAGGGGTCGCCACCTTTAAGTCTTACCACTAGATTTCCATCTTTTGCCTCTTGATAGATTATTTCATTTATTTCATCTTGAGTCTTTATATGATTCTTTGAAGCTTTTCCCACATATATAAGTTTAGCGTCTCTTTTAATATGATCTAAAAGCTTTGGACTAGCTAATCTGTCATAAACTACTACATCTGCTTTTTCTAAGTAAGATAACCCTTTTAGTGTGATTAAATCTGGATCTCCTGGCCCTGCTCCTATTAGGTAAACTTTACCCTTCAATTATATTCACCTCTTTTAATATTTCCTTAGCTAAAGATTCCCCTAAAGCTTCTCCTTGGTCTATATCCCCTTCTATGTATCTTCTTACTAACTTTTCTCCATTTACTGTACCTAATAAACCTTCTAAACGAATTTTTCCCTCTTTAACTTCACAATATGCTCCTACTGGCACATTACAACTTCCTCCTACTGCTTTAAGAAAAACTCTTTCAACTTTACTTTGTATTCCCGTTTCTTCATGGGCTATACTTTTTAGAATTTCTTCTAATTCATGATTATCTTCCCTAATTTCAATGGCTAGAATTCCTTGAGTAGGAGATGGTAAAACTATATCTTTATCTAAGTAAACCATATTTTCACCTAGTTCTAGACCTAGTCTATGAATTCCTGCTGCTGCTAATATTACTCCATCTAAGTTTTCTGTATATATTTTACTTATTCTAGTTTCTATATTTCCCCTTATTCCTACTACTTCTAAATCTTCTCTATGTTTTAAGATTTGGTATTTTCTTCTTTTACTTCCTGTTCCTATTTTTCCATTCTGTGGTATATCATCTATGCTTTTAAGTCCTTGTCTCAGAACTAATACATCTCTATAATCCTCTCTTATTGGAGAAAAGGATAACTTTAGTCCCTTTGGAAGTTCTCCTGGCATATCTTTCATACTATGAATTGCCATATGAATTGTATTATCTAATAATTCTTTTTCTATTTCCTTTATAAATATTTCCTTTCCACCTAATTTATCTATGGGTATATCCTTCAGTATATCACCCTTTGTTTTTATTACTTTAACTTCAAATTCTATTTCTGGATGAACTTTTTTTATACTATCTATAACCATATTTGTCTGTGTTAGGGCAAGGTTACTTCCTCTACTTCCTACTATTATTTTCATATTATCAGTGCTCCTTATGGTTCTATTTTTCTAATTCCTTTAAAAACTCTTTTAAATCAACAATATCTAATTCTAAAGCCTTGTCCATAATTTCTTTTGTTTTATGTGAATAATTATCTAAAGTTATCCTACGTATTTCTTCTAAGATAATCATATACTCCTTGTCAAATTTCTTATATTTTTTTTCCATATCTATTCTGATTTTTTTACTCAAGTAAGGAAAGCTGCCTAAGGTGGAAATAGAAATCGTTAAATTATCATTATTTATAATAGATGGTGTAATAAAGTCGGAATCATCTTTGCTATCTACTATATTAACTAATATATTTAAACTATTACAATCCCTTGCTATTTCCTCATTTATATTTCTAGAAGATGTGGCACCTATTACTAAATGGCTATCTTTAATATATTTTTTATTATAAATATCATATATAAATTCAATGTTTTCTTTATATTCTTTCTGTAGATCTTTAAATTCATCAATAATCTTAGGACTTACCACTCTTACAGTTCCACCAAATTCTAAAAGTTTTTTTACTTTCCTATGGGCTACTTGTCCACCACCTACTACAACAATTAACTTATTTTCAATTTTTAACATTATTGGATAAAACATAGATCACCTCTATATTTCAAAGATTTTTTTCATTACTTCTATATATTCTTCTGAATCTTCATTGTTTATTTGTTTTAAAGCTTTTATAGGTTCTCTTATGATCTTTTTTAAAGCAGACATAACCATTTTATCTACTATTTTTTGATCTCTCTTATTTAAATCTACCTTCCGATTAATATAGTTCATAGTTTCTTCCTTTATGGAGTTACATCTATTATTTAAAGATTCTATAATGGGGTCTACATTTATGGTATTTATCCACTCCATATACTTATCCACATCAGAATTAATAATTTCTATAGCCTGTTCTGAAAGTCTTTTTCTTCTTAATAAGTTCATTTCTGATACTCTTTGTAAATCATCATTGTGATATAATATTATATTTTCATCTTCTCCAACTGCGGAGTCTACATCTCTGGGAAGGGCTAAATCTAATATATATATTTTTTTATTTCTCTTTTTCATATGTTCTTTCATTATAATAGTATGAGGTGCAGAAGTTGCTGTAATTAAAATATCTACATCTTCTATTACTTCATATCTCTCTTCATATTTTATTGCTATTAAATTATTAAATTCCTTAAATATTTCCTTCATCTTTTCATAGGTTCTATTAGTTAAATAAATCTCTTTCAAATCTTCCTCATATAAGTATCTAATTGCCAATGTACTCATTTTTCCTGTACCTATTACAAGAGCTTTTTTATCTTTTAAAGAACCTATTTCTTTTTTCAAAAGATTTATACCTATATAGCTAGTTGATAAGGGTATTTCAGATATCTTTAAAAGATTCCTTATTTTCTTCCCTTCACATATTGCATCCATAAATAATCTGTTTAAGACCTTTTTACTAAATCCCAGTTCCATGGAAAAATTCATAGCATCTCTTATTTGCCCTAATATCTGATCTTCACCTAGTATCATAGAATCTAGTCCTGCTGATACCATATATAAATGAATAACTGCTTCCTTTCCATTTTTGACAAATATATAGTCTTCAGCCTTAGGAGAATTGAAAAATTCCTTATAAAACTCTATTACTTCTTTAACGGAGTTTTCTATATCTTCACTGGCTATATATATTTCACTTCTATTACAAGTAGAAATAATTATTAATTCTTTACTAGATTTATCTAGTATTAAATCTGCTCCTTCGATTTTCATAGACTCAGTAAAAGAAAATACTTCCCTAACTTGTATTGGAGAATTATTATGATTTATTCCTATTACTGCAACTTCCATCCTCATCCTCCTACCTTTGAATTTACCTTTATTCTTAATTTTATTCTAATTCTATCATATTGTAAAATCTAATATTTAACAAGACTTTATGTAATGTATATTGTTATATCTATCATTGATATATATAATAATGCACAAGACCTTCATGAGCTGATATGAAGGTCTTGAATTATACATTTTTTATTGGTTTTGAACTATAAACTCTCCATTACTAACTCTAACTATTTGAATTCCTAGTTCCACAGCTTTATCATACTTCGACCCTGGGTCTTCTCCTACAATTACATAGTCAGTTTTTTTACTAACAGAGCCTGTTACTTTACCACCCATTTTCTCTACCATATCCTTTATCTCATTTCTGCTAATTCCTTCTATGGTTCCTGTAATCACTACAGTTTTATCTGTAAATATAGATTTTTCTTTTTCTACTTCTTCAAAATATGGATTTACTCCTTCAGACAATAGTTTATCAAGACTTTCCAGTATCCTATCATCATGAAAAAATTCCAATATACTATTGGCAATGATTTCCCCAACTTCTCCTACTGTTATTAATTCTTCATGGCTTGCATTTTTAAGGTTATTTAAAGATTTAAAATGGTTTGCTAAATCGTTTGCTGTCTTTATTCCAACGTTATTTATTCCTAAAGCATATATAAAAGAACCTAAATCTATATGTTTTGATCTTTCTATTGCCTCTAATAAATTGTTTGTTTTCTTTTCCTTAAATCCTTCTAAATTAATCAAGTCTTCATATTTTACTTCATATATCTCTGGCAAATCCACTATATTTAATTCATCCAATAGCTTTTCTGCCGTTTTTTCACTAAATCCTTCTATATTCATAGCATCTCGACTTGCAAAGTGAACTAATCTAGATACTAATTGAGGCTTACAAGAAAGTGAGTTTGGACAGAATATATGAACTCCATTCTGTATTAACTCAGAGTTACAAGCTGGGCAATGAGTTGGTTTTTCTATTTCAAAGGTCTCTTCATCAGTTTCTAAAGTTCCAAGTATTTCTGGAATAACATCATTGGACCTTCTAATAAGAACCTTTGAATTTACCCTAACCCCCTTTCGCAAAATATCATCATAGTTATTTAATGTAGCTCTTCTAACTGTAACACCACCAATATCCACTGGTTCCAGTAAGGCTGTAGGTGTTACCTTAGATGTTCTTCCCACATTCCATACTACTTTTAGAAGTTTTGTAGTTGTTTCTTCTGCCTCAAATTTATATGCCATTGCCCATCTAGGGAACTTATTGGTAAAACCTAAGACTTCTCTAGTTCTTATATCATCTATTTTTATAACTAATCCATCTGTCAAAAGGTCTAAGTTGTGCCTTTCTTCTTTTATAATTTCTATTTCTTCAATTACTCCATCTATGGAATCAAATTCTTTAGCATATGGAAATACAGGGAACCTATTTTCTTTTAGAAATTCCAATATTTCCATATGCTTTTGAAAAGTCTTTCCTTCTATATATGCAATATTATAAAAATAAGCTGTAAGATTTCTTTCTGCTGTTACCTTTGAATCCAAGTTTCGTAAAGCTCCCGCTGCTGCATTTCTAGCATTCTTTAAAGGCTCAGTTGCCGTTCTATTATATTTCTCCAATGCAGATAATGGCATTAACCCTTCTCCATGTACTTCCATAGTTCCTTTGAAATCTATCTTTATTGGAATAGATTTTATAGTTTTAAGTTGAGGTAAAATAGCCTCTCCAACCACTCCATTACCTCTAGTAGCACCTTGTACAAGAAATCCATCTCTATAGGTAAGATTTATAGTCAGTCCATCAAATTTATATTCAATTATATATTTTGGCTCTGGCAATTTATCTACATTTTCTCTATTATAATCTTCTATTAATTTTCTGACCCTATTATCCCAATTAATTAGTTCTCCTACACTTTGGCTTTTGTCTAAACTCCATAACCTACCTAAGTGAATATGTTTTTCAAATTTATCTACTATATCTCCACCGACTCTTTGAGTTGGAGAATAGGAATGGACTATTCCTGTTATTTTCTCTAAATGGACTAATTCATCATATAATAAATCATATTCCTTATCACTTACTCTAGGTTCATCTAATGTATAATAGTGATAATTCAAATCATCTATTATTTCAATAAGTTCATCTATTCTTTTTTCTTCATTCACAAAATCACCTCATTATTTCTATAGGAGCAATGGAAAGTAGTAATCGTTTTAGTCCTTGACCATCAAAGGATATAACCAGCTCTTTGTCATTATCCCTATCTTTCACTTGAACTATAGTACCTATTCCAAATTTTTTATGCTTTACCTTATCACCTATATTTACATCTTGGCTTACATCTGTCCTTGGTTCAGCTTTAGCTTGTATAGTAAATGGATTACCCATAAAAGTTTCTTTTTTAAATACTTCTTTTTTAGTTGTTGTCAAATCCTTTACAGATACAAGTTGTTCCCTTAGACTTTCTTTTTCTTTTCTCTCTATGGCATCTCCCATTTCAGCAATAAATCTTGAAGGTAAAGTATAATTGACATTACCATAAATTGTCCTTATTTTTGCATTGGTTATATATAAAAGTTTTTCTGCCCTAGTTACAGCAACATAACAGAGTCTTCTTTCTTCCTCTAATTCAGATTCACTTTCTAAGGATCTAGTTATGGGAAATAACCCTTCTTCCATACCAACTAAAAATACAACTGGAAACTCTAACCCTTTAGCACTGTGTACCGTCATCATAGTGACTACATTTGTATTATCGGCAGTCTTATCTACATCTGAAAGCAATGCTACATTTCCTAGAAACTCTTCTAGATTACTTTCTCCCATTCGCATTTCAAAATCAATTGCAACAGAAATAAACTCCTTTATATTGTCGATTCTCGTTTGAGCCTCTATGGTATTTTCCTTTTCTAATTCCTTTATATATCCTGTAGAATCAATAACCTCTTCTATAAATTCTTTTATTCCCATTGTTTCCTTTTTAGCCATAAGCATACTCATCATATCCATGAAAGGTTTTAGGCTGTTTTTTGCCCTATTGTTTAGCTCGTCTATACTATCTAAAGATAATAAAACTCCATAGATTGAATCATTATTTCTAAGGGCAATTTCTTCCAATTTATCTATAGTAGCATTACCTACTCCTCTCTTTGGCACATTGATTATTCTCTTTAGGGAAATATTATCTAATGGGTTTTCCAGTACTTTTAAATATGCTACTATATCTTTTATTTCTTTTCTATCGTAGAATTTAAGTCCTCCTACAATTTTATAAGGAATATTTTTTCTTATGAAGCAATCCTCAAAAGAACGAGACTGAGCATTGGTTCTATAGAGAATTGCAATATCAGATAGATTATGTTCATTCCTTATTAATTCATCTATTTTACCACCTACAAATAAAGCCTCATCTTCTGAGTCAGACATTTCCTCGTAGCATATAGGATCTCCTTCCTGATTATCTGTCCATAGATTCTTATCTTTTCTCTCAGAATTATGGCGAATAACTCTGTTTGCTAAATTAAGTATTTTTTGTGTAGACCTATAGTTTTGTTCCAACATTATAGTAGTAGAGCCTTTAAAATCCTTTTCAAAGTTCAGGATATTACTAATATCAGCTCCCCTCCATCCATAAATTGATTGAGATTCATCACCTACTACACAAATATTCTTATGCTTTTCTGAAAGTAGTTTAATCAGTTCATATTGAATCTTATTTGTATCTTGATACTCATCTACAAAAACATATTTGAATCTTCTTTGATAATAATCTCTGACCTCTAGGTTATTTCTTAATAATTCCACTGTCTTTATTATTAAGTCATCAAAGTCTAGTGCATTATATTGTTTTAGTTTTTCTTGATATAGTGCATATAGCTCTCCAATATTTCTTAGGTAAAAATCTTTATAATTATGATTTATATATTCATTAGGGTCTGTTGCACTATCTTTTAATTTACTAATTTGTGCTAAAACTGATGACTCCTTATAATTGTCTTTATTAAGATTCTTTTCCTTTATACACTCTTTTATAAGTGTTATTTGGTCATCTCTATCATATATAGTAAATGATCTATTGTATCCTATTTTGTCAATATCTCGCCTTAAAATCCTTACACATATGGAGTGAAAAGTTCCCATCCACATATTTTCTACAGAATTAGACAAAAGTCTAGCAACTCTTTCCTTCATTTCGGCAGCAGCTTTATTTGTAAAAGTAATTGCCAGTATATTTCCCGGGAAAATTCCCTTTTCTTCGATTAAATATGCTATTTTGTGAGTAACAACTTTCGTTTTTCCACTGCCAGCACCTGCTAAAATCAGCAGTGGTCCATCTGTATGTAATACAGCTTCTCTTTGTCTATCATTCAATCCATTTAGATAATCCATTAATCCGTTCACGCCTTTCTAAACATTTGTTTCTTCTTTATTTATTATATAGTATTGAAGATGATATTTCCATCAAAAAAGCAACAATCATAGATTGCTGCTTTTTGTTTTTAATATTTATAAATTATTATATTTACACTTGTTTTAATTCTTTATTTCTTATAATTAATCTATAGATCAATTCTTCAACAAATGATATACCACTACTGGTTATTAAATATATACCTATAGCTACAGGACTTCTAGATGTTATGATTATGGAGATAATAATAACACTTAGTATATTTTGTTTTAAAGGTTTACTTTCATCAAACTTTCTCAAAACTCCAATGTAATTTAATAAATTGGGACTTATGGAAACCAAAGCATACAGTATAGGAATTATATAGTTATGGTCATAAGCTTTTAGACTTGAAACCCATGGAACTAATATAGAACCTGCATCTATACTATTACCCCTAATAACATTAAACAAAGTTATCAATATTGGGATTTGAAGTAGACCTATAAAAACACCAAAAAATTTGAAACCATTTTGGCTATAGTATTTACCTAACTCTTCATTCATTTTTATTTCATTATCTTTATATTTTTTCTTTATTTCATTAATCTCTGATGTAAGATTTTGCTGGTTTAATAGGGCTGTTTTTTGTTTTATAGATAATGGTATCAACAAAACTTTAACTAATATAGTTAATGCTACTATTGCCAAACCCCAGTCATTAGTAAAGTTAAATAGTATATTTAAAACACCGCTTAGTAAATTAGACATGAAAAATTCATCCTCTCGAAATAGTATTTTAAAACTCGAGTCATTAATCATATCCATTGTTTAATCTGGAAAGTAAAATCTCCATATTTGATATTTTTCATAGGTTCTGTAATCAGTTATATCTAGATATATATTATAATCTAAAAACTTACTTCTCCCAATGCCATAGCAACTAATAGTGGTATATGGAAGCTGAACCTTAAAAGCTCTTAATGCAATATATCCTATGGATATAAAACATACAAAGAACATCATGAAACTTAAAAATGATAAGTAATCAAAATCCATGTTAAAAACTCCTTTTAAAATGAGTTATGTTAACATTATACAATATGGATAATATATCTACAACTTATATATCATACTTTTACTACTTCTAATCATTTAAAATATAGTTTGAAAATCTAAAACTTTATAAAAAAGAACTCATAATGAGCTCTTTCAATTATATTATCTAGCTGCCTTTAATCTTGCTATATCACTCCAGTTATCAGCAGTAGCTATCTCTATTCTTGATATATTTGCTTTAATTTCTGCTAATTCTTCCTTTACTTCGTATTTAAATTCTGTCAAATCCGTAGTCTGCTCTACTACAGCATCTAGTTTTGTAATGATTTGTTTTTGTCCTTCTTCCAACCCTACCACTTTTCCTTCTAGGTTAGTTGCCTTTTCCTCTAGATTAGTTACCTTTTCTTCTAGACCTTTCTGTCCTTCTTCTAGGTTTCCTAACTTTTCCAATACTAATATCTGGAACTCTTCGTTGGTCATAATCATAACCTCCCCTTATCCCTATTCTACATTCTATCCTTAAATGCAATTATATATTAAAAATAAATATCATACAATAAATAATTGAATCTTAATATGATTCCCTATGGGTCTTTACGTGTATCAGTCACATTTCCACAGTCTTTAATATAAGCTCTTGATAATTTATAATATAAAGCTTTTCATATAAGGATAAATCAAGTATTTTTAGTCTTCAGACCTATTTTTTCTTAAAAATTTATATCTTCTGCTATGGATTAACTTTTAAAAACTTTCTTATGATTATTTAATATAGTCTGCATACTAATTTATGGTTAGTTTTATCAAATAGATATAGTTTAGTCTCATCTATAAAAATTTTAATTTTATCTTCTACGTTTTTATTCAATTCATAAGGTACTCTTATAATTAGTTTCTCATCACCAATTTGAATATGAATATAAGTTTCCGCTCCCATATGTTCAACAATATCTACTGTACCTACAAGCTCTATAGAGTTTTGAATTGGTTCAATATGAATATGTTCAGGTCTAATCCCTAAAATCATTTCATCAGATTGCCAATCTATATTTAAGAAAGACTTTGAAATTTTAAAATTTAGTTCTTTATTTCCAGATCTCATATAAGTATTTTCATTATCCATTACTATTTTTACATCTATAAAATTCATCTGTGGTATTCCTATGAAGCCTGCAACAAAAATATTCACGGGATTATCATAAATTTCCATTGGACTTGCAACTTGTTGAACCACTCCATCCTTCATTACTACAATCTTTGTTCCCATAGTCATGGCTTCTGTCTGATCGTGGGTTACATATATAAAGGTGGCGGAGAGTTCTTTATGGAGTTTTATTATTTCTGTTCTCATTTGTACCCTTAACTTAGCATCTAAGTTTGATAGTGGTTCATCCATTAAGAACACATTAGGATTTCTTACGATAGCCCTTCCCAAGGCTACTCTTTGCTGCTGTCCTCCTGATAATGCCTTAGGCTTTCTATCTAGTAATTCCTCAATCTTAATTAATTTTGCTACAAATCTAATCTTTGAATCAATTTCCATCTTTGGTATCTTCCTAAGTTTTAAACCTATTGCCATATTTTCATAAACTGTCATATGAGGATAAAGAGCATAATTTTGAAATACCATTGCTATATCTCTATTCTTTGGCACAACTTTATTAACCTTTTTGCCATCTATAAATAATTCCCCGGCAGTAATATCTTCAAGACCCGCTAACATTCTAAGAACTGTAGATTTTCCACACCCAGAGGGACCAATCAATACAATAAACTCTTTATCTTCTATCTCAAGATTAAAGTCCTCTACTGCAAGTACATTTCCAGGATATATTTTCTTTATATTTTTAAATACTACTTTTCCCAATTTCGTCTCCTCCTTTTGGTTCTTTGCTATTGAACATTGTTATTATAAGCAAAAATGTTAGTATACCTAAAATAAGAAATCCAAAAGTAAGTAGTCTTACTTTATATAAGGTCATATTATAAAAGTCTCCATAACTACTCAGATTCACTTTTGTAGTATTATTTATATTTCGATAAAATTCACGATCAAAAATGTCATTGACTGGTAGAAATCTTCCAGGAATATTGAATTGAAATTTTATAATCCATTGTAATAAAAATATTTCACTAAATATTAATAATACAAGTTTAATAGCCTCTTCAAGTATTTGGCTTATTCTTAAATGTATAATTTCTTTAAAATAATATATCTTAAGCTCTTTCTTTACACTTTTAATTATAACTTTTATCCTCCTTACTAGGATTATTGCTATTAATATAAATAATAAAGAAACTATAAATAGCTTAATTCCTTTATGCCACTCCATAAGGATTCTATTAGTATCAGAATAGTCTGTTATATTTAATGTTTCTTCATCTATTTCTGGAACTCTAATTTTTAAATAATCTATAAACCGATCTTTAAAAAATTCGTCTTCAATATTCACAGTTTTTTGTATAGAAATTATATAAATATGATTATCTAGATTATCTTTTTCATACTCATATCTAATATCATACTTTTCACTTATATATTGTTCTTCTAATAAAATAAAAGGTAGAATCTCTCTATTCATATCAAATAATAACTCCACTCTTTCTGGTTTCAAAGAAAAATCAGTAATTAAGCTCTTCTGATATAAAAATATAGCTGACAGTATAAATATAAGTACTATAATTAATATAATTCTTTTTTTATTCTCCATGAATAGCACCTCTATTATCTGATACTCTCACAATCATTCCATCAATGAGTGGTTTTGTAGTTCTTTCAATAATTTGGGTATCAGAAGAAAAACCACCTTGAATTGCTGCTTCGATTCCATTACTTTCAATTACAGTCACTACTATTTTCACAACTTCATCTCTTTGACTCTTAGATTTCTCTTTCATAATAGCATATATAACACTATCAGAACCTTCTTGATGAATACAAGAATTAGGTACTATATTTGTGTAATATCCTAATGATTTACTTCTGGAGTCACTTGGATTTGACTTTAAATCTCCACTTTTTACTTGTGCTACCTCTACATTAGGTGTCATCATATAACTGATCTTTTGAGTAAATAATGTAAATATCCCCATAGAAATCATGAAAACAACAATAATCTTAGAAATGATTTTTTTATTTTTTCCCTGTTCTTCTCTATTATCTAAGCTTTCTACTTTGACACCGCCCTTAATACTTATACCATTCACTAAATCATCATATGAAAACTGATATAAAAGAATAGGCAATATACTAAATAATGTTCCACAAGCAAATCCTATATCTCTAAATCTTTTACTAGCATTTAATGTAACAGATAATGGCATATCAGCAGTATCCTTAATAAATACCAGGGGTTGCTCTACCATGGACCAATAATTTACAAAAATTAATACAGTAAGTGCATAAACCAGTGATTTGCAAACTGGCAGTACTATTTGTAAAAATAGTCTAAATTCTCCAAATCCATCTATTCTACCTGCATCAAGAATTTCCTTATTTATTCCTCTCATATGCTGTGCCATTAATATAGTTCCAAATGTAGAAAATATATTGGGTATCATTACAGCCATAGGTTTATCTATTATTTTTAATGCTTTTAGAGTAAGATATTGAGCTACAATTGTGGCTTGAAAAGGCATAAGCATTAATATAATATAAAGGCAATATAAAATACCCTTTGTCTTAAATTTGAATCTACTAAAACCATAAGCACTAAGAAGTGATAAAGGGATATTAATACCTATAATCACAAATGTATACATTATGGAGTTCCAAAATCCTATAAAAAAATCTTCCCTCTGGAATAAAGCCCTTCCGTATTGTACAAAAGAAAAATTTCCATCTATACCTTTAAAGGAATAAACTATCATAATCATCATTGGAAGGATGCAGATCAAAGAAAAGATATAAATAAATAAATTTTTAAGTATCTTTTTAGCCATGTTATCCCTCCTAATGATCCAAGTGTTTCTCTTGAAACCTTAAAAAAGCTATTATAAGTATTGAAATTCCCATAACAAGTATAAATGCAGCTGTACTTAACCTCTGATAATTTAGCTTATAAAAATTATTATTCATAAAGTTTTGTAGCAAATATACTGTATTTGGTGGTATATCTCCATATAAGGCGTAGACTTCACGAAACATTAGAAATGAATTAATTATACTTAAGATTACAACAAAAAATATAATTGGAGCTATTAATGGTATTACTATTTTAAAAGCATATTTTATACTAGAGTTAGAATCTAATAAAAATGCTTCTTTATATTCTTTTTCTAATGATGAAATTGCTCCCGTAAAGATAACTATCATATATCCTGTATTTTTGATTATATAAATTAGTATTAGAATTTTCATAGCATTATCCTCACCAAAAAAGGAAATTGGCTGTCTACTAAAAAAAACTAATATCTTATTCATCATGCCATTATTTCCAAATACAACTTCCCAACCCATAAGAGCAGATGCAACTGGTACAATCATGGGAGATAGCATTGCCCATCTCGGAAATCGATATAACTTTTCTGCCATCATAAGACTTAAAAATAATGAAAGCATAGTTACAATAGGAACACCTATAATAATAAAAGTTAAAGTATTTTTTGACGCTAATATAAAAGCAGGATTATTGAAGAGCTCTTTAAAATTATCCAACCCAACAAATTGAACTGTAGATATACCTTTTGTAAATGTATAATATAAACTTAAAAAAAATGGTATGATATAAAATATCAATACTCCTATTAAGCTTGGGAGAATAAAATACCATCCATAAAACTTTTTATCCTCCAATCTTCTCAACTCCTTTCAACTGTATACTTATCTCTCTATTTTTAAATAGCTCATTATACATCTGGTTATTCTTTATTAAATAATCATGGCTTCCACTATCCATAACTCTACCATCGTCAAAAACAAATATTTTATGGCTATCCATGATAGACGATATCTTATGACTAATAAATAATATAATAGATGATTTACTATATTCCTTCATAATCCTCATAATATCTTTTTCAGCCTTACCATCAAGATTTGCCGTAACTTCATCAAAGATATATATTGGCGTATCTCTAAGTAATGCACGAGCTATGCTTAACTTTTGTTTTTGCCCACTCGATAGTGTATATCCACCCTCACCTATAATAGTCCTATATCCTTCAGGTAAAGTTTTTATAAATTCATCTACTCCCACCTTTTTACACATCATTTCTATATCTTCTTCTTTTAAGAATTCACTAGCCAACCTTATGTTATTTATAATTGTATCATTAAAAAAAAATTCTTCTTTTTGAACATAAGTAATATTACTTCTTATAAAGTTATATGAAAACTCAAAATAATCTAATCCATTTATAAAAATATTGCCTGACCTAATATCATAGAGTTTTATTAGCAATTTCGCAAATGTACTTTTTCCACATCCATTTGAACCAACGATACTGTATAAACCAAATTTATCAATATTAATTGTCATATCCCTTAAAACATTTTCTTTTTCATCTCCATAAGAGAATATCATATCTACGCATTTCAATGTAGGATCATTGTATTTTTCAAATATTAATTCGTTACTATCCTCAGACTCCTCACTCATTACTTCAATAATCCTATTTAAAGATACCATTACCTCTTGTAAGCTAATATTTATACTAAATACCTGTGATATAGATGAAAATAATTTATTTATATAGGTGTTAAAAGATACCATCAAACCAATTGTTAGAATTCCATCATTTATCAATAGAGCAGATAAATATATTATGTATAGAGACGAAATCGTGATAATTAAGCTATTAGCCAACTGTATAATATTTCCCAAATGTATAGATCTTTTTAAAAGATTAAATTCATTTTCAATAAAACTCTTATATTTATCATTGATTTTATTCTCTAACTGAAAACTTTTAATTCCTGTATTATTTGAAAACATTTCATTCTGAAAACTAAAATACTTATCGCTAAACTTTTTTCTTTGTTCAGTCAGTTCTTTAAAATATTTTCTAGCAAAATAAGTAACTAAAAAGGTCATAGGTATATAAAATATTGCAACGGAAGATAGACGTATAGAGATGACTATCACAAAGTATAGAGAAACTATCATATTAATAACTATATGAAGAGTGTTAGTAATTAGATTTATTCCAAAAGAAACTATACTATCAGTATCTCCGTTTAAACGTGAGATCAATTCTCCAACCTCATATTTGTTATATGCTAAAGTCCTCATTCTTATTATCTTATCAAATAACTCTATTTGTGCATTCTTAGATAACCTAAAATTAACGACTTTTCCCACATAGCCTTCTAACATACTTAATAAATTAGTGAATATGATTATGAAAAAATAAATTATAATCAGCTTAATTAAAAAATCCATGTCTCCTAATGTAATACTATCTAAAATTTTTCCATATAAATATGGACTTATATTTGCAACCAAGGATCCTATAAATATTAATCCTATAATTAAAATCAAATGTGTCTTACCTATATAAATATATTTTTTAAAAAACCATTTTAATTTTTCTCTATCAGTTTTATTTATATTCATTTTTGATCTCTCCATCCCAATATCTATTTTATATTAATACTAAGCCCACAACAGAGTATGAGTTATGGGCTTAGTCAGCATAATTCGATTAATATATTTCTAGATATTAGATTATTCCCGAATAAAAATTCTAATATTTTTATTCATTCAATCTAACAATTACATTTTTTTCTGCTTTCTTGAGTGCCTCGTCGAGTGTCATTTCTCCGTTCATATAAAAACTAATAGGATTTGAAATATCAAATCTTAAATAACCCATATTATATAAATAATCTATTCTATGAGAGTTTTGTATAGTAGCTTTGTTGTATCTATCCACGCTACTACCTGAAAGATAATAGGTTGCATCCTCTATCATTCTATAGACACCCTTTTTATTAATAGGCATTCCTGTTCTATCTCTTGATGCAATAAACTGAATATCTTCCTCTAATAAAAAGCTTAAAAATTTCCATGCATTTTCTTTTTTATCCGACCGATTATTTATTGAATACATCCTCATACTATAACCAATCCTATTGTCATTTCTTTCTCCAGTAAAATTAGGTATCATTCGGCTTTTGTTAGTTTTATTATATTCATCAAAGTGAACTAACATATCACCATAATAGTGATCTCGATTAACTGTTAAAGCTAGTAATGAACCATGGAGGTTATCAAGCAAATTGTACTCCCAATCAGTGTGTACCAAGTTCTTACTTTCGCTACACTCCTTAAACTTTATCAAAAGATCTTTAAACCATCTCTGATTTAAATCTACTTCCTTAGTTTCTAAGTTAATTAAATCAGGCATATTTGCTATAAGTAAATCATTTCCGAAAACTTCCCAAGGGCTTCTTCCTTCCATATTTTTTGTAAATAAATGTGTATCAGGAGCTTTCTCTTCTATTATTTTCACAATATCCAATACTTGTGACCAAGACATATTATTGAAATCTATATCAAGTCCTAATTGTTTTTCTAAATCTTCATTTAATTCATATTGATAAAATATATAGTTAATAGGCAATGCTCGGATAGTGTTATTAATCTTGATGGCATTTAATACATCCTTGTTTAAGTCTTCATAATTTTTATCATTTTCTATTAAGTTTGTTAAATCCATAAATACATCGGTTCTCAAAATATCTTGATAATCAAATCCAGAACCTCCCGTTTGAACAATATCTCCTATATCTCCTGCTATGATATCTAAAGTCAACTTAACTCCATACTCTTGATCATTTTCTAGAAAAGCATCATAGTTATTATAGGTATAGATATATTCTATATGCTCCCTAGGATATTTAAGCTCATAGCGCTTGATAGCTTCTTCTATAAAATCGTTCCTATAGGGAGCAGTTATAGTAAGGCTAGTCTCCCTCATTGGTCTTTCACCTTCTTGTTTTGTATATAAATAGTAAAACAATTTTATATCGCTTAGTTCAAGACCTTCATTATTCCTTTCTTCAGTTTGCAGAGAAAAATAGAGTTCATCATTTTTTCCAACCATGAAATCTTTTATATAATAATCATCTAATAAATATGTTGAATCCCTTCCAAATTCAAATGCTGTTTTTATGAATTCACCATCATTAGAATTAAATACATTAATTTTTTCATCAAATCCATATATTAGTTTTCCATCTTCTGAGAATCTGATAGGATTCAATTTACGTGAAGTATTTTGGAATATTTCATCTCCATTTGCTGAATCAATCATAAAAAATCCACTAACTGGTAAATCCTCAGTACTTGTAGTTGTATACACACAGCGTTCTTTATAATCTACATCAAAACTCATTGTATTTTTGTATGAGTTCTTGAGCTCACCTGTTTTTGTAAATATTTGAAGTATAGGCTGAGTATCAGTTCCAGCTAGTATATATATATAATTTTTAGTAACCCTCATCTCCATAACATAAATATAGGAATTATCATAAATATGTCCTTTAAAGTCTTTTAATGCTATTCTATCTTTTTCATTTCCTTTCTTATCAAATGAACTAACTATGACATCCTCACTTTCTTTGTCATAGTTTACATTCCAAAAAACATTCTCGTAAATCCAATATCCATTTCCCGATATTATCTCCTTATTTGGAATCTCATAAATATTTTCTTCGGTTTTAAATTCTCTTAAATAGAGCTTTTCTCCATCTATAATTCTAACGATTTCATCATCATGTCTTAATAGATTATAAAATCCATTCCATTCTTCTTCTCCTATAAAGTTTTCAACGTAATAAAATCTTTCACTTTCGCCCCCTTTTTCTGTATCATTTTTATTTTCCCCAAAAGTCTCATTTCCATCATACTTATTGCTCTCGGTACTGTTATAATCCTTATTCTTTATAATAAAAAAAACACCCACTATAATTATAAATAGTAATATTACAGATAGTATAATTATTTTATTCCTTTTATTTTCCATGTTACCACCTATTTTTTGTTAGTCATTATTTTCTTCGTTTCAAAGTCTAACCACCAATTACTTCCTTCCCAATGGTATTTCCTTGACATTTCATTCCACCAAGAATCAAACTGATGCACAGTCTTTCCATAATCTTTTATTAATTTATCATAAAGTTCCTGATTATTTGTATCAATTATTTTAGTTAGATTTTCAAGTGCTATTTTCTTTTCAAATAAATCTTCAATTTCTTTAAACTCAGCCTCATTTAATTCCCAAACTTCTTTTATATTTATCATATAATCCTCCCTTTCATTTTACTAACTGCAAAACAATAGGATTTGCCCAACTTGCTTACACAAGTTGGGCGAACTTCTCTCAACAATTACAGTAAACTATTATTTGCTGACATACCAGATCCATGTGCACATTCTCTAGCGCAACTTCCAGCACAAGTATGACCACATTCGTCAGAACATCCTCCTCCACAGTCATAGTTGCAGGTATCATCACAGCTTCCTCCACATCTCCCACTACATCCTACACCACAATTTCTCATACATACATCGTTACAACTTGACAGTTCGGCCATAGATGTAATCGGATTACTAATGATGTTTTGCCTAATCTTACTATCATATGACATAAGATTGTCCCCCTTCTAATTATATTTGTGAAATCCTATTGGACATATCACACTAAATCAATACTCCCCTTTTTTAATTCTTCTAAATCCTTATATCTTAATTCTTAGGGTTTATATTTATAGTAACCTGCAAACTCATTATTGTTTTTAACAAACCTTGATATTGGATCTAAATAATCATTTTCTTTTATTTCTAATTTATTTGTGTTAGGTATTATTGAACAATTCTTAAGCTTAGTTTTTAACTCTAAGGCAACTACTCTCTCTATATGACTCTTCCTGCACTGAAACGAGGGTGAAACATTATACTCTTTTGTATTTTTTTTATTAATATAAACGCAATCGCTACATTGATATGCATCACAGATTCTACAAAGGTTACTATTTTCAATCCCATATAAGTAACTACCATATTCCTTTATAATTCCTTCCCTAGCGTCTCCAATAAAGCTATCTTCATTATTTGAAAAATCGGCACAGCAAGTATAAATTTTACCTAACGGAGATAATGCGAATGTATTTTCACCAGCTTGACAATTGTCATGTTTTTCTAAAAACAAAATATCCGTTAATAAATTAACTTCTTTCAATATTCCCTGTTCTCCCCATGTTCTTATAATTGTATCACTTATCTTTTCCATTTGTTCTTTATATGTTTCTTCATTAAAGTGTCTATCTAATTCTGTTATATTTACATTAATCCTATTTGAAAATTTAATCAACTCATCAATTGCTTTATTTAATTCTTTTATTTCATCTTCTTTTACATTTAGTATTATATTATCAATAAATACTTTTTCATTCCAAATATTCTCCATATCATATGCTGGTAGTATTCGTCTAAATCCTTGTTCTTGTGCTAGATTATAATATCTTATAGGGACTATATGCAATATGTCATAACCTATATATTCTTCTTTTGTTCTTAAAGTTTTTCCACTTTTCCCATGAACAAATATGGGAATCATAAAATTTTCTTGTGCATAATTTAAACCTTCAAGAATTACATTATCACTCATTTCATTATCATCATCATTTTGATTTTCATAACAACAATAGGTTATATAGTCATCTGACAATAAAAAGTAAAGTGACTTTTTATTTATCCTATTATTTTGTCTTTCTATTCCATGTACATTATATAACTTAGAAAAAAAGTAATTATTTGCTCTAACTCTAGCCTTATGCATATTACATATATATTTAGCACGGTAAAAATTAGTAGGTACCGGAGCTTCATCATAATTAAAGCCTTGGCAAAAACCACATCCTGTAGCTATCTCACAATTTAAACATTCAGAATCACTTTGAAGTCGATTAGTAGATAGTACAAAAGGTCTAACCTTCTCCATGTCTACTCCATTCTTTATATCACCCACTGACCATTCTTCATGATTATTTAATGAATACCCATAGTATCTGATGCAAGGGTAAATATTCCCATTTGGTGACAATGCGATCATCTTCCCTGCTCCACAATACGTTTTATCCATATCTTCTTCATTATAGGGATATCCTATAGTTTCATCAAAAAATGAGCAATAGTAGCCATTATCATATAATTTATTATCAATTACATAGTCTGCTAATTTTTTTAACTGTTCTTCTAATATCTTATCATCACCGTTTTTCCAGACATCTTCAAAGACAACATTAGCACTAACTTCTTTTATATCTCTATTCCACAAAGATAAAATACTATCATACAGTAAAGGTAAATCATCACTGGCAAATGTCATCTTAGTTGATCCCCTAAATTGCTTTAGCCATAAATCAATATTTTCGTTTATTTTATCAAATGAACCTGAACCATCTGGAAAAACTCTTTGCATATCATGTTTCTCCTTAGTTCCATCTACTGATATGGTTACAGAAATTTTATTAAGATTTTTCTTGATAAATCTTTGAACTTCAGTGGATGAATAATTAACTCCATTTGTACAAATACTTATCCTATAATTCCAATACCAATCATGATCTAATTCAAATGCCCTTAGCTTAAAATAATCTGCTATTTTCTCAATAAGCTTGGCTTCTATTAATGGTTCTCCACCAATAAATTCCAATATTACAGCTTCCGAATATTTCATCTCATCAGTTGTAAGCAACCGATCAATAAATATTCTAGCAGTATCAAAATCCATCTTATTGTCAGATTTCTTGTGAGTTATATAACAATATTTGCATCTTAAGTTACAATCATCTGTAACCACAAATGTCACCGTCTGTGCTCTATCAGCATGCCAACTCCTAACAGACTTCCCAAAGGTATAATTGTTACTATTCATTCTACTCCCCCCGTTTATTCTGATATATTCATAAATTGTATATATTTGCTATTATATATCATCATAATTAACTCTATTTCATCTATGATTTCTTATGTTCATTACTCAAACTTCGCAGTTGATTTTCCTAGTCAAACCTTGTAGTTTCAATAGTTGACTAAACTTAACTTCAAGTTTGTAGATACACAAGTGTGTTTTAACCTACACAAGATTTATATATCTTAAACAATGAAATTTGGAAATACTCAATAAATCTATGAGGTTATTTTGTATATAAATTAACATACAAGAATGGTAAAGTCCACTTATTTCGTTCGCCTATTTTCGACAAATATAGCACAAAACATAGGTTTTGTCGTACTGATATTATTTTTTGCTATCCTTAAATCTAATTGTAAGGTGTCATACAAATCAAAATGAAGTGTTTTTAGGGTTTATGTTCTTAAAAGCAATATAAGGTATATATAGTTCTGGTCGAATATTGAATTTTTAAGGTTTACAAGAGAATATTTATATGCGAAGTTTGAGTAATACAATTAACTTTATTGTCTATTAATTGCATTTTAAATTATTAATATAAATCTTACCATAATTTTACTACTAAAATAAGGCTTAAATTTTTTTAATATGATATTTCAAAAAAGAACTCATAATGAGTTCTAAGGTTATATTATTAACTATTTCTATTCTTAATATTTTTGATCTCAACTAATTCTTCTTTTACTTAATAATCTGCATTAACTTTCCATTTATAATATCCGTTGTTTAAATTCTTTTCCAATGCTATAATAATAGTAAATTCAATGATTAAGGAGGGTTTTATGAAACTAAATTATAAACGAACGTTTTTTATTGGTTTAGCATTTTTATCGATTTCTTCTTTTTGGCAATTATATGATAATATAATACCTCTTATTTTACACAATACCTTTGGAATTGGAGAAACTATGACAGGAACTATAATGGCTCTAGATAACATACTGGCATTATTTTTACTTCCTTTCTTTGGTACTCTTTCTGATAAGATAAATACTCCTTTTGGAAAAAGGACTCCCTTTATTATTATTGGGACAACCATAGCTGTTATATGTATGATGTTAATTCCTGTAGCAAATAATAGTCAAAACTTTATGTTGTTTTTTATATCTTTAGGAGTAGTATTGATTTCCATGAGTATTTATCGTTCACCTGCTGTTGCATTAATGCCTGACCTTACACCTAAAGTCCTTAGAAGTAAGGCAAATTCCATAATCAATCTTATGGGTGCAGTAGGAGCTATCTTTACTCTTTTAATGATTAGCATATTAATTCCTAAAGAAGCTTCACCTAATTATACGAGTATATTTTTAGCCGTTGCTATTTTAATGGTATTTTCAGTTATAATTCTTGTAATTACCATTAGAGAAAATAGATTATCTAAAGAAGTAGCCATGATTGATTCATATGAAGATGAAGAATTGAACTTAGGTAGTTTGAATTCTAGCACAGCAATGGACAAGGATATAAAAAGGAGCTTAGGTTTTTTGTTAGCATCAATTTTCTTATGGTTTACAGCTTATAATGCTGTTACTACTGCATTTTCTAGATACGCTACTATAGTTTGGGGTTTACAAGGTGGAGGCTTTGCCAATGCTCTTATGGTTGCTACAGGTGCTGCTATTCTTTCCTATATACCTATAGGAATTGTATCCAGTAGCATAGGTAGAAAGAAAACAATTATTGGTGGAATTTTACTAATGAGTGCTTCTTATTTTTGTGGTTTTTTATTCAAGACCTATTCACCATTAATCAATTTAGTATTTGCATTTACAGGCATTGGATGGGCTGCCATTAGTGTCAATTCGTATCCTATGGTTGTTGAAATGAGCCGTAACTCTGATATAGGAAAATATACTGGCTTATATTATACGTTTTCCATGTCTGCACAAATTTTCACTCCTATATTATCTGGCTTTTTACTGGAAAATGTGTCCTATAAAACCTTATTTCCATACTCCTTTATATTCTCTCTATTATCTTTATGTACAATGTTAATGGTTCACCATGGAGATTCTAAACCTGTGAAAAAAGGAAGTACATTGGAACATTTTGATTTGGAAGACTAATTTTAAGGAGTGTAGTTGATGTTTACTTTTATTGTGAAATTTATTTTTATTATAATCATTTTTTATTTTTTGTTTATAATGCCAAAGATAGTAAATAAACCTGATTTAAGTAAATTTGTGAACAAATATTATACCCATAGAGGATTTCACAAAGAAAAGCACATTACACCTGAAAACTCTTTGGCTGCCTTTAGTTTAGCAGTGCAAAATAATTTTGGAATAGAATTTGATGTTCAGTTATCAAAAGATGGTATTCCTGTTATATTCCATGATTTTAATTTAAATAGAGTATGTGGTATAGATAAAAATGTTAATGAATTGACTTTTAATGAATTAAGAAAACTAAATTTATTTGATTCAAAGGAAAAGATTCCTCATTTAAAGGAATTGTTGGATTTAGTCAATGGACAAGTACCTTTAATTGTAGAAATAAAATCTAGCTCAAATGATATGTCAGTTTGTTCAGTAGTTGCTTCTTATTTAGATGGTTATAAGGGTGTTTATTGTGTAGAATCTTTTAATCCCTTAGCTGTTATTTGGTATAAGAAAAATAGACCTAAAGTTATTAGGGGACAACTTTCTATGAATTATCTTAAAGATAAAAAAGAACAGAATAAATTAGTATCATTTTTATTACAATATTTATTGTTTAATTTTCTAACTAAGCCTAATTTTATTGCCTATGATTACAGATATTATAATAATCTTTCTTTGATTCTATGTAGAAAATTTTATGGTATTGCTACAGTAGCATATACTATTCCATCAAAATTAGAGTTAGAAAAATATTTAAACCGATTTGATTTATTTATATTTGAAAATTTCATACCTAATAATTCATATAAAAAAACTAGCTAAGATTTTCCATAGCTAGTTTTTTATATTTACTTTTCCACTAAAAATATATTTACATCAAATTCACCAATATCAGTTTTCAACGGTATAAGTAATGATTTCTTATTTGCTGCTGACATTGATTTATACTCTCCCACAATAACCTGTGGCGGAGTAATATCACATATATAATCATATGATGTTAAATTTGTTACTGCATTTCCACCAATTATATTTGCTACCTCTCCTAAGGCAGAAGAAACAAAATTATCTATTTCATTTAGTTCCATACCTGACATTATCTTAACCATTTCCAATGCTGTATTATTTTTAAAACCAAATAGGATTGATCCCTTTAAATCTCCTGTAATTCCCAACAGTATATTTGTTTCTTTGCTACATACCATTCCTTCTATTACTTTTAAGTCGCCTTTTTCTACTGGTAAATCAAGCATTAGACGAAATACATCTTGAGTTGCTCCATAGAATGAATTTACATATTCTGCTTTCATTATGCTTCCACCTCTTTGCTATTTACATACTCCCCAATTTTTTGATCCATCTTACCAACGTGCATAATTAACCATGTCATAAGTTTTGCACTAAATTCCTGTAACTTTTCTTCAGTGAATTCTCCTTGTTCAAATATTTTAACGTAGTCATTAACTCCTTCTTTAAAAACTCTATGTGCTTCTTTGTGTATTTCAATATCAGGATAACCAATGGATTTTTGGTATTCTTCTTCATCATCAAAGTGAAACACTACATAGTCTTTCATAAATTCCATAGTTTCTTTCACATTGTCCAATCTATCTTCCCATGGTCTTTCTTTATCTTGAACAATTTTTATGAATTCCGATAGTCTTTTGAAAAGCTCTATATGCTGGTCATCAATTAAATCTACACCTATTCTATATTTATCTTTCCACATCATAATACCCCTACTTTCTATATAAATACTATACTACTATATCTAATATTTCTATATCCTGCTCTTTAAGAAAATCCACAAACTTATCTCCTGTTTTTATTATGGGTTTAGTTTCGTCCTGTGGATGTACATATACTATTATTCCAGTGGTACCATCACTTAGCAAAACGGTGTTCCCTACATAAAATCTAGAAATGTTCTTTAAGAATACTTGTGTAATATGCGAATCTAAAGATGTAAAACTTTCTTGTCTAAGATAATCTGCTGCTCTAAGGGGTGAATCCTTATGTTTATATACCCTATTAGATGTAAGTGCATGATATATATCACATATAGCTATTATTTTAGCATATAGATGTATATCCTTCTCACTAACCCCATTTGGATAACCTGTACCATCTATTTTTTCATGATGCTGCAATACCCCTAATAAAATATCATTATTAAACTTTTTTGTATCTAAAAGTATTTTATAACCATAAAATGAATGTTTTTTCATCTCCATAGCTTCATCTTCAGTTAATTTACTAGGTTTATTTATTATATCTTGTGATATCTTTAATTTCCCCAAATCGTGAAAAAGTGCGGCTATGGATAAATCAAAAATTTGATTTTTAGAAAGTCCCAACCATTTACCTAAGGCAATGGATAATATAGACACTCCCAAGCTGTGGTTAAATGTATAATCGTCTTTTTTCTTTAATAATCTCATTTGAGTAAGTATATCTCTTTCTTTAGACACTTCATCTACAAAATCATTCATTACTTTTAATATTTTATCTGTTTCTAGTTTGTTCTCCATTTTAACTTCATCAAATATATTATCTAAGATGTCGCCTAAATTATTATAGGACTCTTTCAAATCATTATTATAAATCAATTTAGGAATTTCTTCTTCCCGTATAAAAACATCATCAACTTTATTAATAATTAATTTATCAATTAATTCTTTGGTTATAACTGTATTTTTTGGAATCAATATAACTCCAGTTTTAAAGTCCATTACATCCCTATCTAAAATCATACCTATATCTAGTTTTGTAACCTCTATATTTTTACTCAAGTTATCGCCCCTTTAAGAAATAGTTGATTTCCCATTTTAATACAATTATATATTAAAAAAAAATATAAAACAACAATTTGCTTTAAATTTCCACTTAAAAAGACAAGAGAAATCTTCTCCTGTCTTCTATAATATCCTATCCATTAAATTCAAAAAATTTTTATACCCTATTTTTTCTATATCTTCTTTAGTAAATCCTCTTTCTTTAAGCTTCAATATAAAGTCCTTTCCCTTAGAAATATTTTCTAATCCTTTAGTTCCTATATAATCATCTTCAATAAAAGTATTAGCTGCATCTTTTCCAATATATTCAAAAAAGTCGAATCCCAAAGCAACTTTATCTATTCCTATGAGGTTTATAATATGCTCAATATGATTTATTAAGTAATCTACATTTCTCTTATTTTTATCTTCATGAATAAATTCATTAAAGGCATTTATCCCCACAAGTCCATTTACTTCTCCAATTGCCTTTATTTGTTCATCAGTTAAATTCCTTGGAACATTACATAGTGTCCTTGAATTAGAGTGAGATGCTATAAATGGTTTTCTTGCTACATTATAAATATCCCAAAAAGTTTTATCGTTGGCATGACTAACATCTAAAATCATTCCTATGGATTCCATAATCCCAATGGCTTCTTTACCCAAAGCAGTAAGACCTCTATTTAGAGTTCCTCTTGCTCCAGTTCCTAAAGAATTCTCTTCATTCCATGTTAAACTTCCATGCCTAAATCCTAATTGATACAAAGTATATATATTTTCTATCTCCTCACCAATTCCACTTAATCCTTCTAATCCTAGTAAGACTGCAATTTTCTTTTCGTCCATGGCTTGATAGAAGTCATTACTATTGTATATTACCTTTATTATGTCTTTGCTTTCCCATAATTCTACACTCATAGCCTTAATATTTTCAATAAGTCTTTCCTTTGGTCTACTAGTATGTGGAGGGTCAATCCATATAACAAATATTCCTCCAACCATATTACCTTTTTTAAATCTTTCCAAATGATAATCTCTAATAATATTTTTCAAGCCTTTTTTTCTTTTTTCAGTTACATCAGCCCATATATCTCCATGTATATCAAATAACATAATCATAACACTCCTAACAATAGTTTTCAGTTATATTATCATTATCTGAATAAATAATATACAAACACAATAAATAACTAATAATCTAAATATCATACTTTCAAATTTACTATTGGTCTTAATTGTAATGGGAAAAGATATATTGTTATTTAAGGGATAGAATAATTTTACTCCTTTGGAAGTGAATAAGTCTGCTACTATATGTAAGAAATATCCTATTATAAATCCGGAATATATGGCATCTAATCCATAATCTAATTTACCTAGTGATACTATAGATGTTGATGCAAGAAAGCCCATTATACTATGTGTAAAACCTCGATGACTTGAAATACCTACGAGAAAAGATCCTATACCAAGAAACAAAAAAATCTTGGATTTCATTAGGTAATATAAATATATAAATATACCTCCTATAAATATATAAAATAAAACTCTATAAAAATTATTTTTAATCAATAATATCTTCTGATTTATTTTACCTTTTGGGTGGTCTAAATCTGGAATTAAAGAACTTATTGCCGAAGCCACTACTATTATAAACTGATTTTCTAAGGGTTGCCCATAGGATATAGTTAGAGCTGCTGTGATTCCTATTGCCATATGTGTTTTTCCTGTCATAAATACTCTCCTATTGCTGTCTATTCCTTTTTAATCCAAAAAGTAAGGGACAATTATTTAGTCCCCTTATTATTTCTCCTCTATTATCCCTAATTTTTTAAGTACTATATTATATCCTTCTGAGCCATAATTTAATGATCTATTGATTCTACTTATAGTTGCAGTACTAGCACCTGTTTCAGACTCTATTTCATTATAAGTCTTATTTGTTTTAAGAAGTTTAGCTACCTCTAATCTCTGTGCTATTGCTTGGATTTCCTTTATTGTACATATATCTTCAAAAAATCTATAACATTCTTCTTGATTTTCCAGAAGTAAAATCGCTTCAAAAAAGCTATCTACTTGATCTGATTTTATCTTTGAATTAAACTCCATTTTTCTTCCTCCCAGAATCATAGTGTCATATTAAAGTACTCAAGTTTCATAACCAATATAATAGCTGGGCAAACCCAGCTATTATATTGAGTTATCTTAGAATAATCCTACTATTTCCCCACTTGGTAATATATCAATATTGTTGGCTGCTGGAACTTTTGGTAATCCTGGCATTGTCATAATTTCTCCAGTTAATGCTACTAAGAAACCAGCTCCTCTTGATACTCTTATATCTCTTACAGTAATTCTAAATCCACTTGGTCTACCAAGTAATGTTGGATCATCTGATAAAGAGTATTGAGTTTTTGCCATACAAATTGGCATTTTATCAAATCCTAATTTTTCTATATTAGCTATAGTTTTTTCGCAAGCTTTTGTAAAGTCTACTCCATCTGCTCCATAAACTTCTTTAGCTATTTTTTCAATCTTAGCTTTAATTGTTTCTTCTACATCGTAAATTGGTTTAAAGTTAGATTCTTTAGTTTCACAAACTCTTACTACAGCTTCAGCCATAGCTACTCCACCTTCTCCACCTTTACCCCACACTTCTGAAAGAACTGCTTCAGCACCTAATTCTTTACATCTATCAAGTACATATTTAAGTTCAGCTTCTGTATCTGTTGGGAAGTTGTTTATAGCTACTATTGCTGGTACTCCAAATTTATTTATATTTTCTATATGTTTTTCTAAGTTAGCAAATCCTTTAGCTAATGCCTCTAGATTTTCACTTCCTAGTTCATCTTTCTTAACTCCACCGTTATATTTTAGTGCTCTTATTGTAGCTACTATTACTGCAGCATCTGGTTTTAAGCCACCAAATCTACACTTAATATCAAAGAATTTCTCAGCACCTAAATCAGCACCAAATCCTGCTTCTGTTACTGTATATTCAGCCATTTTTAAAGCTAATTTTGTTGCTAGCATTGAGTTACATCCATGGGCAATGTTTGCAAATGGTCCACCGTGAATTAATGCTGGTGTATTTTCCAATGTTTGAACAAGGTTAGGATTTACTGCATCTTTCATAAGTAAAGCTACTGCACCCTGTGCATTTAAATCTTTAGCAAATACTGGACTGCCATCAAATTTATATGCTACTATTATTTCTCCTACTCTAGCTTTAAAGTCTTCTAAGTCTTTTGATAAACAGAAGATTGCCATTATTTCTGATGCAACTGTAATATCAAATCCATCTTGTCTAGGCATACCATTTGGTTTTCCACCTAATCCTACTACAATGTCTCTTAAAGCTCTATCATTCATATCAAGAACTCTTTTCCATACTACTCTTCTTGGATCTATATTCAATACATTTCCTTGATGAATATGATTATCTAGTAAAGCAGAAATCAAGTTATGAGCCGTAGTTATTGCATGGAAGTCTCCTGTAAAGTGTAAGTTAATATCTTCCATTGGTACTACTTGTGCATATCCTCCACCAGCTGCTCCACCTTTAACTCCAAAGCTAGGTCCTAAAGAAGGTTCTCTTAGAGCTGTTATAGCACTCTTGCCAATTTTGTTTAATCCCATGGAAAGACCTATATTTGTAGTAGTTTTACCTTCTCCTGCTGGAGTTGGGTTAATTGCTGTAACTAAAATTAATTTTCCATCTGGCTTGTCTTTCATCTCATCTAGTAATCCTAGGGATACTTTTGCTTTATATTTACCATATTGTATTAAATGATCTTCGTCAATTCCTAATTTAGATGCAACATCAACTATAGGAAGCATTTTCGCTTCTTGTGCAATTTGAACGTCTGTTTTCACTTGTATTCCTCCTCTATATTAATTGTACTACATATTATTTATGATTGTATAAAGATTTATACCCATTTAGATATATACCCTATTTTTATATACTAATCATGCAATTATTTGAAATTCTATAGTGGTTAGAAATTGATCTGTAGTACTATATAGTATTATAGCAGAATTATCAAAAATTTGGAATCATTTTCAATAATAAAAAGCAGGTTTCCCTGCTTTTTTATTTTAAAGTGCTATAATTATTAAAATTTCCCTATATCTTTTCTATAATATATATTACTGAATTTAATTTTTTCTATATCGTTATAAACTTTATCTCTAGTGTCTTCTATGGTTTTTCCTAAACTTACAACAGATAAAACTCGTCCCCCATTAGTTACTAAATCTTTATTTATCATTTTTGTACCATTGTGAAATACTATAGTATCTTTATCTACATCATCTATTCCAGTTATTTTAAATCCTTTTTCGTATTTTTCAGGATAGCCTCCTGATGTCAAAACTACTGTTATAGCTCTATTGTTATTCCATTTTAAATCTGATTCCATAAAACTTCCGTCTATGGTCTTTTCAAATAAATCTACTATGTCTGAATCAAGTCTTGGAATCAATACTTCAGTTTCTGGATCTCCAAATCTTGTATTAAATTCTAATACTTTTGGGTCTCCATTTACTATCATTAATCCAATAAAAAGTATTCCTCTAAAATCTAAATCTTCTTTATCTAAACCATATCTAATATTTTTTAATATATTCTCTTCAATTTTTTTGCTCAATTCCTCATTAAATATAGGACTAGGGGATATACATCCCACACCGCCAGTATTTGATCCTTTATCATCTTCATATATTTTTTTATAGTCCTTAGCAGATTCCATAGGAATTATTTTACCCTTTGTCACCACACAAAGCAGTGATGTTTCAATTCCGTCTAAAAACTCCTCTATAACAACCTTATTTCCCTCTTCACCAAATATTTTATTGCCTAAAATATCTTTAAGTGTTTTCTTAGCTTCATCTTCACTGTAACAAATAATTACACCTTTTCCTGCACATAGTCCATCAGCCTTTATAACTAAAGGATATGAAAACTCCTTTATTCCTTCTATAGCTTCTTCTAAAACTGTAAAAGCTCTATATTTAGCAGTAGGTACATTGTATTTTTCCATAAATTCCTTGGAAAACTCTTTACTTCCTTCTAATCTAGCACATTCTTTATTTACACCAAAAATCCTTAATCCATTTTCTTGAAATTTATCTACAATACCTAAAACTAAAGGTTGTTCAGGACCTACTACAGTTAAATCTATATTATTTTTAAGTGCAAATTGTAACAAATTATCTATTTCATCTACATTTATATCTATATTTTCAGCTATTTCAGCTGTGCCCCCATTTCCTGGAGCACAATAAATCTTACTTACTTTATTGCTTTTAGCAATTTTCCAACATAAGGCATGTTCTCTACCACCACTGCCTAATACTAATACTTTCATCTCATTCCCTCCCGTATTAATGTTTGAAATGCCTTATACCTGTAAATATCATAGTCATATTATTTTTATCTGCCTCTTCTATTACTTCTTTATCCTTTATAGAACCTCCTGGCTGAATTATTGCTTTTATTCCTGCTTCATTTAAAAGTTCTATGGAATCTTTGAAAGGGAAAAATCCATCGGAAGCTAAAACCCCTCCTTGAATATTTTCTCCTGCCCTATCTATGGCATTTTTCACTGCCCATGATCTGTTTACTTCTCCTAGACCAATACCTATGGTTCCTTTATTTTTAACTATAACTACTCCATTAGATTTTACAGCTTTTGCAGCCTTCCATGCAAACAATAAATCTTCCATTTCTCCTTCAGTAGGATTTCTTTTTGTAGCCACTTGTAGTTCTTCTTTTAATAAAACAGTATCTCTGTCTTGTACTAAAAGTCCACCTATTACCTTTTTCATATCTAACTCTTTATATTTTCTATCCAATATATCTTTTATTTCTAAAATTCTTATGTTTTTCTTCTCTGTAAGTATTTCTATTGCCTTTTCTGTAAATGATGGTGCAATGACTATTTCAATAAATATACTATTTAACCTTTTAGCAACTTCCTCATCTATTTCTCTATTGGCAGCAACTATACCACCAAATATAGACTCTTTATCACATTCATAAGCCTTTTCATAGGCTTCTGATAAATCATTTCCACTGCCTATACCACAAGGATTAGCATGTTTCACTGCTACTACAGTAGGTTCATTAAATACTTTCAAAGCATCTATTGCACCATTGGCATCATTAATATTGTTAAAGGAAAGTTCTTTACCATGGATTTGTACTGCTCCTGCAATGGTTCCTTCTGTCTTTCCTATTTCTTTATAAAAGGCTGCTCCTTGATGAGGGTTTTCTCCATATCTTAATTCTTCTTTAGTTTTATAAGCCAAGGTCAATTTTTCTGGGAATTTAACTTCTTCTATTTCATTGAAATAATTGGATATTAAAGTGTCATAATAAGCAGTATAATTAAACACTTTTCTTGCTAAATATTGTCTTGTTTTTATGGTAGTAGTGTTGCTTTCTTTTAATTCCTTTAATACTATGTCATAATCCTTTGGGTCCACTATTACAGTTACATCATTATAGTTTTTAGCTGCAGCTCTAATCATAGATGGACCACCAATATCTATATTTTCTATAATCTCTTCATGGGTAACTCCCTGTCTTTTTATAGTTTCTTCAAAGGGATAAAGATTATTTACTACTATATCTATAGGGTTTATTTCCATATCTTTAATGGTTTTTATATGATTTTCATCATCTCTCCTATACAGTAATCCACCATGGATATATGGGTTTAGAGTCTTTACTCTTCCATCTAAGATTTCTGGAAATTTAGTCACATCTTCAACTTCTATTACTTCTATTCCCGCTTCTTGAAGAATTTTAAATGTACCACCAGTTGAAATTATTTCCCAACCTAAATCTCTTAACTGAGATGCAAACTCAACTATACCTTCCTTATGAAAAACACTTATTAACGCCCTTTTCATCATCTCACCTCTAGTTTATAATCACTTTTCTTCCTTCAATGGATAATCTATTTTCACAATATAGCTTAACCCCTTGTACCAAAATCTTATGTTCTACCTCTAATACTTTTGCTTTCAATGTATCTATTGTATCAAAGGATTCTACTTCTATTGATTCTTGGAGTATAATAGGTCCTGTATCAGTTCCTTCATCTACAAAATGAACTGTAGCTCCTGTAATTTTGACTCCATAATTTAATACTTCTTTATGAACATTTTCACCATAATAACCTTTCCCACAGAAACTTGGTATTAATGAAGGATGAATATTTATTATTCTGTTTTTAAATTCATGAATGAACTCTTTAGATAAGACTTTTAAATATCCTGCTAAAACTATTAATTCTACATCTCTTTTTTTGAATTCCTCTATTAACTTAGAATTATAATCTTCCTCTGAATCAAATCTTTTTCTACTTATATATATACTTTCGATTCCTGATTCTTTTCCTCTAGTTAATCCATAAGCTGCTTCTTTATTGGAAATAATCAATTTTATTTCACCATTGATGTTTCCAGTTTTAATATTATCTATTATTGATTGTAAATTAGTCCCTCCACCAGAGATTAAAACTCCAATTTTTACTGGTGGCATAGTACTACTCCTTCTGAACCTTTTTTAACTTCACCTAGGATTACAAATTCTTCTCCTTTTTCTTCTAAGAATTTCCCAATACCTTCCAACTCATTTTTATCCACTGCCATAACCATACCTATTCCCATATTAAATGTAGCGTACATTTCATCAAGGGGAACTCCCCCCCATTTCTGCAACAAGTTAAATATAGGTGGTGTATTTATTTCAGTAGTGTTTATATGAACAGCCAATTCAGTAGGTAACATTCTTGGAATATTTTCATAAAATCCCCCACCTGTTATATGACTAAGTCCTTTAACATTAAATTTCTGTACTAAATCATATACTGGATTTGTATATATTCTTGTTGGTTTTAAGAGTTCTTCTCCTAAAGTACTTCCTAGTTCCTCTATATACTCATCTAAGTTTAAATTCATTTTATCAAATACGATTTTTCTCACTAAGGAAAAACCATTACTATGAACTCCGCTGGAAGGCAGACCTAGTATATAGTCCCCTTCTTCTATAGTTGAGCCATTTATTATTTTCTTCTTATCTACTACTCCAACACAAAATCCTGCTACATCGTATTCCTCATCCTTATAAAATCCAGGCATTTCAGCTGTTTCTCCACCTATTAATGCACATTGTGCTTTTATACAGCCATTTGATACACCTTCCACTATACTTGCCATTTTCTCAGGAATAAGTTTTCCTGTAGCAATATAGTCTAAGAAAAATAAAGGCTTAGCACCTTGACATAAAATATCATTGGCACACATTGCTACACAATCTTCTCCTATGGTATTGTGTTTATCCATCATAAATGCAAGTCTAAGTTTTGTACCTACTCCGTCTGTTCCAGACACTAAAACAGGTTCTTCAAAGGATTTAGTATCTAGTTGAAAAAGTCCTGCAAATCCTCCTATATCCGATAAAACTCCTGGAATATGAGTTTTCTTAATCATTCCTTTAATAAGCTGTACCTCTTTATATCCCGCTTCTTTATCTACACCTGCATCTTTATACGTTAAGCTCAATGCCTTCTCTCCTTTCGCTAATTAGCAGTTAGTTATTCTTTATGGATTGGGTAATTTCCATCTAAACACCCAGTACAGAATTCACAGCCACCTGCTGCCTTTAGTAATCCTTCTAAAGATAAATACTCTAGGGAATCTGCTCCTATTAATTTTCGTATTTCCTCTTTAGACATTTGAGCTGCTATTAAGTTCTCTCTAGTTGGAGTATCCATACCTAGATAGCAAGGGTGTAATACTGGAGGTGAAGATATTCTTACATGAATTTCCTTTGCTCCTGCATTTTTTATCATTTCAATAGTTCTTTTTATTGTAGTTCCCCTAACTATGGAATCGTCTACTAAGATTACTCTTTTACCTTCTACATTTTCCTTTAAAACATTTAATTTGATTCTAACTCCCTGCTCTCTTAGTTCCTGAGTTGGTTGTATAAAAGTTCTACCTACATATCTATTTTTTATTAAACCCTCAGCATAAGGAATTTTAGAACCTTCTGCATATCCTATGGCAGGTATGGTTCCTGAGTCTGGTGCTCCTATTACTATGTCTCCATCTACTGGTGATTCTACTACTAATTGTTTTCCTGCTTCTATTCTTGATAAGTAAATACTTTTATTATCAAGTTTACTATCTGGTCTTGCAAAATATATTATTTCAAATAAACATAACTTTTTATCATAGGATTTTCTTCTAATGGATTCTAATCCATTTTCATCTATAACAACTATCTCACCTGGCTCTACATCTCTTATGAATTCTGCTCCTATGGTGTCAAAGGCACAGGTTTCTGAAGCTAAAATATAATCTTCTCCTAATTTCCCTATGGAAAGGGACTTAACTCCATATTGGTCCCTTGCTCCTATTAGCTTATCTGTTGTCATTATGACTAATCCATAGGTTCCATTTATATCGTCCAATGCTTTTATTATGGCATCTTCTATATTATCTTTATGGTATCTGGCGATTAGATTTGCTATTACCTCTGTATCTAGTTCCGATTGAAATATAGCACCTTGATCCTCAAGTCCATCTCTTAGTTTTTCAAAATTTACTACTGCACCATCATGAGCTAAGGCCAAAGCTCCTTTTCTATATCCTACAACTAAAGGCTGTGCATTAACTGTCGTTGTATCTCCAGTAGTTGCATATCTTATATGACCTATACCAATATTTCCTCGAAGTCTCTCCATAGTTTCCTTTGGAAAGACTTCATGAACTAACCCTAAGTCTTTGAAGTAGTCTACAAATCCATTGTTATTTACTGCAATTCCAGTGCTTACTTGACCTCTATGCTGTAAGGCATATAGTCCATAATATATTATATTTGATACATTATTTCTTTCCTTACTGTAAATTCCCACAACTCCACTCAAAGCTGCACCTTCTTCCTATTTTGTTTACAGTCTCGAAACACAAATCTATTTACTCACTGCTTTCGCTGTGTTAGGTCATTTCCCACAGTTTCGCAACTCAAATTCATTTGCTTCCTAACGGTCGCATGAATTTGGTGCTCATTGCGTTTGACCTACCTACAACTCGCTACGCTTGTTGGGTTAGGTCATAATCAATTTTTTCTACTTCTTTTTCCATTTCTTTCTTATATTCCTTAAACTTTTCCCTTAGTTCAGGATATTTAATAGAGAGCATTTGAACTGCTAAAAGTCCTCCATTCTCTCCCCCATCTATGGCAACAGTTGCCACTGGTACACCCTTTGGCATTTGTACCACTGAAAGAAGTGAGTCAAGTCCGTCCATAGTTGAAGATTTTGCTGGAATTCCTATTACTGGCAGAGGAGTTACTCCTGCTAATACTCCTGCTAAATGTGCTGCCTTTCCTGCTATGGCAATAATCACTTCTGTTCCATTTGCCTCAGCATTTTCAGCAAATTCTACTGCTTTATATGGAGTTCTATGGGCTGATATTACCCTAGTTTCATATTCTACGCCAAATTTATCAAATATTTTAGTAACCTTTTCTGATATTCCTTTATCTGATATGCTTCCCATTAATATACTAACCTTCATATTAACACTCCTATCTAAAATATTTTACACCTGACTCAAATATCTTATGTTGTCCTAAAGTTTCTATATTTTTATATAATCCTTCTTCTACTCTATCTATTGCTGAAATAGTTCCTAAAACTCTTCCATCACAACTAGTTAAAGATTCTATACTAAACATTGAACCAGTTGGGTTATTATCTATGAATTCAGTGGATATTTGACCATTTTCAATTAGTTCTTCTAAGTTCCTTACTATTACTTTTCCTTCCTTTGTAGCCACTGGAACTGTGTATTTATCTCCTACTTTCATTTCATTAAACCATGGAGATAAATTGGATTTCACCTTTACATTTACTAATCTTGATATAAATTCCCCACTATTATTATGGGCTAAATATGCGTTTTCACTAATAAGCCCTGACTTAATCAAACCTAAGAATCCAGCACCTATACCTAATATAAGTCCATCTCTTTTATATAGGTGATTATCTATTTCTTCTTTTATATATGGATTATCTAATATTAACTTTATTAATTTTCCACCAGTTTCAGGTTCATCACCTAATATAGAGCCATCTGGTAAACCTATTATTTGATACTCTTTTATTTTTTCTGCTAATTCTTTATATGAGGTTTCCACATCTTTTAAAGTCAAAGTCTTAAATATAAATGTATCTACTATGCCTCCTGCATTTTCAAAAGACTTAGCCATTGTATATTCTCCATGAGAACCAGTAAATATAGGTACTAAAACCCTTGGTTTCACTATGGACGCTTTAGACTTGATTATAGTTCCTTTTGCATATTCTTTATTCTCTACTGTATCTTCTTTATATACAGGGAATACTTCTTCCAACGGCTTTTCAAAGGAATCAATTAGGAAATCTAAATCTATTATTTCTTTATTTATCTCAATATAATTTTCCTCTATGGTTTCACCTAAGATAATAGCATTTGGAATAGTAACTCCTTTTTCTAACTCCACTATTATTGAACCATATAATGGTTTAAATAATAACTCTTTGTCTATTTCATTAAACTTAAATCCTATTTTATTTCCCATACTCATTTCAGCAATTGCTCTTCCTATACCACCGAATTTAACTGTAGATGCTGAAATTATTTCCTTTTTATCTATCATTTTCTTAATCATTTCATAGTTGGATTTTAATTGTTTTAAATCCACTAATCCATCTTTATCCATATCTAATTTTAGTAAGGCTATGGTTGAGTTGGTATTTTTGAATTCTTTGGAAATAATATTTTCTACTTTATCAGTAGTTACTGCAAAACTAACTAAAGTAGGAGGCACATTGATATCTTCAAAAGTTCCACTCATACTGTCTTTTCCACCAATACTTGGAGTATCCAATTCTTTTTGTACCATAAATGCACCAAGTAATGCAGAAAATGGCTTACCCCATTTAGTTGGATTATCTCCTAATCTTTCAAAGTATTCTTGGAAAGTTAATCTTACTTTTTTATAATCTCCACCCATGGCTACTATTTTTGCAATAGATTCGATTACTGCATAATATCCACCATGGAATGGACTCCATTTTGAAAGTTTTGGGTCATAACCGTATGTCATTAAGGAACAGGTATTAGTATTTCCTTCTAATACTGGAATTTTAGCAACCATTCCTTCTGCTGGTGTAAGGTTATATTTACCTCCTAAAGGCATTAGAACTGTTCCTGCTCCTACAGTATGATCAAATCCCTCTACTAATCCTTTTTGACTGCATATATTTAAATCTTTTAGATTTTCTATAAATGCTTCCTTTATATCTTCCTTTACATAGGATGGAATTTCTTCCAAATATGATTCATTTTTAGGAAGCTCTATATTTACTTTATTTTTCTTTCTTATTCCGTTTGTATCTAAGAAATCTCTTTTTATATTTACAATGGTCTTGTTTCTCCAAATCATTTTAAGGACTTTTTCTTCTGTTACTGTGGCTACAACAGTTCCTTCTACATCCTCTTCCTTAACAAAGGACATAAATCTTTCTAAATCCTTAGGTGAAATAACTACTGCCATTCTTTCCTGTGATTCAGATAATGCGATTTCTGTACCATCTAATCCTGGATACTTTAGAGGTACTTTATCTAGTTCAATTAATAGTCCATCTGCTAATTCTCCTATGGCTACAGATACTCCACCAGCACCAAAGTCATTGCATTTCTTAATCATCTTTGACACTTCTTCATTTCTAAATAAACGAACAATTTTTCTTTCTACTGCTGGATTTCCCTTTTGTACTTCTGCTCCTGATGTGTGTAAAGACTCCTCTGTATGTTCCTTAGATGAACCAACTGCTCCACCTAAACCATCTCTTCCAGTTTTTCCACCTACTAATATTATTAAATCTCCTGGCTCTGATTCTCCCCTATATACAGCTTTCTTTGGAGCTGCTGCTACTAATGCACCTAGTTCCATTCTCTTTGCCATATATCCAGCATCATATATTTCTCTTACGTAACCCGTAGCACCACCTATTTCATAACCATAAGAGCTATATCCTGCCTTGGCAGTTTTGGTAATTTTTCTTTGTGGTAATTTACCTGATAAAGTATCTTCATATTTTTGTCTTGGATCGCCAGAACCTGTAATCCTCATGGCTTGATATACATAGGCACGTCCAGATAATGGGTCTCTTATGGCACCACCTAAACAAGTTGAAGCACCCCCAAATGGCTCCATTTCTGTAGGATGATTATGGGTTTCATTTTTAAACATCAGTAGCCATTTTTCATTTGTACCATCAATATCTACATCTATTTCTACACTACAAGCGTTGACTTCATCAGTTTCTTCTTTATCATCTAGTAAACCTTTTTTCTTGGTTTCCTTCATATTAATAGTGGCTAAATCCATTAGAGAAATGGCTCTTTCTCTATTTTCGTAAACAAACTCTCTGGATTTTATATATTCATCTAGTGCTTTTTGAAATACTTCTTTATACTGTCCATCACCCATGGATATTTCTGTAATTTCAGTCATAAATGTAGTATGTCTACAATGATCAGACCAGTAAGTGTCTATTAATTTTAATTCTGTTATAGTAGGATTTCTTTTTTCAATATTTTTAAAATAATCTTTACAGAATTTTAAGTCATCTATATCCATACCTATGCCATATTTAGACTTAAATCCTTGAATATCTTCATCTGTCATTTCCATAAAATCTGATATGATTTCAATATCTTTAAGATTCTCTTCTTCCTTTTCAAAAGAAAAACTATCTAAACCAATTTCTTTCATTTCTATTGGGTTTATATAATATTTTTTTATTTTATTTAATTCTTCATCTGTTACATTTTCTAAAATAATTATTTTAGAATTTTGCACAATTATATCTTCATTTTTAGTTAATATTCTTATAATCTGATTAGTAGAATCTTCTCTTTGGTTATATTGTCCTTTTAAAAATTCCACTCTAAATAATCTTTCATTGTCTTTTATTGGAAGGCTATTTTCATATTTATTATCTAGAGTTTCTTCGAACAAGATTTCTTGAACTATCTTTTCTTTTTCTTCTTCTGTTACATTAATTAAATCATATACATTAACTACCTTAACTGTGGTTAAACTATCTACTTCTAAATAATCTCTAAATTCTTTTAATAGTAACTTTCCTTCAGTGTTAAACTCCTCTTTCTTTTCAATAAATATTCTGTTAAACTTCAAATTTAACCCTCCTCAAAAAATCAAATTAAGCCCAGCCGGGTAGGCAAAGCGAAACCTACCCGACTGGGCTTTTATCCCTTCGGTGTAATACTTTTGACAAGTATCTGTACCGCTCGGTCCAGCAAGAAATATCTTCGGAACCCTAGGTACACTTTCACTCATAGACAAATGATTATCGGTCATTTTGTAGAAACGTTCCAACCATATTATGGAACCTATATGAGCAACTCTTATGTTATTTATTACACTTACATATTAACAGTATGGTATATATATGTCAAGTATTGTTTTTAAAATCTTTATAGACTATATTTAACTATAATGGAAGAATCTAATACTCTGAAAGTAAAAGACTCTGTAGCAAAGAATCTTACTTTCTCGTTACAATGAGATTGGTATCCTATAGAAAAATCTCTGCCTATGGTAAGTTCTAAATCGTCATGGTCATATGGTAATAGATATGCTCCATTGATTACATGACTAAATATAATCTTTCCACCAATTAATTTTTCAATTCTTTCATCTAAGGGATATGCTGTTTCCTTTGATAAAATTCGCTTATATGCTTCTTCATTTACTACTAAACTAAATGAACCTTTTTGATAAGACTCTCTAAGCTTAATTAATCCCTTTGTAATAGCCTCCATAATGGATGTAGGATCTTTGCCAAATGATATTGGTGATAATTCAGAAGTTTTATCAATTCCCACCATAGGAGTATTGCTCAATCCATTATATATAGCATTTTCTTCAAATAAAGCAATTTCCTTCATGGCATTTTCTAAAGAAGAATAATCAATATCCTTTGCTCCACGCTGTATATTATCTAATTCCCATCTATCTATTTCAAATTCTACTCTTGCTTCTGTTAGAGGAACCACTTTATAATTACTATATCGTACATCCCCCTTATTTTCTATATTCCCTAATCTTCCTTCAGTAACTACATTGTAATCCAATCCCATTGGTCCATTTACTTTTACTACCTTTCTAGCAGACAAATATGATTTTAAAACTTCCTTTGCCCTTTCATCTATTTCTTCCCAAGCTTCATTAGATATAGGGGCTAACTCTCTGTATAACATAGTATCTCCTCCTATTTTAAATCTCCAATGTTTAAGTTTGATTGTCCATTTGATTTTCCTGTAATTTGTTCCTCTAAATGTGCAATAGGTCCATCTGTAAATAAGTAAGTTCTTAATTCTTCATCCCATTTATCCATGTTTCTTCTTAACCATTCTAATAACATACAAGCATGTTCAATTTCTTCGTCTCTATTATGTGCCATTATAGCCTTTAATTCTGGGTCCTTTGAGGCATCAACTCTCTGATTATACCAATCTACAGCTTCAACTTCTTCCTTTAAACTAGTTATTGCTCTAGTAATATTAAGTGTCTTTTCATCTAACTTTTCTACTGGTTCATGATACTGTGACATTGTACCCCTCCTATAATTTTATTTTCCCATTTTAAGTTTACCCCTATGCCATTTAATTAAACCAAGTTTATTTAATGCTTTCTTTTAAAATATTTATCTGTTAGTTTTCTGATATATTCTATGTTATATTGTGTACCTAATTTTAAAATCAATTCTCATAAAATTATATACTTTTTCTTTTAACTCAAATTTTCAATAAATCTTTTAGTTTCTTTTGATATTTTTTTATATTTTCTTCTCTGAAAAATATATACCATACCTATTTCTATAAAGTTTCTTAAATCTCTTCTTTTATGACATGAAAATAACCTCCTACTGATTTAGGATTTAAAGTTCAATAATCAGCCAATCATCTATATTTTCCTAAAGATATTCATATTTTATTATCTATGAGGTATATTATTTTCATCTCATTTTGTGTACTGGCTGGATAGTAATTTTATTTCTTCTAACAATATATCTTGCTCTAATTTTAAAATTAGCAAGATAGGATAAGAAAATAATTATGTTAAATGGTATCATTAGTTTAAAGAATATCATCTAAAAAGAAGATATGTCTGCCATATGGTTAAATAGAGGTAAGGCATTTCTTTATAACAATCATAAGGAGGTAAAATAATATGTTTAGTTTTTATAGTAAGCTTTCTACTGAGGTATATAATATAGATAAACCTATTGGCCATTCATTTGGAGATGTGGAATTTTACACTGAAAGACTTAAGGGAATCAAAGGAAGGATTCTTGAACCAGCAGTAGGAACAGGTCGTATCTTAATTCCCCTGCTAGAGGAAGGATTTATTGTAGATGGTATAGATTCCTCTGCTGAGATGTTGGATTTATGTAAACTTCATTGTAAAGAAAGAGGTCTTCAAGCTGACCTATATAAAGAAAATATGCAATCTTTTTCTCTGCCTCATAAATATGAAGCAATTATTATTCCTACAGGCTCTTTTCTATTACTAGAAAATTCAATAGATGCTATTAATGGATTAAAATGCTTCTATGAACATCTTTCCATAGGGGGACGCATTATTGTTGATATATTTATGCAATCAGATTTTAATATTGGACATTCCTCAACAAGAACATGGGAGACTCCTAATGGAGATTTAATCACCTTAAACGAGTCCCTTGTAGAAGCTAATTTTATTGACCAATATACAGTTTCTCATTTCCGATATGAAAGATGGCATAATAATCAATTGATTCAAACTGAATTAGAGCGTTTTCCATTAAAGTGGTATGGAATAGAAGAATTTAGATTGATTTTGGAGAAAGTTGGATTTAGCGATATTACTATTTCCTCTGATTATAAATTTGGCATATATCCTACAGATAATAATCAAGTCATCACTTTTGAAGCATATCGTAAATAAAGTGATATATGAAAATGGATAATATATAACATTTACTGTTAAAATATTATCCATTTCTATATCTCTAGAAACTCATCAATTATTTTCTTTGATTCTGTTGTTATTAGTTTTAAATCTATATATTATAAGTTTTAAGTAATTTATTTTAGTCCAAATTCTCAATAAATTTTTTAGTTTCATCTGCTATCTTTTTATATTCAATATCTTGAACATAATGGGAACAATTTAAGTAAACCATCTCTCCATTTGGGACGAATAACTCATCTTCTTTAGATAAATGAATTTTATGATTAATATAGCTAAATCCTATAAATATAATAATTAGCCCAATAATTAGCCCCATGACTTTTAATATTCCTTTCATGATTTCCTCCAATTAGAATTATATGATTAGTTTTTACTATATTTATCATCTATAACAAAATTTGCTTTACAATACTCTTGCAATAGCTCTCGCCATGGAACTATCTGCCCTCATCTTTAATGGGAAAGCTATGACTTCAAAGCTTGGAACACCAAGTAATTTATCGAGATTTCTGAGGTTCTCCATTATACATATGTTACTTTTAAAAAGCAGTTTATGTGTTTCAAAAGGATATTTGTCTGGAGAAGGCATATCTATTCCCAGCATCTTAATATTTTTCTCTATCAATAGCTTACCAAGACTAATATCTACAATTGGATGATTATCATAATAGGAGTTCTTTCCATATTCTTCATCCCAACCTGTATAAAGTAAAACAATGCTATTCTCTTTGATTGATTTCTTATATGCTGGTTTTCCTCTTATAATAGGTTGACTTCTTACATCAATTATACATCCCTTGCCAATAAATGTTTCTAATGGCATTTCACATATGTATTCCTTGCTTTCTGTTAGATGCATAGGTGAATCTATATGTGTACCTGAGTGCATACTAATATCTAGCCTATAGTTGTTATAGAAATCTTCTTGTAAAACTTTTACCTGTTTTAAACTTGTTACACTATCTCCTGGATAAACAGGCATATTATCCTCAATGATATATGATAAATCTATTAATTTTTCCATATGATTTCCTCCCTAATTAGCAAAACCTAGAATTATTAGTATCTTTCTGATAATGATTCTTCAACTCTCCATTGAGGTGGCTCACCATTATCTCCCCAGTATTCTACTATTTCACTGATTAACCCATTATTAATAGTAAAGAAAGAATTGGCATAGAAACTACTTGACTTATCCCCCGCTTCTACCTTTACGGCAGAAACGACTATGTCGTCCTTAGAGAAAATTTTATCTAAAGTTATTATCCAGCGACCTGGATATTTTTTATTAAAATTGATATATTTATCTCTACCTCTAAAAAGTTCTCTAGTATTTGGTAAACATACATCTGCGTTTTCTTCCATTAATTCTCCTATTTCATCAAACATTCCATCACTCATTAGATTCCAAAATTTCTTAACTATATGTTCATTCATGCTATAATTTCCTCCTCAGTCAATTTTAATCTCCATATAATAGCCAATCCTATTCTTCATTTAATATATTGCTTATCCAGTTATAGCAGCTTTCTAGTTCTTCATCTGATATTAAGTCAGATCTATGCTCGAATAAAATCTTGCAAAATTTATTTTCTTTCTTTATAATCTCAAGATATTTTTCAATGTCTCCCCATCCCTCCTCAGGCCTTAAATCTGGAAGTGTTGGATAATGATTATATTCTACATTATCAGTAACCTTAATATTCCATAAGTGGACAACCTCTGCATACTTTGCAAACCTAGAAGCGAATTCAAATGAATTAAAGTTTTTGTCCAATTTGTCTTGTAAATGTAATCTGCCTATGTCTAAGCATATTTTAATTCGGGGATATTTATCCAATAAGGTTTTAAGTAAGTCTGTAGTATAGATATATTTATTTAATGCATCTAACTCTAACACTGGTATAAAATCATTTTCAATACTAATATCAGATAACCATTTAAATAATTCTTCACTCTTAGCTGAAAAGTTCTCATATGAATAGCTATCCTCAAAATAATACTCCGTATCGTTAGCAAAGCGCCAGTTTGTCCAATCCACAGATTTATCTAATAATACTGGTTTTGGATAATGTAATAGAATATATTTTGGTTTAACTTCTTTTAGAAAATTAATTTCATTCTCCATATATTTGTATGAGCTTTCTCTAGTATCATCATCTTTTGATAAAAACTGTGGGTCTCTTAATCTCCATCCCTTAGTTCTCAATGGAAAATGTATTCCGATGTTAAATTCCTCACGATTGGCATTATCAATTAATTTCTTTATATCTTCCTCTTCTAATAAACATGCTTCAACTCCAAAAAAACTAGGCTTAAAATCTCTTGTGTGCTTATTATAATCAAAACGTCCAGACTGTCCTATCATAAATCTCTCCATTTCGCTTCCTCCTTACAAAGTACATACTATACTTATTCTTCAAAATTTGCTAAATTCCTTCTTTTTATATGATCTTTTACAGCATAAAAATAGCCTCTTACTGATCCAAGACTTAAAATTCAGTAAGAGGCTTATAAAATCATTTCCTATTTTCTTTTTCCTTTAACAATTCTATAATATAATTGGATTCTTTACTTACAAAATCATTCATTTCCTTTTCCGTCAGATATATATACTCTCTTTCTGGATTACCATTATATTTAGTATAAAATCCACTAATATACTTTAATTGTCTTTCAATTGCACCATTAGGATAGTAATCTAAATAATCGGGAAAGTATTCTATGTTTTTAAATATCCTATGGAATATACTATTGAGATTTTTCCTAAAATATAGATGATCTAAGTCATACCAATCTTTTTTAATAGTCCATATAAACTTTTTATCAGTTTCTAATTTCTTATACTCCTTATCCGTTTTTTTCTTCTCATCTATCATATTACTCCACTGAATATCCGTTAATAAGTGAACATAGTAGCCTAACAAAAAAGAATATAGTTTATTATCATATATTTTCTTATTTAAATATTTCTCATAAAACTTCTCTGCTTCAATAAAATTTTCTTCACTAATCCAGTGACTAACTGACTTCGGTGGAAAAAACTCGCTCCAATCTTCATTAGGCTCTCCACAGTCTGGTCCTACATTCCCTACAAGAAAATATTCTTCATCTAAGCTACTATCTTGATTAAGTATGACTTCTGCTATTCTAATATGTGCTCCCCATGTTGCCATAATCCTCCCCCTTTAATATAAGTTTTTTGGTGCTAAATATATATTTGCCTTTTAATAATTTCAATTATTTATTTCTATATTTCCTATGTTCTTCCTTAATATCCTCTAGTAAGTTCTTGTCTAAAAAAGTTTTCATTATAAAGGTTGCTAGAATCTTTCCACCTTTTCCTATTGCAGTATGTCCTGTCTCTTTTAACATCTCATCTGCAAATTCTCTTGTATGTAAGGGTATATCTTCCTTAACTAATATCATTAAATTCTTCCTTCAAATCCTTTAATATCAAACCTGCAAGAACAGAAATACTTCCACTGGCGCAATGCCCACAACCATGTCCTATATCCGGTAAAGCATCATATTCTGCTAATATACAGATTTTAGGTCCATCACTAGTCTTTCCCTTAATACTTGCTTTAAAGCTGGTTTCCAACCCTCCATAAGGATATTCCACCTCAAACCCATGTTTACTTAAAATTTCAACTATTTTTCTTGAAGAATTATATTCTTTAGAGCCTAATTCAGGATTTCTCGCTAAGTAATCATTTAATTCTAGTACTTCTGATAAATTCTTATTACTATTTATGGTTTCTAATATTTTTTCATTAACCATTTTACCTCTCCTTTCCTACCTTGCTATCATTAAAAATTCTTTCCCATCTATTTTATATAGGACGTGAGGCTTCAATGGATTTCCATCCCCTACTTTTGGATGTTTAAATTCTCCAACTTTCTTTAGACCTATTTTCTTCATAACATTTTCAGATGGTTTATTTATTTCTGCTGTAAAAGAATAAATAGTGTCTAAATTTAGATTTTTAAAGCCATACTCTAAACAAGCCTTAGCACCTTCTGTGGCATATCCCTTATTCCAATATTTATCATCCAGTCTCCACCCAATTTCAACACATGGTGTAAAATGTGCCTCAAAAGTCGCATTTAAGAGTCCAATAAATCCTATAAACTCCTTAGTATCTTTCAATTCCACTGCCCATAGCCCATATCCATTTTCCTCAAAATGAATTTGTACTCTATTGAGAAAATCATCAGTTTCTTTAGAATCTAAGGTTTTTGGAAAACATCTCATTACTTCCTTACTACCATTCATCTTAGTAAGTAATTCTCTATCTGATTCTTTCCACATCCTAAATCCCAGCCTAGAGGACTGGAATATATACTTGTTTATATTTAAATCTTCCATGATTGATTAACTCCTTTTTCCAGTATTTTAAATGTTTTTAACCCCTTTTTCTATCTCCTCTTTTATTCGGATAACTAGTTCATAAAACTTTTCATACTCCTCAAAATTAGGAAAATGTGCTGATTCTTCAAACCATATCAATTCTTTTTTAGGTGCTATTATCTGATTATAGTATTTTTCAATTAGTACAGATGGAGTATTATAATCGTATCTACCTGCACAGAAGTAAATAGGTACTTCTATTTCTGGAATCCCTCTAATAAAATCTAAATCCTTATTGTAACCCCACATTGTATCAGCAGAAAATTTATTACCTAAAGCAAATTTTATTCCATCTATTACAGTATATTCAGGTGAAAATATGCTTCCTAATATAATATCTTTTAATGTATTTACTTTTCTCTCTACTCCTCCATATTTAGATAACCATTTTCTCTGCGTTGCAGTATCCCTAACAGTATTTTTATAAGGTGGTCTTCCAATTCTTATTAGATCATCTAAAGCTTTTTGGTCCTTATTTCTATTAGCCATTTCTAGAACATAGTCATATGAAATCACTTCACTTTCTATTCCATGGACAACTTGTCCAACACTTATAAAAGCAGCTACTTTTTCTGGATATTTATCTATTACATACAAACCAAGTTCTGTTCCCCAAGAATGTCCTACTAAATATATCTTTTCTTTTTGATACTTTTCACATAAGTAATCAATAAGCTCTTTTGTATCTTCTATAAACCAATCTCTATTCATGGACTCCTTTGGAATATTAGATGAGTAAGACATACCAGAACCTCTTTGGTCCCAATTAACAACGATAAAACTATCTTCTAGCTTTTTTTCATATTTACGAGCAAATGATATTTGAGGATACCCAGGTCCCCCATGTAAAAAGAGTAAAACTGGATTAGAAATATCCTTTCCTCTTATTAAAATCCCTTGCTCTAATCCACCTAATTTAACTTTTTCTATAACTGCTACACTATTTTCCCCTTCTATCTTTGGTGTTCTGTTTGGCAAAAATAGTATGATTAATATAGATATTATTAAAACTACAATTACTGTTTTTCTTAATAGTTTCATAAATTTAACACTCCATTTAAGTTAAGAATATTTTTTGTATCTTCTTACTTTTATTAAGTATGTCTATAAATATCTGACTATATCCTTTAGAGCATCTATTTTTATCGTTCTTCCTTCTTCTTTATCTAATCCTATTCCAAATGCCTTTATCCCTAGTCTCTCTCCAAGCTGAATATCACACAAAGAATCTCCAGCTATAAAAGAATTCTCCATATCTATTTTGGAATATTTCTCTAGTGCCATTTTTATCATTCCATCTTTAGGTTTCATGCAATTACAGTTTTCCTCTTTAGAATGTGGACAGTAGAATATATCCAATATTTCAACTCCATTATCCAATAATATCTTTATAAACTTATCTGTAATCTCTTTATATCGTTCTAAGGTAATAATTTTTTCATTTATTAAATATTGATTTGTTATAATTATAATTTCATATCCCCTTTGTCTTATAGCTTTAAGGGCATCTATTGCTCCATTTATAAAAACAGGTTCAGTTATACTACTCCATAATTTATCCTCATAATCTTCTATAATTGTTCCATCTCTATCTAAAAATCCTACCTTCAAAGCCTCACCCCTAGCTTTCTATATATTGGAATTATGGTCATTAACAGTATATTGATATCTTCTTATCCTTGATTATATTCCTCTTCCAAAATAGCATAAAGTAGTGAATCTCTCCAACGGTCTTTACACCACATATGTTTTCGCAGACATCCCTCTTTTTTCATCCCAATTTTTTGCAATATTTTTTCAGAACCTAGATTATTAGGATCACAAGTTGCATAAATTCTGTGTAACTTAAACTCATTAAACCCAATATATAATAATTTCTTTGCAATTTCTGTTCCATAACCTTTTCGCCAATATAGTTTGTTGATAGCATATCCAATCCATCCTTCTCTATCTTCCTTGTCTGAAATATGAAGTCCACAAGCCCCTATTAATTTATTGCTATTTTTCTTTATTACAGCTAATTCGAAATCTACTCTATCTTTTTGATGTTGATATTCTATACATCTCTTCACAAATTCTTCTGTTTGTTTCAATGTATTCGGACTCCATGGTTCATATTCTGATACATCTGGATCTGATCCGTATTCATGGACTTCCTGAATATCTATTTCTATGAATTCTCTCAATATTAATCTATCAGTTTCTACTTTTTCAAAGCTTGACATCCACATCCTCCTCTAACACTTTGTTTTTTATTACTTTAATCTATTAATATCAGTTTTATAATGAAATATTTAGAGCAATATATTTACAATAATACTTATTCTATAAAAAATATTAAATTCCTTCTTTTTTATGGTGTAAATCAATATATTTATAATATTAAATTTTTATACACATTATAACATTAGATTAACTCCAAGCTTATAATCCATCTAGTATAACAATCATTAAGATTTATAATAAGTTATCCTTCGTAAATTTACGAAGGATAACTTATTATAAAAATAGTTTTATATTATTTTAGTTATATCATAACATATGTTAAATATAAGAATACTGCTATATAAATCTTCCTATTCTATTCACCGGTATGGAAATTTCATTTTTTAATTCTCCATACTTGCTTTCTTCCATAGATACAATTACACAAGTTGATGGACCACCAGATTTATAAATATCTATTGATAGGTTATCTTCTAAAAAGTATTTAATATTATTAGTTTTAGACATCTGATTTAGTTCATACAATATTCCCTTTGAACCAACAGGAAGTATTTCCCTTATATATCTTTTTTTCTTTAACTCTAATAATTTTGAAGTACTCATTATAGTATTGCTATCATTTAGCACTTCATTACCCACTTTAGGTAAACCTACTACAGTAGCAATCAATCCAGGTTCTGTATAAGGCTTTCTCCACTCTTTCTTATTTATAATTCCTATTATAGTTATGCCTATTCCTGTAACAGTTACTGGAAAGTTTTCTTCTGTACTTCCTGTTATTAAGTTTATATTATGAAAATCCAAGGGTTCTAAAGCCTCTTTAATACCTTTTATTATTCTTTTACCTGTATCGTTCATTTCTACAGATAAAGTATTTATTACAGTAATAGGTTTAGCACCAAAGGAAAGTATCTCCATAAGAGCAACTTGTGTTGTAAAATAACCTATAACCTCAGGAGTAGTCTTAACTACATCATTTTTCTTATTTCCTATTCCTCCAGCTGAATCGCATGATATAATTAACAATTGTTCTTCATTTATATCTATCAATGTTAAATCTCTATATTTGCTTATATTCATTTAATCACCCTGTTAAATCATATTATTTTTGAAAAAAACTTCTAATAAAGCATTAGAGTAGATTTTCTTGAGACTCATTAAGGTCAAGTTCTTGATATGAAATATTAAAATAGAACTTTCCTATTCGTTATAAAAAACATAAAAACTGAGGACTCCAAATTCTCTATGACATGTTAAATGCCTATAAAAAAGTCCTCATGTGGGGAAATTATATCAATAAAATATCTAAAATACAACTGCTATTTATTTTCTCTTAATAAAAACTTTTATTATAAATTCATTTTCTTCCAATATATAAGTAATGCTCACCAGTTCCCATAAGACTTTCATCTTGACTTAGTTGATAGCCAATTTCCAGCCATTTTCTATATTCACTTTCTTCTAGCATATTAACTTCTTTTTCCTTTGTGCCTAAAATATTCTCAACATTAGCAAATACTATTTCAGTTAGTCCAAAACTATTCATCAATTCCTTTGCTTCTTTATAATATGTAAAATAAGCTGTGGTAAATCCTTTATCTCCTTGATTTTCACCATCTTTTAAGTACCCAAGTAACTCATCTACAGATTCTATTGGGTATACTGCTTTAAGATAATCTTGAATAGGTGCATAATTAGATATAAAGGATGCAACTATAATTCCATTTGGTTTCAATAATCTTAAAGCACCCTCAATAGCAGCTCTCCTATCTGATTCTTTAGTTAAATGATATAGAGGCCCCATTAGCAAAATAACATCATATAAATCATTATATTTATCCAATTCCAGTGCATTCCCATGTATATAATCCTCTAGTGAAATTCCTCTTTCCGCTGATTTTTCTTTTGCAACTTCAATATTACGCTTTGATAAATCAAGTAATGATACTCTATGCCCTTTTTCTGCCAAATATATAGAATATCTTCCAGGACCTCCTCCAATATCAAATATCTTCAAATTCTCTCCTATTATATTTTCATCCATATATCTTCTAGTAATATCAAATTCAATTTTATGTCGATCTAATCTGTCCCATTCATCATATTTTTCATCGTACCATAATTCAATTTCCTTCATGCCTTTTCCCCCTTAGATATTATAGTTGTAATATTTAAATAACTTTATAATTCTTTTAAAGCTCCTTACCTAAATAATAATCATCGTATGACTTTAAGCTAAAGTCCAGCATTCGTGCCTCAAATTTATAGTCTTGCATTATCCAAAAACAAATAGCAGATTTATTTGTTACACTGGTTTTTACATAGATTTTTCTTATACCATTTTCTCTGGAATACTGTTCTAAATATTGAACCAACTTACTTCCAAGACCTGCTCTCTTACTATCCTTATCAATTCCTAACCATACAAACTCTGCAATACCATTTCCCCCTTCAAAGGGATTAAATTTTATGACTCCAAAACCTTTTACTACATTTAAAATCTCAATTACATATACGTGATATGAACTATTCGTAAAAAAATCATCTACAACTAATTTTGATATCTCATCAGGATTTTCATCACTTATCATCACCTTCCCATCTTCATCTATGATAGATATTACTTGATCACCAATTGATCTACCTACTGAATTTTTTTACTTAGCATATCTTCTAGACTTATTTGTGTAATTCGTGGAGATGCCTCAGTCAAACCATATCCCTGGATTAAATTTATACCGGTAAAATAGTTCATAAACTTGTATATGGTCTCGTAATTAACAAATTTTCCAGAAAAATGAATCATATTTATTAAGTTGATATTGATTTTTATTCTACTTTCTAATATATTAATTAGAATAGATGGTGTAGCGAATAAAATTGATATATATTCATCGTTAATAATACTTGAAATATATTGTGGAATAGGCAAATAATTGGATAAAAAGAAGCTACATTGATTATAGATACCTACAAAAATTTCTCCTACAAGAGTAGAAATATTCGTCGTATTCTTAATAATTGATATTTTGTCATGACCATTTAAGTTCAAAAAATTTGATATATTCAGTATAGATGTCTTAATGTTTGAATTTGTAAGCATTACTCCTTTAGGTTTTTTGTGGTTCCAGATGTTAATAGAGTAATTGCCACGTCTTCCATATCTTCACTTTCATCAGATACATGTGTATTAGTATTCTCAATGATATATAGGAATAGCTATGGCTCCGATAATGTTAAGCGCCAATATTGATGTAATAAATTCAATTGAATTATCGAAAATCATAGCTACCTTTTTTCTTCTTATAATACCAGATTTTAAAAAACAGAAGATAATTGAAATATTTCATCATAGATTTGTGTATAGTTTAAATTTCTTTTATTATCCTTTATGATAGAATTATGACTTTTGCATGACAATTGAATAAGTAAATCAGAATATAATAACATATGTAAGTTCATCTCCTATTTTACATTTTCAGTAAAATACTCATGAAAATACTTTCCACACTTTTCTAATTCTCCTAGCACCCTTTTAATTCCATATTCAGATTTAAGCCAGTTTTCAGACGTGATACCTTGAGTATCGCTAGGTACAACATAAAAAACAGTTTCAGGAAACCATCGTGCATAGGTCATAAAAGCTCTTCGAGCATGAAAAGCTTGACAACATAATATTGCTTTACATACCTTTATTTTTCTATCGTCTAAAATACTCTTAGAAAACTCAGCATTTTCACTAGTATTAGTTGATTGGTTTTCACATAATATAGCACTTTCTGGTACACCGTTTTTTCTTAATACACTAGAACAAAAATCAAAATCAGTTTCAAATTGTCCGGAATATAGTTCGTTTGTAATTTTCTCATAAGGAAAGCGTCCTAACTTAGAAGTATATTTACCTGAAGGAATTATATACTTCGCATAACCATTACTATATAATTCTGAAGCTTTCTTTGAAACTTCCCACTTAGATGACCCTGGTATTAAAATTACATCACTTATCTCGGGGTCATCATTTAAGAAAATAAAATCTGTTATATCTTTAATCATTTTTGAATTCATACACTATTCTCCTCAAAATCTAGTATTATTTTCTTTCTTAATATTATAATATAGATTAACAAGCAATCAGTATTAACTACGAATATTCTTCATTTAAACATAATATTTTTTTATTGAATCAAAGCACAACTTTCTTAATTCTATTTTAGTAATTTTAGAATTACTGGATTATAGTTTATACAGTATTATCCCAACTTCAGAAATTAATATATAAAAACATATATTTTAAAAAAATAAATTATTTATATTTTAAAAATAATTCCTTCTTTAACAAAAACTATTATGATTTTACTAAAGAGAATAAGTATTATCATAAAATTTCAGTTATATACATGAGCAACTTTTTGAATATAATCAATTATATACTTGAATTTCGTTGTTCTAGATATGGAATCTGTGATTATAATGTATTTCGTTCATTGCTTAATCATATGTGATAAATCACATATATCAGCACATGTAGGTGCATTATAGCTAGATAATGATTTTAAAATATTTGATGCTATCCAGCATCTTTTATTTTTTTCAATACATTTTTCAAGTGTTAAGTCTTGTGCACATAAAAGATTTTCAAGACCAATATTCGTCGCTAGGCATCCTCTTGCTAACATTATTTCATCACTCACATCAATAATATCATCTACATTCTGCACAGCTGAATAACATTCTATTTTAGACATTATTGTCGGATTATAAATTTGGCATTGAATTGATTTCCTGAAATCGATAACATCTTCTTTATTTTCTATATATGATAAAACTATACTTGCTGGTTTAAATTTATGAATTATTTTAAAACATTTATCTTTAATATCTTCAGATGTAGGTTTAATAAATCTATATTTTGATGCTATAGCCATACCTGACTTTAAAGATACCAGCATTGTTAGTAGCACATTCCATATAATTATCAAAAACCTTTATAACGTTTAAATTTATTTCTGAGTCACCAATTCGAATCTCATCTCCAGGTTTAAATAGTGAGGGATCAAAATCAACAGTAACTGTCTTGTTATTTATGATCTTGCTACTAACATTACTAATATATACAGTATCATTATTCATTACCTGGATTTCATTCTCAGTAAGTATTCTTTTTTATCTTTAGGCAAAGCTAAATCTAACATTATCTGTAGGTCTTTTTTAGTTCAGTTCTTAAATTCATATTTTAAATAATTTATGGCATCAATGTGTTCATTTAAGTATGCTTTTGATACACAACAACGCACCATTTCAGATGAAGAATTAATTAAACTATCCAATTTTATGTCGATCCAATCTGTCCCATTCATCATATTTTTCATCGTACCATAATTCAATTTCCTTCATGCCTTTTCCCCCTTAGATATTATAGTTGTAATATTTAAATAACTTTATAATTCTTTTAAAGCTCCTTACCTAAATAATAATCATCGTATGACTTTAAGCTAAAGTCCAGCATTCGTGCCTCAAATTTATAGTCTTGCATTATCCAAAAACAAATAGCAGATTTATTTGTTACACTGGTTTTTACATAGATTTTTCTTATGCCATTTTCTCTGGAAAACTGTTCTAAATATTGAACCAACTTACTTCCAAGACCTGCTCTCTTACTATCCTTATCAATTCCTAACCATACAAACTCTGCAATACCATTCCCCCCTTCAAAGGGATTAAATTTTATGACTCCAAAACCTTTTATTACATTTAAAATCTCAATTACATATACGTGATATGAACTATTCGTAAAAAAATCATCTACAACTAATTTTGATATCTCATTAGGATTTTCATCACCTATCATCACTTTTATTAGTTCTTCGATGTCAATTCTATCACTGATATTTCCAGGTCTTATGGTTTCCATAGCTAATTCTCTATGAAATTTCTCTACTTTCTCAAACAAATATGGCTGAATCAAAGGATAGGTTAAACTTTCGGGAATTGTATTAAATAATCTAATTTCACCTATTTCAGAGTTTGGTAATTCATCAAGACTTTCCACATCAGAATAAAATAATTGTCCAAAAGATTTAGTTTCATCTCTAGTTACTGAATATACACATACTGGGATAATTCTAAATTCTTTTGCTCCTGTTTCCTCCATTAATTCTCTTGAAGCAGTAAGATAAATATCTTCACCTTTTTCCCTATGTCCCCCTGGAATTTCCCAAGTCAATCTCTCTTTATGCCTTACAAATATCCATTTCCCTTCGTGCTTTGCCATAATAACTGCAAATTTCAATTTGTCATCTTCTATTGTATTCAAATCATGAAAATTCACCGTTAGCATACTACATCCCCTCACTTATTTAAGTTTATCATATTGTTAATTATTATTTGATTCCATAAATACTGCCTCACCTGTTACTTTAAGACCACATTTTTCATATAGTTTCTGTGCTGGAATATTATCCGTATAAAGTCTAACTTTAGTTGCTCCAGTTTCTTTTTGAATTTCATATGCTTTTTCCATAAGCCTAATAGCAATTCCCTTTCTTCTAAACTTAGGGGCTGTCCATAATTCTTCAACGAAAATTATACCTCTATTCCATTTACCTACTTTAGGTATATATATTAACATTATCCATCCGACAAAACGCCCTTCATAAAGTGCACCAAAAATATAAAATCCTTGATGTTCAAGCTGTGAAAATGCCTCCTCAAAATTTACATCTTTATTCCTATTCTTTTCTTCCTCAGTTCTTTCAGCTTCCTTTGTCCTCCAATATACCGTATCATCAAACATATGATAATTACTTTTAGTGATTGGTTCAATAACTATATCTAAATTTTCCATTATTTTATCATCTCCAAAATTTTACTAACTACATTTTTTACACTCATATTTGTTGTATCTATTTTAAATGTATCCATATCTTCATAAGATTTTAATCTGCTAATGCTATTTTTGATTTGTTCTTCTGTTCTTCCATCTTCTAGCATTCTTTCTTTAAGGACTTTAGGAGAAGATATTAATGATATTTTATAAAGCTGGAATTCTATATCATCTAATTTACTTAATATTGTTTCAAATATCTTTTCGTTGCCTATTACCCAATTAAAAATAATATATTTATAGGAGGAATTATTCAGGTAGCTTCTTAATAAAAAGCTAATATTATCCTCAACCATACTCTTATTCTCTTCATTCACCACAAAAGGGTTCATCATCCAACACCAATCACCATCTAACCATACTGAGTCTGATATTGACTTATAAAGTTCCTTGCAAACAGTAGTTTTTCCAGCTCCTGGTACTCCATTAATAATAACTAGTTTTTTCATAATACACTTCCTTCATCTCATTTTCTTCAATATATTTTTTATTGATGGTATATTATGATGAACTAATCTATACTTATTTAGCCATTTTTCTAGTAAAAAACAAATACAAGATTCCAGCTATTGAAATCAATAAAAATATATAAGTAAAAATATAGGGTGATAATTGACTTGTTATATAAACTGCTGTTGGACCATCTACACCTCCTATAATTCCTATTGAACTCACTGTACCTAGCTCACCATTTAATTTATATGCTAAATACTTAGGTAGTATCAAATTAAAACCTAGACTAATAATGGTTATTACAATGGATATTATAGTAATTATAGTCACTATTTTTTGAAATCCTTGTTTTCTCAATTTTTGTCCTCCTCTATCATTATTTTTGTGGTATTTCACATAATCTATATCATAATTATTTATACTATAATTCACTTTTCTCATCTACTTTAATTTTAAGTAAAATCACAGTTGTATCTTCATTTATCATTTGATTTATAGAATCTAAATTTTGATAATCATAAGTTCTTAAAGATTCTTCTGCTTGCCGATATACTCCTAAAATTAATTCTTGTCCAAATTCTAAACCAATCTTTCCACTTCCTATTGCACAATCCCACATATTTATTCCAGATTCTACAAATAGATCACTTTCAATACTATGGGGTCCTACTTTACCATATGGTGAATAAAGAAAAAGCAACTTTTCTTTATTATTAGAATCTATGATACCAAATCCTATAGGACCTTCTTCAACTTGTTTTGGGCTTAATCCATATGAAAGCTCCATAAGATGGAAAGGTTCTATAGGTTTCCCATTACTATATGCCTCAATCCATATACTAACCCAAGAGTTATCTGCATTAAGTAGTTTAAAATTAAAATCCAACAGGAAACCAAGATTTAACTCTTTAAATGTATTTTCATATTTTGAATTATCATTAGCAGAAATATAAGCAACCTTATTATGATTGTTTACACTATTGCATCCTATACTAATAAATATTATAACAGCTAAAATTAGCATTAAAACTATACCATATCTCTTTACCATAAAAGTACCTCCATTACAAAAAATGTTTCCATATATTTCAGCCTAATTGTGGCAATTTCTCTAGCCTTTTCTGTAAACAGTCTATCTGGAATTTTTTAAGCTTTAATTCATATTCTATACATTTCTACATACAAAAATTAGTTCCCTGCCATTTTCAATATTGCTTTTATCATACCAGCCATACTCTTCCACTATGGCAAACCCAGCGTCTTTTAAGTATTTAACAATCTGATTGTAGTAATAATATTTTAATTTTAAATGTTCTTCTAATCTTTTCATATTTCCATTAGTATCTATGATTTCAAAGGCATAATGAGGATAAATAATTTGATTTGATGTATCGATTTTATCACCCCAATGTTTCTTTACTATTTTATGACCTCTGCTGTCATCATTAACTTCCCATTGTACTACTTCATCATAACACCAAGTTTCATCTAATTCTTTATAAGGTCTAAATACATTTAATATGAAAAAACCTTTATCTGATAAATGTTCTCTAATACAATTTAAACAGTTTACTATATCTCCATCTTCAGTTAATGCTTGAAATGCCCTGAATGGAGCAATGATTAACTCAAATTTGTTCCTTAAATCAAACTTAGCCATATTCCCTTTTACTAAAGTAATATTATCTTTATAAGTACTATTTTTTAGTTTTTCACTAAAGATTTCAAGCATAGTATCTGATAAATCCAATCCAGTTATCTTAAATCCAGCTTCTGCTAATCTTAAGGCTACTCTTCCAGTTCCACAGCCTAATTCTAGTACCTTTCCTCTTAATTTTGACGCATATTCTTTATAAAAATCTATATCATCAGTTAGATTATCTCTATTATCATAATCATATAACCAAGCTGTATTTTCATAAATATTTCCTAACTCCATAGCTTATCTCCTTATTAATAAAATAATATTTTTTATTTATTTCTATTTCCCTCAATATTAAACCTTACAATATTTTGAATTAAATCCACATCTAACTCTCTGCCATTAGGTATTTGAATAGTACCATTGGAAGTCTTATAGCCTTGAAGTTTATCTCCAAAATTTTGAACTGCTTCTGCACCGCAATATAGACCAATATGTTTTTTATGTGATGCAAAATGGATTACATTTCCTTTAAAATAAAAGGTAGGCATACCCCAACTAATTTTCTCAGTTAATTCTAATGACGCCTCTAAAATAATCTGTCTAAGTTCCCTAAGCTTAGGTTGAATTCCTTCGAGGCATATCTCAATATATTCATCAATAGTTTTTATTTTTATATCATTTTCTATTTATAGCTCTCCCTTATATGATTTATTCATTAGTTTGTCCACGGTTCCTTTTAGCACTTTTATTCCCTCTAAATAATATTCATAATTAACTTCTTTAGCCCATGCACAAATTTCTAACCCAATATGCAAATTATAAAAATCCTTCTTTAAATTCAACTTATTAAGATTACATCATATACATCTATAACAGGATTACTTCTGATTCTTAAGGGTATTCTTACAGTTCCTAAGCCTCTACTTATGGAAAAATATTGATCATTACTGATTTTCTTATAGCCAATATGAAAGCCATCATATGAAGTTTTAAAAATTGGTATATTTATTTGTCCCCCATGTGTATGACCTACTAGAATATGATTATAGCTTATTTCCTTGGACTCTATTGTATTGATTATATTTGGTGAATGAGCTAATACTATTTTATAATCACTGCTTATTTTCTCAGTTTCAATATCATATTTTTCATTTCCATATATGGAATTATCAAATCCATATATAGATACTTTTGTCTCTCCTATATATAATATTGAATTTTCATTAATCAGTAGTTTTAGATTATCATATTTGCTAACTTCATTAACCAATTTATCCAATTCTATATTTCTTTTCATAAAATATTTTTTTTGCTCTTCTCTTTCATAATTCCCTAATACCATAAATACAGGATATTTTATATTTCCTAATTCTTTTATTACCTTAGATAAGTTTTTTTGAGTATTTGAATAATCTCCTGTAACCACTATAAAATTAGGATTAGTAGAATTTATAATGCTACTAATCCTGCCGTTAATAAAACTTACTTTATTGTGAATATCGGATATATGAACAAATCTAAAATTTGAAGGTATCTTCTGCTTTATCTCCATATGTTCCACCTTAACTAAGTGAGTGGTTAAAATAATTATGGATATTGCAGCTATAATTATAATTCCCATTATATAGTAGAAAATATTTATCACCTCATTAAGTATATATAATTTTTTATTCCATTATTCAGTGAATAATGGAACAATCATGTCTGCGTTGTCCATATATCTACGACTTAGTAAATGCAATATCTGCTAAACTAATGATACATCCTAATATAGTTCCTCCAACTATATCACCTGCATTTGATAATGTGAAAATTATAGAACTTAATAAGAATATGGGCAATAATACTATCCATCTATAAATATATTTTTCTTTCCATTTTCTTGGTATCTTTTCAAATAGTAAAAATAACTGTGGCTTTACTTTTCTTAAATAAGTAAATATTCTACCAAAGACAATAGTAGAAACTGCTATTGTAATAATTAGTTTCATAAATAAATTCAGCTCCTTTAAATATCTAATTCCTTATATTCATCTGCATTTATATTTAAATTAGGTGAATTTCTATAAGCCTTACTTAAAAGGAAAGGAATATAAATTACAGAGAAAATCACTAATTGAAATAAAATAGATTCCCAAGAAATTACCATATTAGTTCCTGATATATCATAAAGAACATGACCTAAATTATTGTTTAAAAAGTGAATAATCGATAAGGTCCATATATTTTCAGTTTTCATATATACATAGCCAAAGAAAACAGAATAACTTATACAAGCTACCAATTGACTTAAAACAGAGTAAAATGGTGTCTCTGGACTATAGTAAAACATATTTATAGGAAGATGCCAAATTCCCCATATTAATCCTAACAGAAGTACTCCTTTACGTTTACCTATACGTTCTTGAAGAGCAGGCTGTAGAAAATATCTCCATCCATATTCTTCCCCAAAGAATATAGGGTAACTAGCAAAAAATGAAAGGGGTAAAGTCAATAATCTAATCCAAGTTCTTGAGTTTTTAAATGGTGCAACGAATTCACCAAATTCTCCTCCAATCAATGAAGCTATCAACAAACATGATAAGTATAATAAAATAAATAAAGCAATATGATAAGCTGATTCTTTCAAATTCTTTTGAAACTTTAATCCAAATCTGTCAATCTTCTCCTTTTCATCTGAACTATATGCAGCAAACAAAACAATACTGCTAATCAATACAGCAAAATTTACTCCTCCATCTGGTGCTTGATGAAAGATAAATAATTTAATCAAAAGATAGGAAATTAAAACAATAACTAAAAGTATATATGTACTAAAGAAGTTCTTAGGTATTTCTTTACGCAATTCTTTATTTAAAGATAAAGCTATTACTGCACCTAATGCTGGATAATACATTTGTATCAATGGAAAAGCACCAACAGAATATAAAGGATATGCCATAGACATTGCAAATCCCATTAAAATCGTCAAACCAAAGGTTACAGCAAAGAATACAATAAGATCTTTATTTGAAATACTATACTTTTTCAATTTATCACACCTTTCTAATATACTTATATAGTTTTGGTTGCTCTAGAGATATTCTAGTTAAATTGTTATTTCAGAAATCTATTTACTAGTGATTATAACTCTTCTATCTTCATACTCTCCTTTAACTTTACTTCATATCTACAAGTTTTCCTGCTGCCATCTTTATACATGGGATGCCAATCAGGTACATCTACTATTTCTAATAAATTAGCTCCACAATATTCACAGGTTTTTCTTGAAGCTGTATTATCTGGATCACATGTAATAATAACAGTATCAAGCCCATGTCGTCTTGCTAGTTTAAAAAGTAATAAACAGGCTTTACCTGCATAGTGGTTGCCCCTATATGGTTCATGAATTGTGTAGCCAATATTTCCTCCAAATCTAGTGTTTATGTTATGCCCTACTCGCAAATCACATTCTCCAACTTCTATTCCATCTGAACAACGACATATTCTAAAAATATAAGCTGGAACATATCTCTTATCAGCATTAGCATCTACAGTTCTATTTAATTGTAAAAATATTTCTTGATCCATTAAATCTCCTGTATCCTGAAACATAGTTTCCACCTCACTAAATTCAAATTATAGTTTTAAAATCTTTAGTAATTCATGAATATTATCTATATCAATATTTTGTCTCCTATTTAGAAGTCTATACTTAATCTAATCATATCTATACATAGAATACCATTTTCAATAATTTCTTATAAAAAAGTCTTTATCTACAACTACAACTTATTACACTATAGTAAAATTTTCTGTCGATGGTAAACCATTCCAAATATACCCGTCAGATCTATAGTACAATCTCTCTACAGAGCCATCTGTTTTTGTATAGTCTATAACAAAAACTTGCCCCGTTTCTATCAACATCGGATAATCATCATAGAGCATTTTTCTTATGCTTAAAATAATTGTAGTCATTTTCCAACACAAAACTCTCCATATACATAGTCTTTGAATCCCGCTAAATCTTTTTTCCCAAAATATGAGGCGTCATAATTCTTTTCATTTACTATAATTACATCTACTCTTAGGAGTCCAATATCTTTCATAATCTAGGTTAAGTCTTCAAAATAGATGTTGCCCTCAATATAAGTAAATTTTACTTAATGATTGATAATGCTAGGAATTCTTTTTAATATCTATTTAACCTTATTACTTTACTTACACAAATTAAACCTCTATTATTTTTTCCATATTAATTTGTCCACGATTTAATTTTCTTTTATATCCTAAGCCTTCATATAGTTTAATTGCATATTTGTTTTCTGCATCACATGCTAAAAAACTTCTTACTGCACCATTTTCTTTTCCCCAATTAATTCCATGTACTGCTAAATTAAGTCCCACTTTTTGAGAATGATAATTAGGATTTACAGCAATTTCCCTTAACCATAAAACTATACCTTTTTCGCTTTCAAAACCATATAAATTGACACAACATATACCTATAATTTTCTTATTCATCTCAGCTATAAATATACATGAATTTTCGGATTCATTCCATTCCCTTATCCATTGAGGGCTCTCTCCTCTAAATCCTCGGGAATAACCTTTACATGATTTTGTAATTTCTGAGGCTTCTTTATATTCATTTTCATTTATTCTTCTAATTACCAATGAATTTGGTTGTTCTACACCTATTGTATTTAAATCGTTATTCCAAAAATCTACCCATTCACTGACAATTATAAATCCCCTATTTTCCATTTCTGAAACATAATCCTCTGGAATAAATTCTATATATATTTTCTTAATGCTTTTATCCAGTGAAATTATAGCTATAGCTTCTTCTAGTCCATGAAAAAATTCTTCCTTTGAGCTTGTACCCCAATCTATTGTTGCTTTTCCTTCTGACTTAGAATAAAGGAATAAACCATGATTATTATTAACACATACTTGTGAATCAGATATATCACTTATATCTGCATATTCCAAAGAAGTATATTGAAAATCTTTTACCCGTTGAAGTATATCTTTCATTTTTATAACATTCCTTCCTTTGTTAATTTGCTAAAAATCTTTATCAGTAATCCTTATGGCTTCTTCTTCGTTATAAAACTCATATTCAAACTTACCATTTGTCTTCCAATCGTTTAATAATTTTTCTTTTAAGTTATCTTCTTCTAATTTAAAAACTATAACTTCATCTATACTTCTTAATTTTCTATTTCCATAGGTGCTATGAACCCTTTCAGACTCATAGTATTCTTCTCCTACAATTTCCTTTAGTTCCTCTGGAAAATATATCCTTATCCTAAATCTCTTATTACCTTTACCATAATCCTTTAATTCCAATTTAATATCAACTTTTGCATTATTGTCTGCAATTCCTAAACTAGTTCTTGCATCTAACAATTCTACACTATATAAGCCGTCATCTGCTAAAAAGTGATATGTAGTTCTTGTTATATCTAACCCTTTTCTCATTATAGGCATTATAATTACTAGTATTGCTATAAATATTATACTGGTATTTCTATATTTTAATTTTTCCACCTTAGATAAAATATTTGTGGCTACAACGATTAATGTTAAGGGTACCAATCCTGCAAGATAAATTGTAGTATTTCCTTTTTTTATTGGTCTTATTATATATTCAATTGTAGAATAAGACTTATGTGGAAGTTTATAATTTAGTAGTACTGCTATAAATATAATTCCTAGACCTTTAAGTACTCTTTTATTATCATTACTAATATTCATTAATTTTCCTCCTTCCATATACTTATTCGATAAAGCATAATCAAATTCCTTCTTTTCCAGAACATTTTGCAATAAAAATAGCCTTTTACTAGATTACACCTTGTATTCTAGTAAAAGGCTAAAGAAATATATCTATTTAATTTTTATTGCTGAAATTTCTTGTCCCATTTGATGTAATACTAGATTAGTAACATTTCCTCCATCATCTTTTACAAATGTAATCTTTGCATCTACTATTTTATAAAAGAAATCATCTTCTGTACATGGAAATATTTCAAATTTCTCTTGACCTGTAAGTTGAGCAAATATCCTATTTCCTTCTCTTGTGATAGTACAAATAACTTCAGGGGCTAGCTCATATTCTCCTATATATTTATCATATAAATCTGCATCTTTTATTTCAATTTCTGTTAAGGCTTCTGGTAGTTCATGAACACCACCTAAAGCTATAGAAGTCAATGTATTTACTAGGGTAGTTGTATCATAGTAACCAACATTGGATAATACAATAATAGTCAAATCTAAATCTACAACTCTTGATATACTAGAGGTAAATCCTAATGTATTACCTCCATGTAAAATTATCTTTCCTACTTCAGAGTCAATAATCATCCATCCATAGCCATAGCTTCCTACTCCTTCCATATCTATGTGTTCTTTGAATATTTGATTCATAGTATCTTTATTTACTAATTTTTCTGTCTTTAAGGCTTCACTCCATCTATATAAGTCTTCAGTAGTTGAATACATATTTCCAGCACCATATGCTCCACGTAACAGTACCTCATCATCTATAGGTACTACTTCCAAATATCCAGAATATGCCGTTGCATCATGTAATCCATTGTTTTTACCATAGGATATACCTGTATTATTCATATTAATAGGATTAAATATATTTTCTTGTAAATAATCCTCATAGGACATATTAGATAACTGTTCTACCAACATACCAAGTATTAAGTAATTCGTATTGTTATAGCTGAATTTCTCACCAGGCTTAAATATTAATGGCTTATCTTTTACTAAATTCAATATATCCATAGGAGTTTGATTATTTGAACTTAAGGTATAAAACTCCATTAATTCAGTAAAATTTACTAGTCCTGATGAATGAGTTAATAGATTATGGATAGTTATTAAATCTCCATTTGGAAAGTCTGGCAAATATTTTGAAAGACTATCATTTACATCTATTAAACCTTTCTCACTTAATTGCATAATTGCCATTGCTGTAAATTGTTTTGTAACTGAACCAATAGCAAATTTAGTTTGTGTTTTATTAAGAGTATTTTGGTCAAAATTAGCAAATCCATAACCTTCATTAAGAAGTATACTACCTTCTTTAGCAATTAAAATACTTCCATGAAAATTTTCGTTTTTTTCTAGTGCTTTCATATATTCATTTAGTTTAGCAGTCATTTCCGTATCATTGGATACTTTAAAAAATTCTTCTTGATTATTTGTAAATTGATTTATATTTAATACTTGGTGTTTATCATCCAATCCTAATATTAGATTTAATGTATTGCTGAATAACTCTATAGGTACAAAGGTTTTACCGTCCTTGATAATGCTCTTTGTATCCATATTAATATTTTTATCATTTTTTATAACACTAGATTCTCCAATTTTCAAATGAATAGTATTATATTCATTTGAAATCGTAACTCTTTTCTCTACATTGTCCCATGTAACTATGTAACCTAGTTCCTCGGCTCGTTGACGTAGTGGAACCATCACTTTACCTTCTTCATTTACATAGGCATCATTAGATATTTCTTTACCATTTACAAAAATATTAATATCTCCAGAAGCAGCAAATGTAGTAACTGTCATACCAAATATTAATGTAATAGTTAATATGAACGATAATAATCTTTTCCACATATTAAATCCCTCCATTTCAATAACTTTTAGATTTATTTGAATACAAAATCATCTCAGTATAGATTATCAGAGAATACCAATATTTTCAATGTCACGTTTAATATTAATTATTATATTTAAATTTTCATATCCTTTTTATTATATAAAATAAATGTTCCAGATATGGATAGAATAATAATTATAAATCCTAAAACAACATATTTAGAATTCCAGCCTTCTTTAGCCAAATCCATAGGTAAGGCATAATCAAAGGGTGATAAATACTTTAATGGTTCTAAACCATCTCTTAGTTTACCAACTACCCCTATTATATAAGTTATAAAAAATACTCCAATTGATATGGCTGTAGAATTAATAGTAGGACTTAATATTGTGGACAAAAGTAATCCTATAGATAAAAATATAAATCCAACAAATGACATACCTATAAATATATTTACAATATCCTTGACCATAGCAAATAACTCAATGCCTTCTGGTTTAAATATAATGGAAACAAATATGGCTATAGCTCCTATTATAAATAGATATATAAATAATAGTAAAACCCTGCTAAATATTTTACAAATTACTATTTGATTTCTATTTACAGGTTGAGCATATAAAAATTCAATAGTTCCCTCTGCTTCTTCTTCTAAAAGTGATGTTACTCCCAATATAGAAGCATAAATTGCCATAGCCATTCCTACATATTGTATAACATATGCCATATATTGGATTATATCAGTAAAATCAACCATCTTATCAATACCAAATGCCTCCATCATTCCTTCAGGAAATGCACTTAATTTAGTTTCTACTAATTCTTGTATTCCACTATCTTTCATACTGGGATAAAAGGACATAAATAAGACAATTATCATACCACATACTAGTGACCATACTATACAAGATTTCATCAATCTTCTTATTTCAAATCGAAATATGTTCATCCTATTTTTCCTCCTTATCCTCATAATATTTAATAAAATTGTCCTCTAGATTTTCTTTTCTAATTGATAGGTTTTTTATATTATAAGATGCTATGGATTTAATAAAGTTGTCAATATCTCCTTTATAAATAAATTTATATTGGTTATCATCAATGGAAAGAGTTTTATGTGAAATCCTATCTATAAAATCTTTAGGAATATCTCCTTCCAATTCAATTATTCTTCCAAAATCAATTACTGTAGATTTTAGCTCCAGAGTATCTATTATTCTTCCTTCTTTAATAATGGCTACTCTATCACAGAGATTTTCAACTTCTATTAAATTATGTGAAGACAAAAAAACTGTTTTTCCTTCATTCTTCATTTTTATTAGAATATCAAAAAGTCTTTTTTGCATCAGTGGGTCAAGTCCATTGGTAGGTTCATCTAAAATTAACAACTGGGGATTGCCAATAAGAGATTGAAGTATGGCGACTTTCTTCTTATTTCCAAGACTTAGTTCATTCATACGTTTGTTTACATCTATTTCTAAATCATATATTAAAGAGTCTATTTCTTTAGAGCTATAATCTTTTCTAAATCCCTTAGTATAATTTATAATATCCTTTACATAAACTTTACTATAATATTTAACTTCACTGGGAACATATCCTACTAATTCCTTTATAGAACTACTTTCCCTTGAAATATCTTTATTAAAAATCTTGCCACTACCTGAGGTCGGATAAATAAAATTGAGAAGTGTTCTGATTAAAGTGGATTTTCCTGCTCCATTTGGCCCTATAAATCCAAATATTTCCCCTTCATTGACATTAATATTTATATCTATTATGCCTCTATTTTTTCCATAGTTTTTGGATAAATTATCTGTTTCAATAATATTCATATATTCACCTCTCATCTTGCCAAGGAAGCTCTTCTAAAATATTATTAGCCTTTTCAAATGATGATTTTTCTACTAATATATCTGTTCCATACAAAGGTAAACCGCCTATTATTCGCATATGTTGTCCAATTCCTGGCTCCCTTATTATATATGGAATATTATTTTCCTCCAGTAAACTTTTAATTAAATCCAATTCATAATTATTGTTTGTACTTCGCAAAAGAACTATTTCTAAATCATCTTTATTCTTAGTCATGGAATTCACCTATCCTTTCTATATTTATTATATATCCCTCTATATGTTGAAACTAACATAATTAATCCTACTGTGCAAAGTATTATTAGAAATATCCCACCTATATTTGTCCCAAATATTAAAGAAATTAGTCCTGATAAAGCCATTAAAATACCATAACTTATCCACATAATTCCATTTGCCCTATTATAGGCTTTTATATCTGAAATCTCTTCTACTTTCACTGTTGTTCCTGACCAAAAGTGCATCGGTGTCTTTCTCTTTATTGCATATATTCCAATTATCATAAATATCAATCCACAATATGATGTGATTATTAAAAAAGGTATAGATTCATCCATTGTTACACCTCCCAGTATCTCCATTATGTGGTAGTGCAACTATTTAAATATTCAAGATTATATATATGTTTCTTTAGCACATCTTCTTCTTTGAAATTCATATTCTCATTTGCTTTTAACTTTACAATATAATCTATATTGCTTCTTATTATTTTATTGTCCATAATATCTCCATGGCTTTGTACAATTATATTAGCCCCTATAGAATTATATTTGTCCAATGTATCTTTATATTTATCTAAATTGTTCCAGCACATATATGAAGGAATGGGATTATCCACATTGTCTCCGACAAAAAGTACATTATCAATTAAATCATAACAGGAAGCTGAATCCTCTGAGTGACCAGGACTATAGAAAAATTCAACTCCTTCATCATTGAATGTAATCTTACTTTCAAATGTAATATTAGGTAAAACTATATCTATATCTTCTTTTGCAAATTCAGTAGCATGTGATGCCAATTCCTCTATTCCATAATCAGCAATAAAATCTCTACATATCTTATGAGATACTATTATAGAATTTCTAAATTCACTATTGCCCCAAATATGATCCCAATGACTATGTGAATTAAATATTATATAATCCTTTTTACCATAATTAGTCTCAAGATATTCTTTTACTTCTCTCATATAATAAGGTCCTAAGTATGTATCACAAACGATAAAATTCTTTCTGCCATTAATTACATATACATTAGTTACACAATCAAAAGATTTTTCTAGCTCCATAAAAGTAAATAAAATTCCCCTATTTCCTACTCTGCTAATTTTCATACTAACCTCCATTTTTTTGAAATCGCTTAATTCTTCCCCTACTCTATATACTACACATCTACATATACCAATCTATAATCCAATTGCAGATTTTTCTCCCATGTAATTACCTGCATTAGGAAATCCCCTTTTAATAATATCTTGAAATAGTTCAGAAAAACCATAGTTAGTCAAATCATCTATATCAATAAACCTTACATCATGAATAGGGTTTTTATCATACTCATTTGTAGGAAGTTTGATTTCTCCATAAACTCTTTCAAGCATAAAAGTAATATGTAGTAATGGAGGTGTTGAGTCAGCTTTTTCACAAATATATAACAATTTAATTATTTTTACATTTAATCCTGTTTCTTCATATAATTCTCTAACTATACCTTCTTCAATTGTTTCTCCTTGCTCAAGTCTTCCTCCTGGCAAAGACCATGACCTAGTAGATGATACTTTTTGATTAACCAATAATATCTTTCCATCTTCTATTAACACGCCTGTAACTCTTATCTGAAATAAATTATTATCCATTACATAAACCTCCATGAAAACTTAGATATAATACATATTTAATAATCACATACTTCCTTACTCATTATATATCTGCTATCAGCAATATTTTTTACAACTTTATATCCATTTCTGCGATATAAGTTAATAGCACCTTGGTTATTTATAAATACATATAAAAATATATCTTTATTTTTTTCCTTTGCAATTAAATCAATATGGTTCAAAACCTTTGTTCCAATGCCTTTTCCTTGAAATTCATCAAAGATAAAAAAATCGTCAAGTTCAAGCTTCCCTTCTTCATCATGCAAGTAATAATAACCTACTTTAATATCTTCAAAGTAAATACATTGATAATTTTCTATATTCTTTTCTATCTTGTTCCTAATCCAGATAAAGATTTTTTTAAAATCAAGATTCAAATTAGTTTCATATTTTTCAACAAGTTTTTTATTTAACTCAAATACTTTATCAATATCAATATCTGTTGCATTTTTAAATCTTATGTTCATATCTTGCCTCCATATCTAATACAAATATATATTATTTCTTCACCTTTTCTACCCACTACTTACATTTTTATGCTCAACTTATTTTATAACACTTATCCATCATCTCTTAACTCTCTTAAAAAGTAGCAAGAATAAGAATAGAATATTTACTATTAGTCATTTTGTATTAGTGGTTTAGTCATATATACCATCCCTGGAGCATATCCAAGTTTTTGGTTTAGTGCTAACATATTGCTATTGTTGTAATGCACTGTTGTTTGTATTGCTTTAATACCTTCACTTCTGCACCATTTCTCCAATAGTGTTTTTAGATTTGTGGCTACTCCATGTCCTCTATAATTTTCTGTAACATATAAAGATAAAATCATAACAGTATCTTTAGGTTCTTCTTGCTTATATGCCCATATAAATCCCTGTACTTTCTCATTATGGTCTTCTGCAATGGCAAGGAATAAATCTTCTTTTTTTGTATCTAAAATTCTTTGTATAGTTTCTTCTATATCTGTCGCCGACGCTTTATGATCTGGTCTCCATAACTTTGGTGTTAGGTTATGCCATTTTGCAACTTGTATTAAAAGTGACTCTAATTTTTTATCAGTATAATCTCCATCAAGTTCAATTTTTCTATAGTTCATCATCAAATCCTCCTATCAATATTATTTATATGATTTAATTTAATTAATTGCTTCAACTAAATTAACATTAATCATCTTGGTTACTTGACTTATAAATCAATCCAATATCTCTGAATAACCTCAGAAAAAGTTTCACTAAACATTTCATTCTCTAACATTCCATTATTATTTTGAATAACTTTAGCTGATGCAATATTAATTTTATCACATGTAATTAATACTCTATCTAGATTTAACTCTCTACATTTCTGTAAAGCTAATTTTAACATTATAGTTCCATATCCCTTTTTTCTTTCTGTAGGTCTAATAGAATAACCTATATGACCTCCTTCATTTAAAAGAAACTCATTTAATTTATGTCGTATATTAATCATTCCAATAATTTTATTGTCTGATTCTCTAATAAGAAAATAAGTACTTGCAGGTACTTTTTCTTCTGGGATATTTGGTAAATCCAAATCTTCTTCAAGTTTTAGCAACCATTCACCATAATTATCATATCTATATAATCCACCTGTTCCATAGGTTTTCGAATTATATTCTGAGAATTCTTTCATAAATTCAAATGCTTCTTTTTCATGTTCCTGTGAGGGAATTATCAGTTTTATATCGGTCATTTTATCACCTCTCCAATTTATATATAGTCTATTGCTTAATAATTTGTTGTTTTCTCTTAAATAGTTAATCTAAATAGAGTTAATCCTTATTTATTAATCTATTGTAGGTATCTAACACTTCAATCATTTTCTCGCTACTGCCCCCATGGTCTGGATGATGTTTTTTAGCTAACTCTCTGAACTTCTTCTTTATATCATCAACAGAAGCTCCTGGAGATAATCCAAAATAATCTAAGACGCTGGGATCTTGAATTTCATCAAAGTCTAGTCCCATATCTTTGTACTTTCGAAAATATACGCTGTAAAAGTATTCTTCAAAAATCTCCTTCAATTCTTGCTTATGAAAATTAAGTAGTTTAGAAATAGGATACTTAACCGTCACATCATCAACTAATTTTGTTGAAAAATATTCATCCCATACATATTTTTTAGAAAACTCCTTCCCAACGTACTCAAAACGAATTTTATCTTCAATCTTTTTCAATTGTCTTAGCTTACGTTTCAACTTCCCCACATCCATATAAACCACTTCCTTATTTAGCTTTTAAATAATACTACTAAAACCTCATCTCCCTTCATAAAAAACATTAATCTTCACTTATAATCTAATTCTAAAATTAGAGTTAAAATTATATATAATACTATTCTCCATAACATCTAGTATCAAATTTATATATATTTCTTTATCTGAATCCAATAGCATTATAGCAACTCGACATAGGTTACTTCAATTCTATTGCCATCTCTATTATTGAATCCTGATTCTCATCCATAATCTCTATGGTAACTTTATCTACAATAGTCTCAAAAGTATGATTTATATCCTTTACCTTAAGAATCGCTACTTCATAATCGTCCCCACTGTTGATTTTTCCTACTGTCATATGAGGATGGTATCCCCCTCTTCTCAACCACTGTGGTAAATAAGGCTCCAATATACCTGTATAAAGTTTTTTATGATAGTAAAAATATAATACATAATTCTTTACCAATTTATCTGCCCTCATATATCAAATCAATATATCCTACTTAAATGCAACAATATCAAACACCCTTGAACAATATTCTTTACCATTTAACATATCAATGATATACTCATTTTTATAAGTGTTCATTTCATTAAATCTTCTAAACAACTTCTCTAACTCTTTTAAATCAGTATAATGGTGAAGAACCCCTTCTTCTCCCTCTCTAGATCCAATAAAAGTATTTTCTTCTATAAATTCTCCTAAACCATATGATAAGTCATCCTTTGATAACATATCACAAATTAAACAACCATCTGGTTTTAACACTCTATATATTTCCGATACTCCCCTTTCAATATCCTTAAACTTCCCATGATGTAATACTGATGTACAAATAACTACATCAAAAAAATTATCTTCAAATAAAATATCTTTAAAACTAAAATTATAAATATGTACATTGGATACATTCTTACTATGTAGCTTGTTTTTTAATATGTCTGTTGACTCAGTAGCAATATCTGAGGAAAATATTTCAAATCCATACTGAGCAAAAAATAGAGAGTTTCTTCCAGTTCCACAGCCTAAATCAAGTATTTTCTTATATTTCTTTTTATTAAATATACTTATAGAATTCTTAATCATATTTGATAAAGATATTTGATACTCTCCAGCTATATTTTCTATAGCAAGTCTTTCACCATTCCATTTATCTTTTATAATATTCAAAATAATCACCTCATATCAAATTTCTTAAAATTAATTATAACTCCAATTTAACTTTTAAAATTAAATTTTCTTAGCCATTAATTATTCTATAAATATTTCAATATTCCTTCTTTTTATAAATCATGACCACCCGTAAAACGGGTGGTTTGCTCTAGCCCTATAAGGGCATGGTACTTGCTGTGTCTCAAGACACATTGAAAGGTCTGCCAACCGCTTTGTTTTCTCAAGCAACCCCTAAAGGGGTTTTTCTTGTATCTAGTTTTTTATTTTTTCCCCAGTGAATGGGTCTACAAACTCTTTCATGCTTAATTGGTCATATGCTATATCCTCTTGTAATTGTTTCTTTATATACTCTTCTATTACCTTTTTATTTCTACCTACTGTACTCACATAATATCCTTTACACCAGAAATGTCTATTTCCATATTTATATTTTAAATTGGCATGTCTATCAAATATCATTAAACTACTTTTTCCTTTCAAATATCCCATAAAACTTGATACACTAAGTTTTGGTGGAATAGTTACTAGCATGTGTATATGGTCTTTACATGCCTCTGCTTCTATTATTTCTACTCCTTTATATTCACATAACTGTCTTAATATCTTTCCGATATCTGTTTTTATTTTCCCATAGATTATTTGTCTTCTATACTTTGGTGCAAAAACTATGTGATATTTACAATCCCATTTGGTATGTGATAAACTATTATTATCCATTATGGATGCCTCCTTTGATTAAGTTTGGTTGGTCAGACCTAACTTTATTATATCAAAGGAGGTTTATTATTTTCTGTTCACCGCTAAAAGCTCTTTGGAACCACCCGCTTAGCGGGTGGTATTCAGAAACAAATAAAGCATCTGATTTTTTCAATCTAATGCTTTATTTCATATATTAGATATGATTCTATTCGCCAATTCCTTGTATTCCAATGTATATATCCTAATGATTTCATCAATATTCCGTTGTTCATAACTCTAATCATATTCAATCCTCCTTATTTCATTACAAGTAGCTTTCTAGCAAATGCTCTAGCTCCATTTATTGCATCTCTAGTCTGAAATGATACTATATCATCCTCATCCCTTACTGAATACATACCTATGTAATTTAAATTGGAATGTTCACATAATCTTTTAATTCCAGTTTCAAAAGGACCTGCACCATATTCTACATCATATCCATGTGTTGTAATTATGGCTAACTTTTTACCTTCCCATAAAGAACCCTTGGCACTTCTATAAAATTTATTAAGTCCAAAATGACGATCTAGTAAAGCTTTCATTGGTGCTGTGCAATACCATGAATATATTGGTGTGGCCAATACAATGCAATCAGAAGAAATTATTTCCTCCATGATTTCTAATACATCATCATTCTGCACACATCCATAGCTACCATTGACCTCTTGACAAGCATAACACCCTATACATGGCAAAATGTTTTTTTCTGCCAAAGGTATATACGAAACATCAACTGTATATTCTTTTAACTCTTCTAAAAATGGTTTTAATAATTCAACTGTATTTCCATTTTGTCTAGGACTTCCCATTAACACACAAAATTTCATCTTCATTATCTCCTTTTATCTAACCATTGTCTTTAAGGTAATTGTTACTTAAGATATTATTTGATTTTATATGATGTTCTAAAATTGTTACAATAACTCTATCAAGTCTTCTAACTTAAGTATTTCATTATCGGGTTTAATATAAGTATTATTTATAGTCAAATCCCTATTGAACCATATTCCAGTTAAACCTACTTTCTGTGCTGGTTCAATATCATTTTTAAGATTATCTCCTATCATTATGGCTTCTTCTGGACTAACTTTCATCCTATCCATGGCAATTTCAAATATTTGTTCTTTAGGTTTGCATATTTTCAAATAATAACTAAAGGTAAATATATCTATATATTTTGCTAATTGAACCTTCTCAAAGCAATTAATCATAACTTCATCATAAAGGCTTGAATTTGAAATAACTCCAATTCTATATCCCTTTTCTTTAATGCTTTCTAATGTTCTATGAATATTTTCTTCAATCCATATATTATTTCGATATTCTGTATAAAATGTATCCATTGCTTTTATACATATATCTAAATCCAAATATACATTATACTTTTTTAAAAAACTATTTAAATAGTATTCTACTTCATATTCTGTATGATTAATTTTTCTTAAGGGCATAACTTTCTTCCATACATCAAAGAAATTCTTTTTTACATCATCAAACTCAATTTTACAATTATATTGCTTAAGGAATTCTGTAAGATACTTTATTCCAATAGTATCCTTTTCATCATCAGTTTTTCCAAAATGAAAATGTAATAATGTATTACCCATATCAAAGAAAACTACCTTTGAATTCTTTATCATAATTAATTCCCTCCAAAATGGTACTATTCAATCTGATTTCCCTTGATTTACATACTTAATTTGTTGAAAAATTCATTGACTTCTTTAATTTTTATATCTTTTATCTAGCATGATACTAATACTTCTTAAAATTAAATCCTAGTATTTCTATATCTTCATCTTTGTCCAAATTTTTATCATAATTCTTTCTCAGCTGGATTAAATTTAAATGATCGAAGCCAAAATCACTATATAGCTTTATTGCTCCTGTATTTCTTGGTATAACATCTACAAATAAAGCTACTACTTTCTTTTCAACCATTAATTCGTCTAATTTTTGCATGGCATATTTTCCAATTCCTTTATTTCTATATTGTTCTATTATAAATAAATCCTGTAACCATGCCACATCTTGTCCACCAAATTTAATATAAAAGAAACCTACAGGCTCATTGTCTAAAAATATATTGTACACTATACCCTCTTCTATCCAATATCTAAGAGTTTCTTGTGACTGTTCATCAGTTTGCCAATATTCCCTTGGTGCATTATTCAGTTCTCTATGGTAATTCATTAGGTCCGTAATCATCTTTGAAGTAATTAAAAATAAATCATTGGATATTTCTTTAATATAAATATTCATACTTTCTATCTCCTATCCTCTTACTATTCTTTATCATTATTGTCCTTTAGTTCCATAAGAAATTAATAAGCAAAGTGTCCTTAATGCTAAAGCATTCTCAAGATTATCCATAAAATAGTTTCTGATTCCCAGCTCTGATTGAATGTATATTTCTGCTTCTGATCTTGTTAGCCCCCTATTCATAAATAATTTAATGATATTCTCTTTCCTATCATCAGATAATTCTATATCCCAATTATTTGCTTTGATTAAAGAATCAATTAATTTGTTATATCTATCTTTATTTCCATATGGATTAATAAAATTGACCTTATCATTTAATCGAACATCTATATTTTTCAAACCATATTCCTGCATATAGAAGGGTATTTTCATGCCTATTGAATAATCCCTTCCTTCTAATTCAAGTTCAATTTTCCATAACTTTTGCATGGTGGAGGTTTTATTGCCTAAGCTATAATCCATTCCATGAATATACAACCCTGTATTTTCAAATTCCCTATTCACTTCAATACATACTACTAGTCCACCACATGAAACAGAATCGATCATTTTCTTTAAAATATCTTTTGGATTAGGTAAATGTCTTAGTAATGCTTGGCAAATTGCCATATCATACTTTTCTTTAACATCAAATGTATTTATATCGCTTTTAATAAACTCCACTGAATAATCACTATCTTTAAAAAATAGCTTTGCTTCATCTATAAGTTCATCACTTATATCAATACCTGTATATACACTTCCAGTTGGCAAGATTGGAAGCAACATCATTCCCAAATATCCATAACCACATCCAAAATCTATAATCTTTATAGGTTTAGTTATATTCCATACATTTTTTACTAGAAACTCCAGATAATCATAATTCCAAAACTCTACTCTAGAATTTTTTAAATAATTAAGTTGCTTATTCCAATGTTCTTTACTATCAGTTCTTCTTGACTTGTATTCTCTATTTTTTAGTGGCTTTAATCCGAGAATTTCATCAATCGATACCTTAAAATACTCTGAAATCTTTGGTAACAATAATATATCAGGCATAGTTATACCATTCTCCCATTTACTTATTGATTGAAATGATACCCCTAGAAAATCTGCTAACTCAGATTGAGTTACTCCTTTATTTTTTCTTAGTTCAGCTATTGTTAACTTAACAGTATTCATATAAAATCCCTCAATTCATATTTTATAGTCAAGCTTCTATTTATATTTTATAAGCTTAGCTAATTAAGAACAATAACTTCATTGTGGAATAAATTCTCCTCCAGGTTGAAATATCATCTTGAAATTATCTGGTATTGTCTCTAATTTTCTAACTTAATTTTCTTCTCCCCTACAATCCCGTCTTACCTATAACTATCTTTTCACTACTTAAATCCTTCTTTCCATAACTTTAATTTTCCAATTTCTTTCAGGATGGATTGTACTAGTAACCTCTTTTACAACCTTAAACCCCAAACTTATCCAAAACTCGAATGCTTTTCTATTTTCATTTAAAACACCTAATCTGATTCTATTAAATCCTTGGTTTTCTATATTTGTTATAAATTCTTCTATAAACTCTCTTCCATATCCATTTCTATGAAAATTTCCGTCAACCATAAATAATCCTATATATATTGTATCTTCGTCTGGATAATTGACTATATAGTCTATCACACCAATATCCACACCATTTAATTTTATTAGTTTATAGCTTTTATTCTCCAAACATGAGTCCGGAGGTGTCCCATTTTTATCCTCAATAACAGATTCCATTGAAGGTTTATTATTCATGGAAATCTGGAAGTATTCTTGATTTGTATTATAAATTTTAAGCACTTTTTCAAATAAGTCCTCCTTAACTGTTTCTAATATGAATTTATTCATCATGCTTACCATAATCCTTCCCTCTTTCTCCTTTGCTATATCTTAGATTCTTTTGTTCTAAATCTTTAATAATTATAGAACTGGTTTCCTCTATATAAATTCTAATATCATCATAATCAAATAATAATAAATCTAAGTCATCATATCTTGTATTAAAATCATACTCCAACTCGGATTTAAGCTCTGATATTTTTTTAGAATGGATTTCTAATATTTCAACGTCTTCAAATACAACATTCATTTTTAGGTTATACTTGTCTCTTATTATTTGATTTAATCTACTATAATCATGATAGTAATTATCTTGCTGATATATTCTTTTTTTCCTATTCTCATCACGCATATATTTGATGTATATATTCTGTATCCACAATTCATCTGCAATTAAGTGACAATAATATCCAAGATACAAATCATCATATATTTTATCTTTATACTTCTGTAAGAACTTATTATAATCATAATACTGATAATTAAAGTCCTCGGAATCCTCATAAGGTTCTCTTTCAATTCTAAAATGAGAGATATCCTTTGCCTCTTTAGTATTTTCATGTAAATCTGGCAATAGGTTACCTAAATTAAATCTCATAAAATCTAAACTAAAATGCTCTGATACTATTTCTGAGATAGCTAAGTGTATAATTCTTGATGCCATTTGTTTTATACCTCCTTATCACTAGGATAAAGAATTATTAGTTGTATCTACAATATTAAGGAACTAATTACTTTAATTTCCACTATATTAAATATTCGATAAATTATCCTATATTCCTCTATTTCTTATAAATCTTTTCTAAAAAATTGTAAATCAAATACAAATCTAATGAAAAAAGAGATTTCAATATCTATATTAAAATCTCTCTTGAAAGTTTATATAATTATAAATTTCAGTTAGTAAGACCAGTCAATTTATATTGTATACTTAAATATAAGTTCACCATTTATATCTTTTTCATTTATATATTCAAATCCAATACTTTTATATAATTCATATGCTATTCTATTTTCTTCAATTATACTTAAATATACAGTATTTACTCCGTATTTTTTTGAAACTATTTCTATAAGATTTAACATCGCTGTTTTTCCATACCCCTTACCTTGATACTTTCTATCTATCATTATCCTATCAATCCAAGTATCTCTATTAGGCCCAAAAGATCCATACATGGCAAATCCAATAACCTCATCATCATTGTAAATAGCCACTGGACACCATTCCTTATATTCATTAGCTTCTCTCAAACATTCTTCTACAGTTTCAATAAATCCCTCTTGATTAGGATTTAATTTTATATTTCTGACCATATCTTCATTAGTTTTGTTAATATCTTTGAAAAGTATATTCATTACTTTATTTCATCTCCATATTATCTACAAGTTCTATAGCTTCTAACTCAATATTGAATTTATCATTTCCCATTATTTCATCTGCTATTTCCTCTGCATCTAGTAAAGTTGTATCAAGATAGTATGTCCTAGTATAATTCATTTCCTTAAACTCATTTAATAATACAATAGAACGTTCTCCCATTTGGCAATCTAATTTCCGCATTTTATCACGTCTCATTAAAGTTTCTTCATTAGCCATTAAAACAGATAATTTTATCTTTGTGTTTTGAAATTTATCTTTTATATACTCTATATCTTTAGGAGTACATATATAGTTAAAAACTACATCATATTTTCTGTCTAAAAAATTCTCAATTAAGTCTATACAATTCTCCCAAAATATTTCTAAATGATTGCCTTCAAGCCATGGCTTCACATAGCCACCACATACTAAATGATAAATATCATCTCCTTCTATTAACGCTGATTTTTCTTTTCTTTTGGCTATGATTCTAGAAATTGTTGATTTTCCTACACCTGCTGGACCAGTTATAATATATAGATTATTCATTTTTCCTCCTTCGCCATTACATAATCTAGGTTAACTATAGACTAAGACCTAATTCTTTAAATAAAATATTCAACCTATCCTTCTCTTTTTCAATAATTGGAAGATTAGTATTATATAAATAATGCTGAAGTACATCAGCATCTTTAAGTAACTCACAATAATCATTATCTATATCTTGTTTATTACTATGTGTAAATATCGAACTACAAATAATATCAATTTCTTCTTCACTAAATATATTAATATCATTTAAAATTTTTCTTGCTTCAATAGAGCCTAATTTTCCATGGTCTATACTACATCCGGTTTTATAAGTCCAAATGTCATGAAGCATTCCTGCCACTGAACATAATTCAACATCCAAGCCTCTTTTTAATGCAAGTAAACTGCAAATATCAGCTACACCATATAAATGAACATAACCACAACGCCTTTCCTCTAAATCCAATTGTTCCATTAATATTTTATCTACAACTTTACGAACTTCTTCTAATCTATTCATAAGCTCCTCCTTCGATTATTGGCTTTATTTAATTTCAATAATAATCTATCTTAACTATATTCTACAAAACTTTCTTAGTACCTCTCTTTTAGTATATATTTTAAAAAATAAAATGAGAATGGTTAATATCTATATCCATTCTCATTTTAGATTCTAAGTTGGAATTCTAAACTCTCCTAAACTTAAAATACAGAACTTTTATATATTTTTAATAAAATCCATATTTATTTTATCTATATTAACTTTTGGAATACCTAAAGTCCTATTATTAAATTCACCATGACAGTCTGAACCTGCTGAAATCATCAAATTATTTTCTTCACAAAACTTTATATAATAATTTGCATCTTGTATGTTTTTTAAATATGGAGAATAGCATTCAATACCTGAAATTCCATAGTCCTTCCATTCCTCCAAGACTTCTAAAGACAGCTTTTCTCCTCCTTGATATGCACTAGGATGAGCCAAGAATGAATGTCCTCCTGCATCCCTAATTATTTTGATTATTTCTTTTGGATTCTTAAAATATAATTTTTCATTACTTGATTTTATTATTTCAAAATAATCTTTAAGATTACTAACTATATTCTTATCTAATAGGTAATTTAATGATTCCCACCCACCTTTACTCCTATTGTACTCATAGGAGTAGTAGTCTTCAATATCTTTTATTTTATTTATCTTTTTTGTATATTGGATAACTCTAGTATTGAATTCCATTCTCTGCTTTTGATTAAACTCCAGTAACTCATTTAATTTTCTATCTTCATAGTCAAAATCGTATGCAGTTATATGATATTCTTCCCCATTATATGTACATGAAATTTCTACACCAATAACATAATAAATATCTTTTGGAATAATATATAACATCTCTACACTGTTCTGGATAGTGTCATGATCTGTAATGGAAAATAATTTTATATCGTTCTTTATAATAAGTTCTAATAATTCCTCAACAGTCCATGTTCCATCTGAGGCTGTAGTATGAATATGCATATCAACCCGATAATCCCTTTCAATCATATTATTCATCTCCTTTTCTATTTATATTTTACTGGCTGAATAACATTTACTATGAAAACTCAGATCTATAAATTTTCCTAAACAATAAATTCCTTCCTACTCAATATAAATATTTAAAAGTTTTACTTCATTCGTTTGGCAATTGGATGATCTTCGTTTAGCTCTAACAAATCCCATAAGTTACCGTATAGATCTTTAAAAACAGCAACGGTTCCATATGGAGCTTCTTTAGGTTCTCTTACAAATTCAATCCCTTTTGCCATCATTTCATTATAATCTCTCCAAAAATCATCTGTATTCAAAAATAAAAATACCCTTCCTCCTGTCTGATTTCCAACAAACAACTCTTGTTCAGGTTTTGATGCTTTTGCCAGTAATATTGTTGTCCCAACTGAACCTGGAGGAGACACAACTACCCATCTCTTATCTTGTTCTGGCTGATAAGTATCTTCAACCAATGTAAAGTTTAACTTCTTAGTATAAAACTCTATTGCCTCATCATAATCTCTAACAACTAAGGCTATATGCACTATTGATTGGATCATGTTATTAACGCCTCCTATTTATTTTAATTGCATTATATAAAAATACATTCATCCTGTAACGTTATCTCTCTGACCTAGTAGAGCAATGGATTCTCACAACTATACTAGTTATCCCTTAATATCTTGACCTCCTCTACTAAATTTCATCATTTAACCACTTTTCTAATTCAGGCATCATATCTGCATAATATCTAATGACCTTAATTGTTCCCATTACTTGGTCAGTCCCTATCTGCTGTTCTTCCATATCTGTACATTCAATCCATAAGGACCGCCTTAAATTATATTCCAACCATCCAAGTTTTCCTAAAAATCCATTTATCAAAACCGTTTTCCAATTTGCTTTTAATATTCCATATCTCTTTTTATATCCGTCTATAAATGCCATAAACTTTTCCTTGTGAATATTTCCTATTTCATCTTCAGCCCAATAGATGGCCGTTTCAACCAATTCCTGCATAGGATTTATATATCCTGCTGCTTCCCAGTCAATAACAATAGGATTATCTTGACTCCACATAACATTCTTGGGGTCTAAATCCCTATGGCTAATAACCATATCTGCCGAAAGTAACATTGCTGATTTGTTTGCCAAGTCATTCCAGTCATAGAGATTATCAGAAATTTCTTGCAGTTGACTAGCCCATTCTGCGTTATTCTCTTGCCCCCTTTTCAAATAATAATTCCAATCTACTAACTCTCCATTACCAGACCAATCATTAGCTATTCCCAATTCAGAAAAATTCGTCATATGTATATCAGCAATAATAGTACCTATTCTTTCACAATGAACTATTCTGATTTCATTAGGTTTCAAACTTTTCCCTTCTATCCAATCGAAAACAAGATAGAATTGATTATCTATTTCCTGCATGGAAATACCATTAATTTTTTTTGCTGGAAGAGCGGGTATATTATTTGATGCAATATTGGCAATTTGCTCTGAATTAATAAAGTTTTTCGTTGCCGTAGGTCTAAGCATTATTTGAGGATTTAGTGCTTTAACTACATATTTTCCTTGTGTGGTTTCAATAAAATACATTCTGTGTAGAAGTCCACCTGTTATTGCTTTAGGAGAACCAATTATATGGCCCAAACCTAATATATTGCATAACTTTTCAAATTGTATATTATACTGTGCATTCATTCCCTTGTCCTCCAGTTTATTCCTTGTATAGCTTTTTTAAGTACATAAACTCTATCTGAGACGCTATATTATGCTCATTTTACTTTCTTATATATATCTTTTTATTATCAGCAAATGGAATTAACATATTATCCCATTGTACTATATCTAATTCAGGCCATTTTTGAATCCATTTCTTAACTTTTTTATCATAAATCTCTTTTGTTATTTGTCTATTATTAGCAACAATCTTCATATGAAAAATATCCTTCAGTCCAAAAGGTGCATAAACTTCCCAGTCTTTTTCAGATAACTTTCTTACTCCCAAGGAGGTAGCTGTTGTTGGCCAAGTATCTATTGCATCCTCTATGGATTTATATGGTTCAATATTATATCCAAATTTATCCCTATACCATAAATGAACCCTAGCCTGATTCTTAACATCTAACCAAAAAGGAAATCCATCTAATTCTTGATTTAAGTATTCCATAACTTCTCTCTCATATTTTTCTTCTATATTTTTAGGATTATAATAAACTATATCAATATCATCTATACCATAATCAACTGGTCGATTAGTTAGTATATTCCACACAGTTTGAGTAATAGCTCCTGCACCAATATAAAAATCTTCAGCCTTAAGTTCAGATAAAACTGAAATTATTTTTTGCAAATATAAATTATTTTCAATTATATCTATTAATTTTTCAGCGTCCTTTAATAAAGTCATTAAAACAAACTCCTTCTTTATTTAATAATAGTAATTAATATCTTTTTCGTTCAATGGTATCTTTAAAGTAATTTTCTATAATAGTATTTGTTATCCTCATCCATATCCTCTGATTTCTCAAATCCAACACTGCTCCAAAATCTTTCATTTGCCTCATTTGTCGGTGTAAGTTCAATATATAAAGCACCTTCATCGTTAATATGGTTTTGGGCCTTTAAATAAGCTAACTTTCCATAACCTAAATTTCGGTAATTTGGCTGGATATAGCATTCCATTAAAAAACATTTTCCTTCTTCATCAAAATAGGTAACATACATTAAAAAACCAATGATAATTTCTTCTTTATTTATAAAAAGTATTCTCAATGGATTTTTATCTCTTATTCTAAGTTTCTCAATTGCATCTCTATATTCATCTGAATAAAAATAATCTAAGTCGAAGTCATCTCCTAACGAAGCATTTACAGATAATTCATCAATATAACTATCAAATAATTTCCAAAATGTCGTTACATCAGCTTTATTTTTTACTATAGATAATTCTGAACTATTACTCATTATGAACCTCCTAGTATAATTTTAGATATTCTTATATTAAACATCCTTGATATTTCTATTTCTTATTTTCATTTCCTTTTGATAAAGCTTCTAACATAATTAAAAAGTTCAAGTCCAATTTCAATATTTGGTGATTCCCATGTAGCAAGAGTTTCAGTAAAGTTACCCTTCCATGGAAATATTTCTGTCGGCTCAAAATAGTATTCCTCTGTCAACTCCATAGAAAAATAGCAGGGTTCACTAATTGAAATTATATCTTTTTGATCTATAGATTTTATTGCTTCAATTACACTATTTTTTATGATTCCGTAAGTTTCCTGTGGTAGTGGTTCCCATCTTGTTGCCTTGTTCTTTACTGTGATACAAGTAACATTTTTAGAAATTTCCCTTGCTTCTTTATGTGACGCATTACATCCAATATTGGCAATGTATTTTGTTCCACAAAAACTCAGTGCAGCCTGTCCAATTTCAGCTATGTGTATTCCATTAACAAGTAATGCTTTTATCGGTGGAGTTTGAATTGTATGGGGAAAATATGCCTCTAATTCTCCAAAGCCCTGAACCATGACGTATTGCTTCAACATTATTTTCAAAAATCCCACTTGCACCTTCCATGTCTGCTATTAAAATAAGTTGTCTTTTCATTTCATACCTCCTATCATATATTTTCTTTCTTCATGTAAATTGGAATTAAGAAAATTCAAATTAACCCACTAATGATATTAGCCCTAATCTTCCATTCAGGTATTATTACTTCTACAATTTTTTATAGGTGTTAAAAAACTCCCTTAACTCTTCCTTAGAAACTTCTGAAAGATCATGCCATCGAATTCCTTGTATTGCACCTTCTAAAGCATATAACCTATTTATACAGGCAGAGTCATCGATTTCCTTTATTCTCAGCCAAGCTTGCCTACTACCAGTTTCAATCAACTGATTAATGGTTTCTATGCCAACTTCATTTAATTGTTGCTCAACTTTGTTTCCAATGTTTATTAATGTTGATAGCTCTCCCATGGATAATTCCTCCTATTCAAATTTAATAAGTTTCCATAAAGTATCAGTTCAATTGCATTATCCAATCTTGTCAATGTGGTCATTAAGCCATTATTACTACTCACCATCCTCACCATAAAGCCATCTTATTCCTCCTGGCCAGCCTTTATCACTCATTTCTAGGATACCTTTATAGTACTGATTAATACCACTTACTGAGTAATCATAGTTTATGTGGTCATTTATATAATAATTTGAAATTGCGATCCCACTAAATTGATTAAAATCAATATCTGAAGTATGTCCACTATATGCGTAATGAATATTAAATAGTTGTATTATACGTGATGGTAATCCAATTAATTGATATAGAATACAAGCTACTCTAGAAATATCTGTACACCAATTAGAACCACGTTTTATAATATGTTCTTCTGTTCCTCCAAATATCATATCATCTAAATCATCACTTTCAATTATTTCATATAATCTTGAACAAAATGATACAATCTTTATAATCTTATCTTCCACTGAAGTAACTTCAGAAATAAGTTTATATACAAGACTTTCCAAATCAGCTCTTGAACCTAGAATATATTCAATTTCTTTTTTAGTATAATCTCCATATAAATATTCTTTAGTATCGTCACATAATCTAATCATATTTTCAAAAATAACTCTATCTACAGAATTTTTTCCATGAATATCATTTTCCAACATAATTGCATAGGCTCTACCAAACTGATTTATACCTTTATAAGCTGATAAATTGTCCATGTCTATTCCTCCTAAGCTATAAAACATTTTATAATTTCACTTGTATTTAAAAATTATAACAATATTAAAAATGTTGCTATCATTACCATTTTGAGTTCAATATTTCAGCTTTCTTGATTTCATATTCTTCCTTCGAAATAATTCCATCTTGATATAATTTATCAAGCTTTCGGAGTTTAGCATCAAAATCCTCTTGCTGCTCATGTATATCAATTTCATATACTCCAGCTCCTTTTGAACTAAATAGATTATATAAATGATACCCCGTAACTCCAGCAGCACCTAATGTCCAAACTACTCCAAATATCCCCATGACTGAAATTTGAGTAATACCAAATATTACAAAAATAATTCCTATTACTCCTGCTATGGCAGAACTAAATTTTGAAGGTTTAACTCTGACTTTCTTCAAACAATTCACATCCTATCTAAAATTTTATTGAAACTTTCAGTGTCCATACTTTTGTAGCCAATACAGTGATAACTTCATGAATTATTATAAGCATTAATAATTTGTATTATGGCTAAAAACTACTGATAAAATATTAAATGTAGTTATATTTTGAAGTCCCTATCTATCAATCCTTTATTTTATTAATGACATTTGATATCCTATATGTGCAATCCTTAATTCGTAAGTCTTTGCTTCTCCATGAATCAGATAATGGAAATCTAACTCCATCTTTTACTGTAGTTCCCATGTCCCAAAAACCTTCTGGTTCTTTGTTATTGTTTAACCATTCTACTACAAATTCAAGCTTATTTTTACAACCTGGGTTTTTATACTTAGACAATAGTTCAATAGCTCCAATATATCTACTGGCCTGTTTCGATTTAAAAAGTTCAGGCAAAACAGATATCTTTTTATCATATATATAATAAATACCAGATTGATGTTGCAATACATAATCAAATAATGCTACTGCTACTTCATCCTCAAGAGAGTTAGCAATTAATGAAATTTGATAAAAAGTTGATAAATCAAGCAACCGCCCTCCTCTTGGTGGTAATTTATATTTTTTTTGGTATGTTTCTATATAAATATTATTGTCATATACTCCTTTCTCAAAGGCATGACTTATTATATCAATCCATTTTCTAGCCACATTATTTGCATTATTATCATCTTTTGTAAATCTTCGTATCCAAGTTGATAACATAAGTGTTGTAAATATATTCCAATTATGTAATTTTTCTTTTCGATCAGGTATTTCTTTTTTCCCTGCTAAACAATCTTGCATATAGGATACTGCTTTTATTATGGGACTGTCATTTATTGTATAACCTAATATTTCCAATCTTCTTATGGCCTGTTCAGTTGTTATTGGATTTTGTTTCGAAGGTTCACTTAGAGTATGAAAATATCCCCAGGAACCATCATCCTTCTGTAAATCAATTATATCCGATGCCCACTTTGAGTTCTTATAATCATTCATAACCACCACTCTCCATTTATAATATGCCACTTAACTTTTTTTCATATAGGTGATTCGCTAACATCTCGATATTCTTAACAATAATTCCCTAAACTCTGTCCCATGATTCTATTTTATTTTGATTTTTCAAATAGCCATTTATATAATTCGTCTCTTTCAAATACTGTAGTACATAATTCATGTCCAGCATCTTCTACATAAGTTCAAATAATGGATTTATTTCCTATTTAACATACTATCCTGATTCAAATTTAGCCTTAATTTATATAAAAACTACAACTCTAAACAAATGGCCATGGATAAGTCTACTAGATTAATTCTAAGATCTTCTCTCCTTACCCAATTTCTGGAATCCCATTGAATTCCACTTAAGTCATCACCACCATGAAGTATTTGTCCTAAGATAACCTTTCTAAATTTAGATACTGCGAAAAATGCAGCTGCTTCCATTTCAACAGTTATACACCCTTCTGAAACACGCAATGCTATTTTCTCTTCTGTTTCACGATAAAACGAATCTGTAGTCCATGTTTTAGCTTTAATAAATGGTATCTGATTATTTTCAAGATAATCTGTAATACATTTTAAAGCCTGTTCGTTGCATTCTACTTCTCTAGATGGTTCTAAATAGTGATATGATAATCCTTCATCTCTAACTGCTGAATAGGGAACAACCAAATGTCCTACTTGGATATTCTTCTTCAATACGCCTGCTGCTCCACATACAATGAACTTCTTAAATCCCATTGCTATTAGTTCTTCCAGTTGTGCACCAGAACCCGCTGATCCCAAGTAACCTTGAACTATTCCTATTGGTTTGCCATTAAATTCTGTTTCATATATAGGCAATACAACTGTTGCTGTATAAAATTTAGCAATTTCCTTTAATTTTCCTTCATCTAACATTTTCTTAATAACATCACCAAAAAATGTAATCACACAATACTCAGGAACATCTTGTCTTTTTATAACTTCAGACGGCTCAATTTTAGCCCTTGGACTAGAATCAAACTCCAGTATAGGAAAATCTTTTTTTAACATGATTTTTCCTCCCTTTTACTATTATTTCTTTTCTCAAATACTCCATTATATTCATTTACCTCAGTTCTCATTACTATTTTGATTATTCATGGACTTGCTATAATCCTAAACATATCTAGGTGATTTGCTCCACATACCTATATATATAACATTAAAAATCATAATACAGGATCAATATCAAATGGAAACTGTTTTGCTTCTTTTGTTTTAAAGTTTACTTTATATCCTACTCCATCCTTATAGAAAAATCCTTCATTAAGTTCAATTCTTACATAACACATATCTTCATCATTCTCATTATTATGTGCGAAATACCAAGGCTCAAATACCTTTATCAATTTTTCTCTAATCTCTTTATTTTCCGTTAGCAATGGATGTCCAATATTGTAGCCATTTCCACTAAATCGGTAGAACTCATTACATAGTGCAACTGGGCTATTATTCTTTAATTCCTGAACCTTTTGGGTTTTTGAATATGTGACTACATAAAATGAGTTATCTTCATAGAAAGTATCCACAACTCGAACTGATGGCACATTATCTTTTACTGTTGCCATTGAAAACTGACAATCCTCTGCAAATAATTCCTTCATGACCTCCATAGCTTTTTCATAAGCATTCATTTTCAAGTCCCCCTAAAATTTTTATTCATACAGCAAATTCTTATAACATATTTAATTCTGCATAAATTCCCAAATTCCTTCTTTTTTCAACTAATATTTTCATCTAAATTAAAACAAGGCAGATGATGAAGCATATACCTCATCATCTGCCTTGTTCTTTATCCTAAAGACTGACATTATTCCTGTTGTCTATAAATACCTTTACAGCTCTATTGAGTATTCCAGTCAAATATGCCAATAAGATTCCATAATTGGTAATAGGTACTCCTTTGTCACTACATATCTTTATCCTATTTTCCATGATCCTCTTATTTAACATACAAGACCCACAGTGTATTACCAAATCATAGGTTTCTAAATCCTTTGGGAAATCCTCTCCCATTCTAAAATTAAAGTCTATTTTTTTACCTAAATACTTAGTAAGCAGTGTGGGAATCTTCACCTTTCCTATATCCTCATGAGAGGTGTTATGGGAACAACTTTCCATAATTAGAACTTTAGGTACTTCCTTTTCTTTTAACCTTTCAACAGTTCTTATTCCATTTAAGAAAGTATTTAAATCTCCTTTTTGCCTAGCCATTATAATAGAAAAGCTAGTTAGATTTATACTTTTCGGCACTATTTTATCTACCTCTTTAAATATTTTAGAATCTGTGACTACAAGGTCTATATCCTTTAAATCCTCTATTGCTGAAACCAATTCTGTATCTCTTACTACATAGGATTTTATTCCATGGTCTAAACAATCTCTTATTAGTTGAACTTGAGGTAAAATTAGTCTTCCCTTTGGTGCTTCCCCATCTATTGGGACTACCATTATTACCTTTCCACCATGGGAAATAATATCTCCTATTAAAGTTTCCTCCTCCTTTTCTACATCAAGTCTTTTTATTAATTCATCCTTTAAAATAGATATTGTGGCATTATCCTTTATAGACATAAATACAGCACTATTCCACTTTCTCTTAATTTCTTCCAATCTTTCCTCTAAAACTGTATCTATTTTATTGACAACTATAATATAGGGAATATCTCTCTTTTTGAACTCCTCTACAAATTTTTCATGATACTTATTATCTATATCATCTATCTCTATTACATATATAGCAAAATCTATTTTTTCTAGGGTCTTTATGGTTTTTTCTACTCTCAGTTCTCCAAGACAACCTTCATCATCTATTCCCCCTGTATCTATAAAAACCACAGGTCCAAATGGAATTAACTCCACTGCCTTAGATACTGGATCTGTTGTAGTACCTTTGATTTCCGATACTAAGGATATTTCCTGCCCTATAATAGCATTCATAATAGATGATTTTCCTGCATTTCTTTTTCCATAGAATCCTATATGTTTTCTATTAGCCTTTGGTGTTTTCATAATCTTTCACCTATTTATAAATATAAATCCCTTTCTCCTTTTTTTATCCTATCTATCTTATTTAAAAGAAGATTTTTTATATCTTCCCTTTCTATATTCTCTATTTCTCTATTGATCATATTATCTACGGTGTTTTGAAGTTCTTCATCACCATAGTCTAAGGAATATTCTAAAAGAGTCATCATAGCATTCGGTCCACAGATATTCTGTATTTGTCCAGATTTTGCAAGACTCATGAATCTGTCTCCAGTTCTTCCCATTCTATAGCAAGCTGTACAATAAGAGGGAACATGTCCCTCTTCTATTAGCTCTCTTATTACTTCAAAGGGCTTTCTATTATCTGATACTTCAAACTGCAATTTATTTCCTTCTTCACTTTCCTTATATCCTCCTACACCTGTACAAGAACCTGCACTTATTTGAGACACCCCATATTCTATTACTTCTTTTCTTATCTTATGGGTTTCTCTTGTAGATAAAATAATTCCTGTAAAGGGAACTGCCAGTCTTATAATAGCAACAATTTTTTTAAATTCCTCATCAGTTAACAAATAAGGAAATTCTTCTAAGTTCATTCCCTGTGCTTTTTTAAGTCTTGGTACAGAAATAGTATGAAATCCTACTCCATATTCTCTTTCTAAATATTCATTGTGAAGCATTAAAGCCAATATCTCAAACTTATAATCGTAAAGTCCAAATAATACTCCTGCTCCCACATCATCTATGCCAGCTTCCATAGCTCTGTTAAAGGCAGTTAAATGATAATCATAGTTTGCCTTAGGTCCATTTAGATGTGCCTTTTCATAGGTTGGTTTATGGTAAGTTTCCTGGAATAATATGTAAGTTCCTATTCCAGCTTCTTTAAGTTTTTTATAGTTTTCTACTGTAGTAGATGCTATATTTACATTAATCCTTCTAATAACTCCATTATCATTTTGAGTTTCATATATGGATTTTATTGCATCTATTATATAATCTATATCACAATTTACTGGATCTTCTCCTGCTTCTAAGGCTAATCTTTTGTGTCCCATTTTTTCCAATAGTTTTACTTCTTCTTGTATTTCTTCTTTCGTTAATTTTCTTCTGTTAAATTCATTATTGTACTTATATCCACAATAACTACAATTATTTACACAATAATCACTTACATAAAGGGGAGCAAAAATCACAATTCTATTACCATAAATACTTCTTTTAACTTCTCCTGCAATTTTATAGATTTCCTTTAATTCATTTTCATCTTCTACTTGAAGTAGAATAGCTATATCTTTAAAAGAAAGGTTTTCTTTATTTCTAGCTTTATTTAGTACTCTTTTAATATCTTCCTTTGCCACATTTTTAGTTTCTTCCAATAATTTATATATAAATTCATGGTTAATCATTATTCTGCCTCCATTTTATATTGTCTCCTCTAGACATGTCTATGGAAAATCCTGATGATACTATTCTTTTTTCTATACAATTTCTACACTCTGCTGCTTCATCTCCAGTACAAATCTTTCCATTATATAGAGAATATTTTTCTCTTACAGTAGTAGGTGATAGATTTGGCATAACTACATTTGCTCCTGCCTTTATTCCTTTTTCCCTTCCAAGGGGATCAATGGTTCCTAGTGCTGTTGTTGCTGGTAATAATCCATGGGGTAAAAATAATCTAGTTAAAGCAATCATAGTAATAGTGTCTTCCAAAGTACCACCCTGTTGATTTTTATAAATAGTATCTTTATGTGGAATAAATGGTCCTATACCTACCATTTCTGGGTCTAATTCTTTTAAAAATAATAAATCCTTGGCTAAATCTTCCTTAGTCTGTGTTGGTATACCAACCATAAATCCTGCTCCTACTTGGTATCCTATTTTCTTTAGATTCCACAAGGATTCTATTCTGTTATTATAATCTGTATTTATATGTATCTTTTCAAATAATTCTTTACTGGCTGTTTCATGTCTTAAAAGGTATCTATCTGCTCCAGCATTATAATATTTCTCATAGGATTCATAAGGCTTTTCTCCTAGGGAAAGGGTAACTGCCACATCTTTATATTTATTTTTTATTTCCTTTATTATTTCCACTATCATATCATCTGAATAGTAATTATCTTCTCCACCTTGAAGTACGAAAGTTCTATATCCTAGACTATAGCCTAATTCTGAACACTCCTGAATTTCCTCTAAACTTAATCTATATCTTTCCACATTCTTGTTGAAAGAGTTTATACCACAATATTTACATCCCTTTGTACAATAATTACTAAATTCAATTAAACCTCTCATATAAACCTTATTTCCATAGGTTTTCATTCGGGTTTCATGAGCTTTTTCTATAAGGTAGTCTTTTCCTTGATTTTCAATATGATTAAGTATATATACTATTTCATCAAAATCTAAATAATTATTTTTATATAATTTATCTATTAAATTCTTTATCTTCATTGGTTTCCCTCTCTTTAAGTTTCTTAGAGATACTATAATTGGCAATATGGATATTATCCATACTGCCAATTATTAATTCACAATTAAGCGTCAGCCCCTGACTTCTTGTGTACATGTAATAATTCATGATTATCCTTTAATAAATCTTCAAACAAGGACATCACCAAAGGATTTTTTTCTGAACTCTTAATATGGGATGTTCTGTCAAGTTTATAAAGCCCTTTAGCTCTTTCCTTTCTCATAGCTGTATCCATAGGAACTGGCTGTCCTCCACCTGCTATACAGCCGCCTGGACAGGCCATTACTTCAACAAAATCGTAATACCTTTCTCCTGCTTTTATTTGATTTATTAAATCATTTGCAACTTTCAGGCCATGAACTATGGCAACTTTAACCTCTTTTCCATCTACATCAAAACTTGCTTCCTTTAAATTCTCCATTCCTCTAACATCGCTAAATAACAAATCCTTTGCAAAGTGGTCAGGTTTATCTTTCAATAGTCTAGTAACTACAGCTTCAGTTACTCCACCAGTAGCACCAAATATTATACCAGACCCACTGGCTAAACCAAAAGGCATATCAAAGGATTCTTCCTCTAATTGTTCAAATATAATTCCTGCTTCTTTAATAAGAAGTGCCAATTCTTGAGTAGTGATTACTATGTCTACATCTTTAACACCGTTATATTCAAATTCTTCCCTAGCTGCCTCCGCTTTTTTTGCAGTACAAGGCATTACTGAAATTAATATAGTTTCTTTATCTTCTTCTTTATCTATTTTCTTATAATATTCCTTTATAACTGCCCCAAACATTTGCTGAGGAGATTTACACGTAGAAATATTATCTACCATATCTGGGAATTTGTTTTCTGCAAATTTAACCCATCCTGGACAACAGGAAGTAAATAGTGGTAGGTTTTCTCCTTTAGTTAGTCTTTCTACAAATTCTTTACTTTCTTCTATTACTGTCATATCTGCAGCAAATGCCGTATCATAAACTTCATGGATTCCAATGGTTTTAAGAGCTGCAACTATTTTACCTATAGTAATTTCTCCAGGCTCCAATCCAAATTCTTCACCTAAGGCTACTCTTACTGCTGGTGCTACTTGAGCTATTACTCTCTTTCTCTTGTTATGAATTGCTTCCCACACTTTATGATTTTCCTTCTTAATTATAATGGCTCCCGTAGGACAAACTGCTCTACATTGTCCACAATTTATACAGTTTACTTCAGCAATATCCCTATCAAAAGCAGCAGATACTGTCATACTTGAACCTCTATGAGCAAAACTTAGAGCACCTACTCCTTGAACTTCTTCACATACTCTTACACAGTCTCCACATAATATACATTTATTTGGATTTCTTACTATACTTAAACTAGACTTATCTATTGGCAGACTTTTCTCTATTTCATCAAATCTAATATCCTTTATACCAAATCTAACAGCTAATTCTTGAAGTTGACATTTACCAGTTCTATCACAGGCAGTACAATCTCTATCATGGTTTGCCAGTATCATTTCAAGTATATTTTTTCTATATTTTTGTACCTTTGGAGTATTTGTAAACACTTCCATACCATCCTTTGGTAATTGAGAACATGATGCAAAAGTATTTCCCCATTTATCTTCCACCATACACATTCTACAAGCACCATAAATACTTAATTCTGAATGGTAACAAAATGTAGGTAAACTTATACCAGCTTTTCTAACTACTTCTAATATATTTTTCTCTCCATCAAAATCTATTTTTCTACCATCTATAATCATTGTACCTTTCATGCCTAAGCCTCCCTTATAGCTGCGAATGCACAGGATTCTATACAAGCACCGCATTTAATACATTTATTTTGATCAATTTCAAATGGTTCCTTTATTTTTCCACTAATTGCACCTACAGGACAAATTCTGCTACACTTACTACATCCTTTGCAAAGCTCAGAGCTAATTTCTATTACCTTTAATCCTTGGCAAGTCTTTGTAGAACATCTCTTATTTTCTACATGGTCTAAATATTCGTCTTTAAAATATTTTAAGGAACTGACTACAGGATTTGCCGCAGTTTTACCTAATCCACAAAGAGCAGTATTGGTTATGGTATCTGCCATCTCCTCAAGTAAGTCTAAATCTTCTACTGTTCCTTGTCCAGATACTATTTTTTCTAAAATATTTAACATAATCTTAGTTCCTTCTCTACAAGGAACACATTTTCCACAGGATTCATTTTGGGTAAAGTTCATAAAGAATCTGGCTACTTCTACCATACAAGTATCTTCATCCATTATTACCATTCCACCAGAGCCAATCATAGCACCAGCATCTGTTAAGGAGTCAAAATCCAGGGACATATCTAAATGTTCTTCCGTTAAACATCCACCTGATGGTCCTCCTATTTGAACTGCCTTAAATCCTTTATTATCTTTAATGCCTCCACCTATATTGAATATAATCTCCCTAAGAGTTGTTCCCATAGGCACTTCTATTAATCCAGTATTATTCACATTTCCAGTCAGTGCAAACGCCTTTGTTCCTGGACTTCCCTTTGTTCCATAGGATTTATACCATTCTGCGCCATTCATAATTATATGTCTAACATTGGCAAAGGTCTCCACATTATTAAGGACAGTAGGTTTTCTCCAAAGTCCCTCTTCTACAGTTCTTTTTGCCTTTACTCTAGGCATTCCTCTTTCCCCTTCAATAGATGCAATAAGGGCACTACCTTCACCACATACAAAGGCTCCAGCTCCTTGATTTACATGAAGTTCAAAGTTTAAACTTGTACCTAAAATGTTTTTTCCTAGTAATCCGATTTTTCTTGCTTGTTCTATAGCTTTGTTCAGCCTAGCAACTGCCAAAGGATATTCTGCTCTAACATAAATATATCCTTCTGATGCTCCAGTAGCATAGGCAGCAATAGCCATACCTTCAATAATATTGTGAGGATCCCCTTCCATTAAAGACCTATCCATAAACGCACCTGGATCTCCTTCATCACCGTTACATACTACATACTTCATATCACTATCATATGATAAAACTTGCAGCCACTTCTTTCCAGCAGGATAGCCTCCGCCTCCTCTTCCACGTAAGTTTGCATCAGATATTTCTTTACAAACTTCCTCTGGTGTCATAGTATCTAAAGCTTTAGCTAATGCTTGGTATCCACCATAAGCAATATATTCTTCAATAGACTCTGCATCTATATGTCCGCAATGTTCCAATACAACTCTAGTTTGTGATTTATAGAAAGGTATTTCTTCCTGTTGGTGATAGACTTTATTATCTTTACTATACATAAGTCTTTCAATTGGTTTTCCCTCTACTAAAGTAGTATTTACAATTTCCTCACAATCCTCTAACTTAACCTTTAAATATAGAAATTTATCTGGTTCAATTCTAACTAATGGACCTGCCTCACAAAACCCATGACATCCAGACTTTTTTATTCCTATGCCCTCATTTTCTTCATATAATTCCACATCCGCCAATATACCTTTTTCTTCTATTAGTCTTTTTATCTCAGCATAAATCTCTAATGAACCACCTGCTACACAGCCTGTCCCTCCACAAACTAGGACTTGCTTATATTGTTTATCTAAAGAATTCTTAAATGCCTTAGATACATCCATAAGTTCTTGAATACTAGCTATTGTCATCTATATTTCCTCCCTTAATTTATTTAAGAGTTCCACTGTAGATTCAGGAGTCATTTTGCCATAAACCTTTTCATTGATATTTAGTACTGGTGCTAAACCACAAGCTCCAAGACATGATACTGTTTCAACAGTGAACATCAAATCATCTGTAGTTTGTTTATCTTTACTAAGACCTAGCTCCTTGTGCAACGCATTAAGTATAGGTATAGACTTTCTAACATGACATGCTGTACCATCACAAATCTTAATAACATATTTTCCTTTTGGTTCCAATGAAAAGTTCTCATAAAATGTGGCAATACCATAAATTTTAGAGGGAGTAATATCCATCTTATTTGCTATGTACTCCAACACTTCTTCAGGCAAGTACCTATAATTTCCTTGAATTTCTTGTAAAATAGTAATTATTGAAGATTGTTTACTTCCATGTTTCATTACAACTTCATCAATGGTATCTTTCATCTCCAAAGTAAGCATAATTTAACCTCCTAATTATTTTTATATATTTTGTTAATTATTTAACCTTGATTTTTAGAAATCCCTTATACAAAGTGTTCTTATTTACATTGGATATTTACTCCGATCATCAATTATAATCTTGATTAGAATGCTAGAATTTTCAAAAAGAATAGAATTATCAAACCTGCTTGTTTCAATATATTGAAGAATTTATTAAATCTTAATAATGTAATTTTATCAAAATTATTATTTTAGTCAATACATATTATTATAATTTTTTCGACTATTTTAACTCTTTTAATAAAATACTTTTTATATATAATCAATTAATATTAAATATTTTTATACTATTATTGTTTATTTCTTAACATTGCTTTTACTTTGATTTTACTAAAGTTAAAGGGTAAAAGTTTCTATGAACCTTTGCCCCTTTTTAAGTTAAACTTTATTTATTCTATAAGTGGATTTTCAAAAACATTATCATATGGTGATTTCTTAGCAAAATCTTTTGCTTCTTTCTCAGCTTTTTCTATTGGTAACATTGTTCCTGGTCCTCCTACACAACCTCCAGGGCATGCCATTCCCTCCAATAGGTAGCCATTGAATTTTCCTGCCTTTGCCATGGCCAACATCTTGCGGCATTCTGACAGACCGTTGGCATTATGAGTTAGGACATTTACATCTGGATGTGCTTTTTCTATACTTGCCTTCACTGATGCTGCAACTCCTGATGCAAAGGCAAAGTTTCTTCCTTTTGTTGATGCATCTGCAACAATTTCATCTTCTTCAATTTCAGCAACATCAATATTGGCTGCTACAAATATTGCTGCAAGTTCTTCATAGGTAAGTACAAAATCAACATATGGTCGAACCTCTTCTTCCATTGCTTCAATTTTTTTTGAGATACATGGACCTATAAATACTATCTTGCCACTTGGGCTTCTTCTTTTAATTGCCTTAGCTGTCTCTACCATTGGTGTATTAGAAGAAGATATATATTGGTATAAATCAGGGAAAAATTTCTTAGCCGTCATAGTCCAAGACGGACAGCAGGATGTCCCCAAAAATGGTTGTTTTTCTGGTACAAGTTGTGGAAACATTTCAGCCTCATGTTTAGCAGCAACGTCTGCTCCTAATGCCACCTCTATAATTTCTGTAAACCCTAAGTTCTTTGCTGCTTTTACTATTTTACCAGGCGTTGCAAAAGGTCCAAATTGACCTACAAAAGAAGGTGCTATTATTGCGTGAACTTCTTCTCCCCTTTTAATAGCAAGAACCAATTGAAATATATCTGTTTTATCTGTAATTGCCGCAAAAGGACAATTTACTATACACATACCACAACTTACACATTTATCATAATTTATCTTTGCTCTGCCCAATTCATCAGATTCTATGGCATCTACTCCACATGCAGCTTTACAAGGTCTTTCTAATTTCATAATAGCATGATATTGACAAGCCTTAGCACATTTTCCACAATCTATACATTTATCTTTATCTATTATAGCTCTATCCTTTCCCATGGAAATAGCATTCACAGGACATACTATTATACAAGGATGGGCAATACACTTTCTGCAATTATCAGTAACAAAATGTTTAGAGCTTTCGCATGCAGTACAAGCAAATGGAATCACATTAACTAATGGTTCTTTGATTATACTATGGGTCACTACTGCTTCATCTACTACCTTAGATAGACGACCATTATCCACATTTACTTTTCTATCTAAACCTAGTCCAAGCCTAGTTCTAGCTGCAACAATAGCTCTTTCATGAAAAATACTTCCCCTGTATAGAGGTACTTCACCATTAATTACCTTATATGGTATATCGTCTACTTCTAATGGATCTCTTCCTTCCCAAGCTATCTTTGCGATTTCTGTAAATACTTGTCTTCTTATATATGTAATGGGAGTAAAGATGCCTCTCATCATTTTACCACCTCAAGAATTTCTGACATAACTATTTCTGCACTGGCATTTGTAATTATCTTGCCATTTAGTTCAACTACAGGTGCTTTATTATTCTCACAATACTTTAAACATTTTACTGCTTCAATTTCAATTTGATCTGGATATTCTGATTGTAATCTTTCAAGATTTTCTTCTAAATTTAAATTCCCCATCATTGTACAATGAGTCCCCATACAAATCTTTACCTTGACTTCCATTTTACCACTTCCTTCCTATGTATTTGCTATGACTTTAGCATGTTCAAAATACAGAATAATATTAAATATCTTATATATTCTCAGCATCATTTTGAAAATATAACTTATTTATTATTATGATTAGATAATACCATTCTTTAAATCCTTCATCAATAGTTTTAATAATTATATATTATTTTTGTAACTTGTTTGTTACCTAAAGCCTATTGTTCAAGTGTATAATATAAATATTGAAAGGAGAATATTGTATGTGGAAAAAGTCTATAAAATTCATAATATCCATCCTATGTCTAACTATTTTTACTATAGCTTGTTCTAAAAATGAAAGTTTTCCAACTACATTAAATTTAGAGCAGTCAATTAAGGAAATTATCATATCCAAAGGCTCTAATTATGACTTTTTAAAGGATGCGTCCTATATAGAACATATGTATAAATTTAGTTCTGAACTTACTGAAAGTAAATCTCCCATTTATGCACTAGGCAATCTTAGTGAAGATAATATTCCTGAACTGGCTATATTTAACAAAAGAGATCCTAATAATGTAAATGATGAAGGAAGTTTAGAAATTTATAAATTTAACGGCGAAAAATATGTTTCCATAGATAAAGTCCCAATGAACTATGATAATGATAACTATCAAATTGTAATAGGAAAAATATCTGAAAATCAAAATGGCTTATTTTTAAACAATCAAGTTGGTGCTCATTCAGGACTAACCTACGGATTTATATTAGAAGATGAAAAATTAAAAAATATACTTAATGATAAGAAATTATCTTTAATATCCATATATACTAATAATCAGATTAAAGACATAGATAATGATGGTATACTTGAATTCAGTATATATACGATTGACCCTGAAACAGAAGATTCCTCCTCTGTTGACTCTGATAAAATGACTCTCTGGTATAAATGGGATGGTAGCGACAGTGCTGATTTAGTTAAAATAGAAAGAAAAGATTATTCTAAGGACGACTCCAATATAGAAGTATTTAATGAAGCCAAAACTTTAATAGAAAATGATTTTTCTGAAAGCTTAAAATATATGGATGAGCATAAAAGTCAACTATCTAAATTTCACAATACTGAGCTTTTAATAAAGTATATTGAACATCTAGAGGAAATGTCCTACGATGAAGGAATTGAAGTAGAAAATCTATTTATCAAATATCAAAATGATGAAAATTTTGATTATTTATTTAAAAAATATGGTTTATCCATGGAAAAATTAAATAGTTTAGAATATCTAAATCGTGAAAAAGTACTAAAAGATGAAGAAGAATTAAAAAAACATCTAATAGAGCATATTAATTTAGGATATAAATTAGTGACTTCTGAAGGCATTTATTATTATCAAGTTGATAACCAAAAGTTTATAAATATATTTGATGGAAATATAACTAATGAATATAGTGATTATCTAAAGATATTAGCATTAGAAACTAATGAACCTTTTATGAATGATGGAAGTCTAGTAATAACCATGGATAAATTAGCAGAAAGAATACTTTTAGTTGAAAGTTTTAAAATGATCTATCCTTATTCAAATTTTTTACCAAAGATAAATGAAATCTATAATTGGTATATGCAAACTTATTTTTTTGGAGATAATCATGATCCAAACTTCGATATAGGAACCTTTGTAATGAAAGAAAAAGTCATAAATGAATTTGAAAAGACCATAGAAAAATACGAATATACTAATTTTGCAAATATAATACAAGGTTTTGTAAATGATTTGAAAGCAAATAATAATATAATTAATGATGAAATCAGAAACAAATTAAATGATAGGTTAAATTAGTAACAAAAATCCTCTCTCATAATAGTATGTATTAATTCATATAATTATTGAGGGGGGATTTTTTTGCTGGCAAGAAAAGAATTTATTCAAGCTTCATTAGAAACAAATTTGTTTTTCCAAAGAATCATGAAGGAACATTTAGCTTTAATAGAAGTAAATCTTCCATCTGTCAATGCTTCTTATATTACTGAATCCAACTTACTTAAATCTTCTTTTGAAGACCTTTTAGGAGAAACAATTATATTTGGAAACTGTGCCATAAGAGAAAGCGTATTGAAATCAAATGAATTAGTCACCAACTATACACTTAGAGCAGAAGAAATAACATCTACACTAACTGGATTAAAAATAAATACTAATATTACTGAAGCTGAATTAGATTTAAGGTCAGATCCCGATTTTGACTACACAGAATGGCTAGAAGAAAAGGTGCAAAATATTAATTGCAGGTCCTTAAATCTTCTAGAAGAAGTAATAAAATTTAAAGAAAAACTCTTAGATTTATTTTTAAATTGCAAAATATTTATGACAATGTATCCCCATATGTTACATCATCTTATTGATGAAGCAAAGCTCTATAAAGACCTACTATTATGCTTAATAGAAAAAACATTGCCTAATAAACCCATATGCGATGAACTTAGATTTTGGAATCATATAATGGAAGACCACGGAGAATTCATAGATGGAATGTTAGACCCTACTGAAAAAGATTTAAAACGTAGAGCTGAAGAATTTGTTAAAAAGTTTGAAGAATTAGTAAAGGAATCTATTAAATGTCATGAAAAACAATTAGCTGAAAAGAGTTTAATTACTACTAAAGAATTTAGAGATTTTAAAGTATCTGCTGTAGAAGGATTGTTGAATTGTAAGATAAAATCAATTATTCCACCATTATTAGGGGACCATATTTTAAGAGAAGCAAATCACTATATTAGAATATTGAAGGAAATGAAAATCTGATGTAATCCATCAGATTTTCTTATGATTATTCTATCTTTCTATAAAGAGTAGCCATACTTATACCTAACTGTTTAGCCACCTCTGTCTTTCCCTCTAAACTATTTCCATAACGATTTAGATAATTTTCTATAATAGTTTTTTCATAAATCTTAGTCATTTCAGCCAATGTTTTACTATCCTGTTTGTCTTTAGAATCTATTTTCTTTCTTATATTTTTTACACCTACAATACTATCTTCTTCAAAAATAGTAGCATATTCTATAAGATTTTTTAGCTCCCTAATATTCCCTGGATAGGAGTATCCCAATAGATACTTTTCACATTCTGCTGAAAACCCAAGTAAATCCTTTTTATATATTTTAGAAAAATGATTTAGAAAGTATCTGGAGAGCATTATAATATCATATCCTCGTTCCCTCAAGGGTGGTATATAAATAGGAACTACATTTAATCTATATAATAAATCCTCTCTAAAACACCCTTCTCTTACCATCTTATGCAAATCTCTATGAGTGGCAGAAATAACTCTAGGGTTAACTTTAATAGACTTATGTCCTCCTACTTTGGTTATTTCCTTTTCTTCAAGAGCACGTAGGATTTTTACCTGCATAGAATATGGTAAATCTCCTATTTCATCTAAAAATAATGTTCCTTCTTTTGCTATTTCAAACTTACCTACTTTCCCAGTAGTATTTGCACCAGTAAAAGATCCTTTCTCATATCCAAACAATTCAGATTCTATTAGATTTTCTGGAATTGCTCCGCAGTTAATAGCCATAAAAACATCTTCCCTACGATGACTAGCTGTATGTATTGCCCTTGCAAATATTTCTTTACCAGTACCTGTTTCTCCTATTAATAACACAGATACATCCTTTTCAGCAACCTGAATAGCTTGTCGCTTGGCATTTATAAGAAGTTCACTTTCTCCGATTATATTATCAAAGGTAGTTATATGCTTGTTTAAATCAGACTTTAAAACAGATTCCTTCATCTTATTAAAATCAGAAAACACTAAAATTATCCCTTGCTTACTTCCCCCAATTTTTATTATATTTGAGTTAATAATAAATTCATATTCCCCGATTTTAACAGGTCCAACTTCTCCATAGAAATGTTTTTTATCTAATTCTTCTAAACTCTTTTTTGGTATTATCTCCTCAATATCTAAAATAAGATTTATATCTAAATCAAGTCTTTCATTGATATAGTTATTTTTTGTCATTATTTTCATATTATTATCCAATATAATTATTCCCTCATTTAAGGAATTAATCAATGTAACCAACTCAGTTGAACGATACTCTAATAATTCTCCAAATCGCTTCTCACTTAAAATAGTACAAATAATATTACTTAGTTGATTTTCAAATTTTATATAACTATCCTTATTGTTTATAATATTATCTCTTGCCTTTTCATTGAAAGCACACATCCCAAGTACCCCTATGATTTTTCCATTAAAATGTATAGGAATACATAGTTCTGCCAATTCATTACAGCTGTCTTTGTTAAAGCAGTTTAAACAGAGAGGATCATTTATAGTATCAGTAATCAGGTATTGTTTTCCCGTCATTAAACTTTTGTGAAAAACTGAATTCACAGGGGCTTTATTTCTAAAAACCTTATTTATATTATTTGTAGCCACAATTCGATTTAGATTTTCATCTACTATTGTAATATCTATATTGGTTACAGAATACATAGCATCAATAATATGCTTGAGCTCAGGAGCTATACTTTTTAAAAGATTCATTTTATCATCCTTTATTTAAAACTTTGATTACAAATAAGTTTATCATATAAATATATCATAATCAATAAATATACCCACTTTTATTATCATTTTTGAGAATAATTATTCAAAATTGATAAATTCATATATACCATGAAATATCAATGAAAAATTAATTGTTACTTCAATAAGTTTATCATATTTGAGAAAGATTTATTTATTTATATGGACTTAATATATATCTAATATTTGAATTTAACCATTTTGTTTAATATTTAACTATTTTTCCTTTATTGGCATAGTACTTGCTTAATTAATAGTCGAAAGGAGAAGGATGTTATGATAAATAATAATCTTTTAATTGAAATATTAAAGGATCAAGTAAAACCAGCTCTTGGGTGTACAGAGCCTGGAGCTGTGGCATATGCCGTTGCTCGTGCTAAAGAAATACTTGATTCCAATGTTGAAAATCTAATTATTGGCGTTAATAGTAATATATTAAAAAATGGATTAGGTGTGGGCATACCCGGCACTAATGAGCGTGGAATTATATTTGCTGCTGCCCTTTCCTTAGTTATAGGGAAATCTGAATATGGCTTGGAAGTTCTTAAAGATGTAAAAAAAGAAAGTATAAAAGAAGCCTTAGACATTGTAAACTCTAAGATTATTACTTTAGAATTAAACAAAGAGGCAGAAGGACTTTATATTTCTGTAGAAGCTTTTAGTAAAAATAATACATCAAAAGTTATAATTAAAAATTCCCATACAAATATAGTATTTGAAAGTAAAAATGATGAAGTTTTACTTAACAAGGATAATTTAAATAAAGAACAGAGTATTTCTAGTACAAGCTCAAATTATGAAATAAAATATGAAATTCAGAACTTTAATATCAAACAGCTTATAGACTTTTCAATAAATGGAAATATTGAAGATTTATCCTTTATTCAAGATGGAATAGATATGAACCTATGCCTTGCAAAAATAGGTATTTCTGAAGATTTAGGAATGGGGCTAGGTAAATACCTATATGATAATGTAATGGACGTATATACTAAAGCCAAGGCATATACCTCTGGTGCTTCAGAAGCAAGAATGTCTGGATACCCACTTCCTGTAATGAGTAGTGCTGGTTCTGGAAACCATGGACTTGTAGCAATTATTCCTTTGAGTATAATTGGAAAAGAGAAAAATATTTCAGAGGAAAAAATCATTCGTTCCATTACTCTTAGTCATTTAGTAACTATTTATGTTAAGTCCTATATAGGCTCTCTATCTCCTGTATGTGGATGTGGTGTTGCTGCTGGAGTTGGTTGTGCCGCTGGACTTACCTTCATGGGTGGTGGAAACCATGTACAAATTCAAGGTTCTATTAATAATATGATTGCTGGTATTACTGGAATGATATGTGATGGTGCAAAACTAGGCTGTTCTTATAAATTATCAATATCTGTAGATGCAGCTATTGATGCTTCTAATATGGCATTAAAGAATATCTTTATACCAATAGATAATGGAATATTAGGCGAGACAACAGAACAAACCATTAAAAATCTAGCTCATGTATCAAATACTGGTATGAATAATACTGATAATATTATATTAGATGTAATGTTAAATAAATGTTAATAAATATCCTCTAGGAAAATTCTAGAGGATATTTATTAACATACCATATAATAAAAAGTACACATTTCTGATGTTCATCTATATTATCAAGTAAAATCATATTTATATAGTTTCACTTAATTTGAATTTCTTCATTTCATTTTGCAATAACTCTGCTACATCATTTAAGCCCTTAGCCTTTTCAGAAACCATCTCTATGCTTCCTAATTGTTCATATGCCGAAGCTGAAACTTGTTCAGTACCAGCAGATGTTTCTTCGGCAGAAGCTGAAATATTTTCTATTGCAATGATTATTTGCTCTTTACGTCCATTCATCTCTCTAGAAAGGGTTTCTACATTTTTAGCAACTCCTATTATTTTATCCAAAGCTTCTTTAATAGTATTGAAAATTTCACTAGTATCTTCAGAAGATTTCACATTTTCTTTAACTATATCTAAGCTTGTTTCAATTTCATTTACTGCATTTTTAGATATATCTTGAATAGCATCTATTTTATTCTTAATATCTCCTGTTGCCTTAGAAGTTTGTTCTGATAATTTCCTAATTTCCTCTGCCACAACTGCAAACCCTTTTCCAGCCTCCCCTGCCCTTGCAGATTCAATAGATGCGTTAAGAGCCAATAAATTTGTCTGAGTAGCAATCTCTGTAATAATGCTTACTATACTTGAAATATCGGAAGAAGTTTTATCTACTTCTTTAACAATTGTACTTACTTGCTGAGAAGACAATTTGTTTTTTTCAGACCATTCAGAAAGCTGACTAACAATAGAAACTCCTTCACTACTAAGTTTATCTATATCCTTTGTCATATTTGCAATGCTCAATGTACTATCAATTATATAGTCAATGTTCTTAGACAATTGACCTATTTGTTCAGCACCTTTTTCAGTATCGTGAGCTTGTTCTTCGGTAGCCTTTGCTATTTCACTAATTGCTGAATTAATCTCATCTGTAGTTCTAACTGTATCACCAGAAATAACTGTCAATACCCTTGCTGATTCTGTTAACTCCTCGCTGGTATCTAATATAGCATATATTACATTTTTCAAGGAGTCACGCATACTAATAATCTTCTGTGCCATTGATCCGATTTCATCACATCTATTAGATAAAACCTCTAAATCAGGGTTTTCAGTAAAATCAAGTATAGCAGTTTGGTGAATAACTCCCTCTAATAATGTTATGGCTACAATAATACGATCAATTATAAACCACATTAAAACCCCTATTACAATAAAACTTCCACACCCTATTATAATTTGATAAAACAACACAGCAGTTGAAATAGACTTTATGCCACTTTCTGGAACACCAATATCTAAAACTCCATATAACTCTCCATTTTTATAAATAGGCTCCATTATATCATAAGTCCATATTCCTTGTGTTTCTGCATACCATCTAGTAAATTGATTTTTTCCATGTTTAGCTCCATCAATAGTGTACTCATCTTCATAAACCTTATTAAGTTTCTGTATATCACTATGAGCCACTGCTTGAACATCTTTGTCGATTACAATAGCATAGGTGACATTGTTTTGAGTTGACTTTAATTCAACAAATTTTTGTAATTCTGGAATTGGATTAGTTTCATTATTCAAAATTACTTCTACTTGTTTTGCCATTTCAAAAACTTGTTCCTTAGCCTTTTCAATTAGTACATTTTTACTTTTTTCTTTTAGAACTAAGTTTGTAAAAACTGCACTTACAACAAAGGCTAAAAGTAGTAAACTCAGTATTACAGTAGTTAAAAGTCTTCTTATACTCTTATTCTTCATTTATTTCCCCCCTAAATATTGGTGTATAAAAATAACCTTAATGACTTTCAATTACATTATATATATCAATATATTAACAATTCAGTTTCTGGAATAATCAATATATTAATTTAAAATTTCAACTCATTTCAACTAAGGAGTCATAGTGAGATATACTAATTTTAATTTGTTAATACTAAATAGTTTTTCTTTAATATAAATTTGTTTATTGTAAAAATATTTTTATAATTGAAATAACTTATTATTCTTTATATACCCACATTTAATACATAACTTAAATTATACTAAAATATTTTTTTGTAATATTTCCAAAATATTGTGTCTTCACATATGGACTCAATTTAAAATTGAATTTTTTATGAGAGAAGCCTCTTGAAGAACTCCTTTTAATAAGTCCGATACAATAAACGCCTTAGGTCCTTCCAAATTTTCCCCTACCTTCAATAAAATACCCAGCATTTTTATAAATGGTGGGTAGTCTTTTCTTCCCATTTACTTCCTCTATATCGATGAATAAAAAATGCTGCTCTTACATACCAGTCACAAATCATGGCAATCCAAACTCCAAACATTCCAAAACCTAAATATTTGGCAAATAATATACCAAGTCCAATCCTTGTAATCCACATAGAACTCACACTTATTATCATGGCATACTGTACATCATTTGCGGCTCTTAAGGTGTTTGGGAGAGTAAAGCCCAATGGCCACACTAAGGAAGCATGTATTCCATAGAATATTATTATCTTTCTTGCCAATGCAGCAGTTTCAGGTGATAAATTATACATCTTCAGTATAAAGGGGGATGCCAGTATTATAATTCCATTTACCAGAGCTAAAGCCATATAGGCATATTTATGAAGTACCTTTGTATAGTATCTAGCCTGATCATAATCTCCAGCTCCTACACACTGACTGACTACAGTAACAAGACCTAATCCTATGGCAGCACCAGGAAGAAACTGAAAGGCCGTAACTGTATTTGCAACTGCATTTGCTGTAATAGCCGCAGTGCCAAATCCAGATACGACACTCAATAGTAATATCTTACCTAGCTGAAACATACTATTTTCTATTCCATTTGGTATTCCTATTTGAAGAATATTCTTAACCATTTTACCATCAAATTTATATTTAAATGGCTTATTTATATAAATGGGAAGGCTTTCATCTCTAAGCAACAAAACTATAATTACAGCAGCTACTACCCTAGATATCAAGGTTGGAATGGCAGCTCCCTCAACTCCCATGCCAAATCCATATATCAATATTGCATTTCCCACAATGTTGATGGTATTCATTATCAAGGAGGTCTTCATAGTAATTTTAGAATTTCCCATAGCTCTGAATAAAGCTGCCCCACTGTTATATACTGCTATAAACGGAATACTGGCAAATACTATATTCATATAGGTATTGGCGTGTGTTGCAACAGTAGCCTCAATGGAACCGAATACCACATTTAATATAAACCCTCTGCCAACATATACTACTACCATTATGACCAGTGAAATAAGTGTTGCAAATACCATAAGCTGCTCCCCTGCTTTTGAAGCCTTTTCCTTCTGATTTCTTCCTATGTACTGTCCTGCAACTACAGCTCCACCTGTTGCCAATGCCGCAAATAAATTTATAAGCAGAATATTTACTGAATCCACTAGAGATACGGCTGATACTCCACTTTCCCCAACACTGGCAACCATTACTGTGTCTGCCATACCCACAGCCACAGCCAGTAACTGCTCAAATATAAGAGGCATAATGAGATAAATAAGATTTTTTCTGGAAAAAATATAGTTTTCTTTTATATGGTTTTTCAATATTTCAGATCCCTTCAAAATAAAAAAATCCATCTAAACATTAAAAGATAGATTTTTTTATTTTATTTATATAATTCGAGATAATTATATTAAAAAAGATTCAATAAGTCAAACACTTGTATTGCCGAAATATGCCCCTCAGAATGTTTATACATTATATTCATAAAAAATTCAAAACTTTTATTGAGATTTATATTGTCTAGTAGCTTATTTATTCTATATATAATATATCTCCAGTATTATTATCAATAAAACTTCCTTCCAATCCTTGACTAAGCATAGTTTCTCCTTGTTTTCCTGTACAATGACAGGCACCTATTAACTCAATATCCTTTTCCTTTAGATATTCTATTATTTTATTTATCTTTTCATCATTTTCTTCAACTAAGTGAGTTCCACCTATTACACCATATATATTCATATCTATTCTCTCTATTATAGTATCTAATATATTTACAATTCCTGCATGAGAACATCCTACTATTACTACTAGCCCTCTATTAGTCTTAATTCCTAAGGACACTTCTTCTAGGAACATATCTTTTTTATATTCTTCGTCTTCTTTTAAATACATATTTTGATTTGTATTTTCAAATTCTTGGTTTCTATTGAAGTTTGTAAAAACAATTAGATTTTCTGTAATATTTAATATATCTTCATTTATGTATTTTACCTGTATATTATTTTCACTTAAAAACTGCTCCTCAAAGGGATTTCCTACATATTCATATTCTCCACTTTCCATTAAATTATATTTCTTATTAAAGAATCCATTTCCTAAATATAAATTAATACTAGGATTTATTTCTTTTATAAGTCTTTCGAACCCACCACTATGATCATAATGTCCATGACTAATTATCACATAGTCTAAATCCTTCAAATCAATATCTAGATCCTTTGCATTGTCTATAAAGTCTCCACTTTGCCCTGTATCAAATAATATCTTATTTCCATCCACCTCTATATATATTGATAATCCATATTCTGTATATAACTCTTCCCTATCTCCAGGTTTATTTTCAATTAATGTAGCTATTTTCATCCTATTCACCTCTTATATGATTATTACCCTTAGATATAAACTTAATCTTCAATTTAATTACACCCCTATAAACTATTTACCATAAAGACAAAGGGGGGCATTTCATAACTGATTGATCAGTTATGAAATGCCCTTATATTAGTTCTATGATCTTGGATAATTTACTTCAGCCTGTGCTGCTGCTAATTTTGCTATTGGTATTCTAAAAGGTGAACAGCTTACATAGTGAAGTCCTATTTGGTGACAGAACTCAACTGAATTTGGTTCTCCACCATGTTCCCCGCATATTCCTAACTTTAAATTTGGATTAGTTTTTCTACCATATTCTATGGCAATCTCCATTAACTTTCCTACACCAGCCCTATCAATTTCTTGGAATGGATCTTTTTCAAAGATTCCCTTTTCTACATATTCATTTAAGAATTTACCAGCATCATCCCTTGAGAATCCAAATCCCATTTGAGTAAGGTCATTTGTTCCAAAACTAAAGAATTCAGCCTCAGTAGCTATTTCATCAGCAGTTATGGCGGCTCTTGGAACTTCAAGCATTGTACCTATCATATATTTTACTGTATTGTTTCTTTCTTCAAATACAAGATTTATTTCCTTTAATACTTCATCCTTTACATATTTCAATTCATTTATATGTCCGATTAAAGGAATCATAATCTCTGGATAAATATCTTCATGGCCTTTTTCTTTAATATCTATTGCTGCCTCTATTATTGCTCTTACCTGCATTCTATATATTTCAGGATATGTTACTGCCAACCTACAACCTCTATGACCTAACATTGGGTTAAACTCTGCTAATCCTTCTACCCTATCTTTTAAATCATCAAAACTTACATTCATAGCTTCAGCTAATTCTTTTATGTCTTCATCCTTTACAGGTAAAAATTCATGTAGTGGAGGATCTAAAAGTCTTACTGTAACAGGTTTTCCTTCCATTGCTTCATAAAGTTCATAGAAATCTTGTCTTTGCACTGGCAGAAGTTCATCTAATGCAGATTTTCTTTCCTCTAAGGTAGTTGCAAGTATCATCTTTCTCACAGACATAACTCTAGTTTCCTCGAAAAACATATGCTCAGTTCTACAAAGTCCAATACCTTCTGCTCCAAATTCTAGAGCCTGTGCTGCATCCTTTGGATTATCTGCATTTGCTCTAACTCCCATTACCCTTACTTCATCTACCCATTCCATAAATTCTCCAAAGCTTCCACCTAATGTTGGTTGTACCTTCTCTATATCTCCCTTGTATACAATTCCTGTACTGCCATCTAAGGAAATAAAGTCTCCTTCATTAAAAGTTTGATCTTTGGTTCTCATTATCTTTGTTTCTTCACTAACTCTTATATCGCTACATCCTGCAACACAACACTTACCCATACCTCTTGCAACTACTGCAGCATGGGATGTCATACCTCCACGAGCTGTAAGAATACCTTCTGCTGCTACCATACCTTCTATATCCTCTGGGGAAGTTTCCTGTCTAACTAATATTGCTCTTTCTCCCCTTGCCTTAGCTTCTACTACGTCATCTGCATGGAAATAAATCTTACCTGATGTAGCTCCTGGAGATGCAGCCAACCCCTTAGCTATTATTATAGCTTCCTTTAAAGTTGATTCTGCAAAAGTAGGATGTAATAACTGATTTAATTGATTTGGTTCAACCCTCATAATTGCTTCTTCTTTATTTATTAAGCCTTCATGTACTAAATCAACAGCTACCCTAATTCCTGCTTGGGCAGTTCTCTTTCCGTTTCTAGTTTGAAGGATATAAAGCTTTCCGTTTTCTATTGTGAACTCAATATCTTGCATATCTTTATAATGATTTTCTAATGTATGAGTAATCTTTACAAACTCATCATATACCTCTGGCATAATATCTTTTAAATGAGATATTTCATCTGGAGTCCTAATTCCTGCAACTACGTCCTCGCCTTGAGCATTTATTAAGTATTCTCCAAACAAGTGGTTTTCTCCAGTTGCTGGATTTCTTGTAAAGGCCACTCCTGTACCTGATGTATCTCCCATGTTACCAAATACCATGGACTGAACATTAACGGCTGTTCCTAGATTATCTGATATATTGTGAAGTCTTCTATATACCTTAGCCCTTGGATTATTCCATGAATCAAATACAGCTTTAATAGAAAGTTCTAACTGTTTAATAGGATCTTGAGGGAATTCTTCATTTAATTCATTTAAATAAACTTCCTTATATTTTTCAACTAAAACCTTTAAGTCTTCAGCATTTAAATCTGTATCCTCTATGATTCCCTTATTTTCTTTCATCTCTTCAAGTAAAGATTCAAATCTTACTTTTGGAATACCCATAGCTACATCTGAAAACATTTGAATAAATCTTCTATAACTATCATAGGCAAATCTTTCATTACCTGTTGAGTTTGCAAGTCCCTTTACAGATATATCATTTAGTCCTAGATTAAGTATAGTATCCATCATTCCCGGCATGGAAAAAACAGATCCAGATCTTACAGATACTAATAATGGATTATTCTCATCAGAAAAGCTTTTGCCAATTCTTTTTTCTAGTCCCATTAACTGATCATGTATTTCATCTAATAATTCATTCCACAATATTTTATTCTCATCATAGTAGCGAATACATGCAGCTGTAGTAATAGTAAATCCTGAAGGTACAGGAAGACCAATATTAGTCATCTCAGCTAAATTAGCACCTTTACCTCCAAGTAAACTTTTCATTTCTTTTTTACCTTCATGAAAGCTATAAACATACTTATTTTCCATTTCTTAATCCCCTTTCAATTTTTATTCACTAAAACTTATACCATTTTTTCTAAGTAATGATAGTACTATTTCTGATGTTTCTTCTATTGCCTTATTTGATACATCTATAACTGGACATCCAATTTTTTTCATGATTTTATCAGCATATTCCAATTCATCTAATATCCTTCCTAAGCTTGCATAACTAGAGCCACTAGATAAGCCTAAAGATTTTAGCCTTTCTTCTCTTACTTCATTTAATTTTTCAGGAGAATTTGTAAGCCCTATGATTTTTTTTGCAGGTATATTAAATAATTCTTTAGGTGGATCTACTTCTACTACTAGAGGAATATTTGCCACCTTTAAATTTCTATTGGCTAAGTACATACTAAGAGGCGTCTTTGATGTTCTAGATACTCCGACTAATACTATATCTGCCTCTACCACTCCCCTAGGATCTTTTCCATCATCATACTTTACAGCAAATTCAATAGCTGCTACCCTCTTGAAATACGTTTCATCTAATCTTCTTATAACTCCAGGTTCCCTTGTAGGTTCAATATCTAATGTCTGGCTAATGACATTTATTAGAGGACTAATTAAATCTACAGTTAATAGACCTGTGTTCTTTGAATATTCCTTTATGAATTCAATTAGGCTTTCATCAACTAAGGTATAGATTAAAATTGAATTTTTTATGAGAGAGGCCTCTTGAAGAACTCCCCTTAACACATCTAAGTCTTGGACATAGGAAAATCTTTTGATTTCGTAGTTATCTGTTTTAAACTGAGATATGGCAGCCCTGGTTACTAGTGCAGCAGTTTCCCCCAATGAGTCTGACACAATAAATACCTTAAGTCCTTCCAATTCTTCCTCCCCCTTCAATAACGTTATACTATATATCTTATAGTATGACACATTGCTTAACATGTCAATAAAAATTTAAAAATTTTTTTAATTTATTTATTTTTATATATAAAATAAACCTTACGACAACTATTCCCAATTGTCGCAAGGTTTATGAATAGAATTATTAATTTATATTCTATTACAATCTAAATTTCATCTCCACTATCTTCCTTAGAAATTCTCTTTTCATCAAATATATTTGTACCTATAACTCCTACTATAATGAGGATTGAACCTATTATATGATAATAAAATATTTCTTCCTTTAAAAAAACAACACCTGCTACTATGGATATAACTGTTGCCAAGTTAGCAAATACACTCATTTTAGAGGACTCAATTTTAGATAGAACATAGTTTGTTAAAAATGAAGTTCCAGATGATGACAGTACTCCAAGATATAATACAGATATAATAAATCTAAATTCTTTCAATGGAGTAAGGAAACTTCCTATACTTCCATTTATTAAATGCTGTGATAAGGCTAAAATATTAAAGGATATAAAGCTAATTCCAATCATTATATAGCCAAGTTGTATACCAGAAAAGTCCTGTGTAAGTTTTCTAGCCATTACACTATATATTGCAAAGGATATGACTGATATCAATAAAAATGCTATACCTTTCATACTATTAAATTCAAAAGAAGATCCTTTTTTAAATGTTATATAAATCACTCCAAATACAGATAGTAAAATAGATATCTTTTGAAGAATTGTAGCCTTCTCTTTTAAAAAATATGAAGCTAATATCATTGTGAATACTGGACCTACAGCTAATAATATACCTGCTTCAGCAGACGGAGTATATTTAAGTCCAAATATTTGAAATCCAAAAAAGGATAAAGGGTAGAAAAGAGTCATAGGAAGTACCTTTTTTATCATTTCCTTATTAATATCTACTTTAACTTTTTTAAATAATACGGGTAATAAAATAGCTAAAAAAGCTGCCGTAAATCTATAGGCTAATAAATCAATAGGATTACTATATTCCAAACCTATTTTACCAAATAAAAAGGATAATCCTGTAATAATAGAATACATAATAGCTGCAAAATACACTTTATTAATTTTATTTTTTTCCAAAACATCACTCCTTAATCTACACTATCAATAGTATATGACTGTATTTTACCTTTTTATAATCAAGATCATCATAATTTAAACCATTGTTCTTCCATATATATCCACATTTTACATGACATATATAATTGTAGTTTACCTATACTAATTATGAAATACAAATTTAGGAGGAAATATTATGAAAGCCCATAAAGCACAGGAAATATTAAAGGGAAATGTAAATCATGAAGTGACATATAAAGATAAATTAGTATGGCTAGAACATATAGACGTAGAAAACCAAAAAGCACTAGTTTCAGTAATAGCTACTGGTGAAAAAATGCAAGTCCCTGTAAATGAATTAAATAGCCAAGGACTTGAATTAAAATAAAGATATAATTCTCTTTTCTGGCTCAACCAGAAAAGAGAATTTGATTCATTAGGTTATTCTAAGCCTTTCATTATAATATGGTTCTTATAATATGGTTCATATTATCAACTAACCCTTCCCAAGAAAAAGATTTTATCTTTTCTTCCATTTCATTATGGAAAGCTTCCTTCCTTCTTACCTTATCTATTTGAGTTAATATAGCTCCCTTTAGGTTTTCTTTAAACTCTGGTAAATCTTCTTTAACTGGTTTATCTATATCATATATTCTAGGAAGAGGAACATATTTGATTATACCTGAATCTTTTATTTCTTCTCCTAAAAGTGTCATTAATGCTTCTATTTCTGTAGTGACTACATATAATCCACAGGCTAAACTTTCTATAGCCATAAGTCCCAAACCTTCATAATAAGAAGGCATTAGAAATATATCTTTTCCCCTTAATTCGTTGCCTAAAGCTATTTGGTCTCGCACATTATATACCTTTATACTGCTATCATCTTTAATATACTCTTCTATTTTCTTTTTGTTTTCCTCATCTGGACTTCCTATAATATCTAAAGTTAAATCATCTAACCCTAAGGATTTATAAACCTCTATAAGTTCATAAATTCCCTTAGATGGGTCTATTTTTGCACAGAATACAAGTCTGATTTTATCAGTATAAGTTTTTTGTTTTGGAGGATAAAAAATATTTTGATTAAATCCTCCTCCTACATCAACTATCTTGTATCTATCTACACCATATATTTTTACTATTTCATCTTTTTGCTGTTCAGAAGCTGAAAATATACAGTCTAACTCATGTATTTTATCTACATACTTATGTTTAATACGAGGGTTCATCTTAGCTTGTCTCAAATCTGTATTGTGACACAGCCCAATTATTTTCGTATTTGGGAATATTTCTCTAACTAAAGATGTCAAAATCCAAAGATGATGTGAGAATATAATATCTGGATTAAATTCTTTTTTTACCTTTTCCAATCTCTTCCTAAAAGCATTTTTCCAAATATCCATCATATCCTTAGTCATAGATGAATATAAGGTGTTTTCATAAGGCATGACATCACTCATTCCAGCTATTGGAAAAGGTATTTCTTTGCTTTTAAAAACCACAGGATATTGATCTTCATGTTCTAAAATCTTCCATATATATTCATCTTGACACCCAAAGACAACTTTTTGTTCATAGTTATATTTTTTAAATTCTTCTATCATATTGGAGTAATATACTCCCGAACCTGTCCTTGATGGCAACTGTGCTATAACATGTAATATCTTCATATCTATCATTTCCATTTCTATATATATTTATATTATTTCAGAATATTGCTCCAAAGAAAGCTAAAAATTCTTTTGAAATATTCTATACATATCCACTCCAAAATCTATATTAAAGTATAACCTTCTTTAGAATAAATTCTCTGACTCAAGCCTTAGATTGTAAAAGAACTGTAACCACTCAGGTTGTTTATCAACTTCTGATTTCAACTTCGTAAGAGTTCGTTTTCCTATTCTTCTATCCATAACTGCAAGCATCCTTACTAAAGGATTTGCAGAATTAATACTTTCTTTTATATCTAAATTTTTATATTCCCTAATGGAAGATGTAATATCATCAATATCAAATACTCCGTCATTAACAGCCATTTCATTTACCATATCTTCAACCTGTTTGTTTTCTTTATCATTCAAAGTTTCATTTCCTACCCACTTTCTTGGCTGAACCCCCATCTCCTTTTTTAATATATGTTGCTTATAAACATAACCCTTTACATAATAATCATAGGGATTGCCCATTAAAACTTCTTTGCCATCCACTCTAACTGCAATTCTTCCATAGTTATCAGGTGCTTTATGATAATGAGTTACAAAATATTGTACTCTTCCCTGTAATGATTCACATAAATAATCATTCTCTAATTCTCTCCTCAATCCACTCCACGAATTTCCCATTCAATAAATCCTCCTTAAACTTCCATAAACTTCTTAGTTTCAAATGAATCTATAATACTCAACTTTTATAATTCTCCGTAGTATTCAGCAAAATATATAAAACCTTTTTTAGTCACTTTATAATTTCTTAATTGCCCTTTTGTTTCTTTATCAAACACTGGCTTTGTAAGAGTATAGCATCTAGCGTTTTGACTTTCAAGAATTTGTTTATCTGTCTTATTGTGAAATTCATCATCTACTATTTCTGTTGTAAATGCAATAATAGGATGTCCACTCATAAATAAATGAGTTCTTAATGCTAAGGTTGGTATAATATGGAATACAATATACAAAGCTATAATGCCACAAATTATAGTTATAGTAAGTACCTTTTTCTTTTTCAAAACTCCACTCCTTAATTTTAATAATATTTTTATGATACAAATCCTTATTTCCTTAATTTATAGCCCCTCCCCATTACTTACTATGGTAACTCCACTGACAAACCTTGATTCATCTGATACTAGAAATAATATTATATTTGCAATATCCTCTCCTTGATAAATTATTAACTTACCATTAAATATACCCATATAATTCTACATAACGCAATTTAAACTAAGGAATTTTGAGGCATTATTAAAGTTTACAATGATTTATTTTTTATGGTATCATAGTTATACTAAATATAGTGAGGGATAAAATGAGAAATATAAAGATGAATTTACAATTTGATGGAAGCAGATACCAAGGATGGCAAAGACTAGGAGACAATGACAACACTATTCAAGGAAAATTAGAAACTTTACTAAATAAAATGACTGGAGAAAACATAAATGTAATAGGATGTTCTAGAACTGATAAAGGAGTTCACGCTAAGGCTTTAGTTTGCAATTTCTTTACTGATTCTAGTATGATAATAGATGAAATAGAAGAATATATTAACCGTTATTTACCAGACGATATTGTAGCACATGATTTTTGTGAAATGAATGAAAGGTTTCATTCACGATACAATGCAGTGTCTAAATTATACACTTACACCATAGATAATAACAAGTATCAAGATGTCTTTAGAAGAAAATTTACTTCTCATATACCAGAAGCCTTAGATATATCCTTAATGGAGGAGGCAGCAAAGGTTTTAATAGGTACTTTTGATTTTGCAGCTTTTACTACAATGAAATCGAAAAAGAAAAGTACCATAAGAACCATAACTGATATAGATATAATTAAAGAAAATAATTATATCTATATCAACTTTAAAGGTGATGGCTTTCTTCATAATATGATTAGAATAATTACCGGAACTTTAATCAGAGTAGGAAAAGGAGAAATCACTGCAAAAGATGTACAATTTATCCTTGAGTCCAAGAACCGTAGTATAGCTGGTCCTATGATTGAGTCTAAAGGTCTTTGCTTAATGGAAGTCAAATATTAGATTTTAAAAATTTAAATCACTCCTAGTATAATTTAATTATACTAGGAGTGATTTCTATTGCTTTTGAGATAATTTTCTTTTTTTATATAGTTTATATGGAATTATAAAGATTCCTAATGCTAAAATTAATATAGTAATACGATTATATACTAAAATCTTATTTCCATCTTTTACTCTATCAAAATATGGCTTAATCATTTTTGATGCTGTAGTAGAATTTATAAAAATCATACCATCGTAGGTATCTCTCATTACCTTCTTATTTATATCATTTTCATTACCTCTTTTTCTCAAATAAAGCGCACCAATATTATTACTATAAATCTTTGATGATAAAAACTCCGACACCACTTTATTCTTTTCAGCTTTTTTAAAATCTAAAAAACTAATTGGAATACCTGTCTTGTTCATTTCATCCCCATAAGATCCATTTGGTGATGAACTTATATGAAAATTGGCTCCTTTACTACCAAGTAGTGTAAACGTACCAGCTATAAAATCTCCTTCATAAAAATCAAATCCTAAAGAATAATAATCATCATTGTACAAATCCTTCAATCTTTTACCAATATTAAGTTTTATAAATTCTTTAGATATATGTCCGTTATGAGCCCACAGCATGATTTTATCATTTCCATAATGTTTATTTTCATAATCTAAAATCCATTTTATATTCTCTGTCATATAATGATCTCTGGTTTCAAACCTTTCTTTAGTTCTTTGTAAATCAATCCATTGATCTATAACTACTGCATGCTGAAATATTAAATCATACTCTTCTACTGAACTATTTTTTATATACTCATCTTTATTTTCTTTAAGTTCAGCGTATATCTCCTCTAAAGTTTTTATACCTTTTCTATATCCATCAATATTATTAGAGCCTACCTTCTCTAAATAATCTAGAACATAACTTAGACTATTATCTGCTGACTGTATATCAAAACCATAAAATTTTATCTTTCTTTTATTGTTTGGATCATCATTATACTTCTTCATCCATTCAATCATATCAACTACTTCTTCTGTACTCCAAATCCAAAAGTTCATAGCCTCTAAGCTTTTATTTATATCTCCCTTACCATAAAGAATATACTCATTTACAACTTGACTTCCACCAAATTCACCTTCTATGGCAAATACCCTATATCCCATTTCTTCCACTAAAAATTCAAACATTCTATGCTTCATCTTAAAAAATTCACTAGTTCCATGAGTTGCTTCTCCCATACCTATAATTCGTTTATCTTTAAGGATTTCCTTCAATGGCATAAGATCCTCAAATCCACTTTCTGCTTCTACAGTCTTTAACGGAATTAAATTTTCTTTCAACTCTGTAGTTAAATTACTTTCTGTATTGGCCCCTGTTCCCATAAAGGTTGTGAAAATAATCACAACTAATGTTAATATAGTTAATCTTTTATACATTTAGATTCCCCCTTATCTAAATCTATTCTCCAATCCATACTCCTCTACTTTCTATAAATATCTATTAAACTAGTTTAATAGATATTTATAGAACCAAGCTATACTTTGTTCCATCATATCAGTTGTTACAAAATGATTTAAATTTAAATATTTCATAATCTTTAATTTTTCTTTGTGATTATATAACGGCTTTAGGTTTTCATAAAATAATTCCTGACTTTCTATAGGAACTAAGGTATCACTATCTCCATGCAGCAAAATAATAGGTCTATCTATTAATAAATTGAGATTATTCATTGGATCCATTTTATTTACTTTTTCTTCTAATTCTCTTTCATAGGAATCTACTTCTAAAAACTCCTTAAATCTATTATTAGAATCTTGCCACCCACAGGAACCATTGAGGACAGCCAAAGTTTTTAGATTAGGATTATGAGTAAATACTCCTGCTGCTGTAATACCACCCATAGAATGACCCATAACCCCTATTCTTTTTGGGTCTCCATTATAATTTAATATTATTTCATTTATTATACTATATGATTCCTCTATATTACTAAATATTATATCCCAAAAATACTTTGCAGCATTTTCTCCTCCATAGTTATCTAAAGCCTTTCTTTCTCCATGATATATGGCATCTGGAATTATTACTTGATAACCTACGGAAGCCAGTATAAACCCTCTAATTCTTTGTATTTCCTTATTTGAACTCCAACCATGATAAAAAATTATCGTTGGAATTAGCTCTCTTTCGTCTTTAGGTCTGAACAAAATAGCTGGAATTTCTCCTATTTTGATTTTATCCTCAATTATATTATTAGATTTTAAGTAATTAGTCATGCTAAACTCCTTTCTCTCTACTGTTCTTATATTTCTATCTTAAATATTTCCATCTTAATTTTATTGATACCATATTTTACAATATTATATCATATCTAAAATTTATAATATTAAATCTTAGAATATTATTTATGGGAATGGATATGATATAACTGTTTTATTATAGTTTTTATTTATAGTAAAACGGGTATTTATAGATAAAGTTAATATTAGGAGGATGATTAAATGAAAAATATACTAACTATTGAATATTGTACTGGTTGAGGCTATCTTGGAAGAGCAGTTGCTCTAACTCAATCTATTTTAAGTGAGCAAAAACAAAAAATATCTGAAGTTATCTTATACCCTTCTTCTGGAGGAGTATTTGAAGTAACATTTAACGATGAATTAATTTTTTCAAAGAAAGAATTAGACCGTTATCCTGAAGAAAACGAAATAGAAGAAATAGTTAGAACTAAACTAGCTTAAATATTAAACTAAAGATTATTTAAGGAGGAATATTATGCAGCTATCAGCTAGAAACCAGCTCAAAGAAAAAATAATTGATATTAAAAAAGGTCCAGTTTCAACAGAGGTCGTTATTGATATAAATGGATTAAATATTGTTTCTAGTATTACAACAGGATCAGCAGAAAGCCTTGACCTTAATATAGGTGATGAAGCTACCGCTGTTATTAAAGCTAGTTCTGTAATGATTGGAAAATAAAGTTAATACAAACTAGAAAACCATTTACTCAAAAAAGTTACTTTCTATTATTAAAATCTGCTTTTAACCTCTCTTTATAAACCTCATTATTATAATTATAAAAAATTACTTGACAAATTCTCTAAATCTATTTATGATAGTATACATTATAAAAAAATAATTTAAAATATTGGTGAAGCAAAGAGTAGTTATGATAAGTACATTTTACAGAGAACTGGGTAAGGTGAGAGCCAGATAATGGAAAGCTTAATGAAAAGAGTTGCTGAAATGAATAGGACAAAGCCAAAGGTTAGTATCTTATTCCGCATTCAAAGCGTTATTTGTTACAAGTTATATTTTTTCTATTTAAGTTAAAATATAATTAGAGTGGCACCACGGGTATATTACTCGTCTCTTATAGTAAGAGACGAGTTTTTTTATTTTAAAATATTATTTACTAAGGAGGAAATTAAGATGAAAAAGAAAATTGGTTTAGTATTGGCAGGAATCATGTTGTTTAGTATTATTTTAACGGCTTGCGGAGGGAATTCATCCAATAGACAGATAAACAATGAAGAAAACAATATAGAATCAGAGGTACAAGGATTAGATTCAATTATTCAAAAGAAAAAAATCGTACTAGGAACTAGTGCAGATTATCCACCCTTTGAATTCCACACTATGATAGATGGCAAAGATACAATAGTTGGTCTGGATATTGAAATTGCAAAATATATAGCAGATGAACTTGGAGTAGAATTGGAAATAAAAGATATGGAATTTGATAAACTTTTAGGTGGACTGGCAACTGGAATGTTGGATATTGTAATAGCTGGTATGACTCCAGAGGATGGCAGAGAGGCTAATTTTACAGATATTTATTATGAAGCAGACCTTTCCGTTTTAGTTTCTAAAAATAATCCATCTGGTATTGCCACCATTGATGATTTAATCGGAAAAAGTATAGGTGTACAAATTGGTACAACTCAAGAAAATATAGTCCAAACAACTATAAAAGATGCTGAAGTAAAAAGTTTAAGTACAAACCCAGATATAGTAATGAATCTAAAAACCCAAAAAATAGATTGTGCAGTCATGGAAACAATAGTTGCTGAATCCTTTGCAAAGGCAAATGATGATTTAATGGTAGTGGAGAATTTAACTATTGATAGTGGTGCAGGAGGAGTTGCAATTGCTATCCAAAAAGGAAATGATGAACTAACGAAAAAATTAAATGAAATAATAGCAAAACTAAAATCTGAAGGTTTAATAGATAAATGGCTAATTGAAGCAGATAAACTTAGTAGTGAAGGTTTATAATTAAATATAAAAGTTTATGATACAGAGAGTAATTATATTAGTAAATCCTACAGAGAACTGGAAAAGCTGAGAACCAGGTGATTGAATTTATAAGGAAAAGAGCTGTAGAAACAAATAAGACAAAGCCTATTAGGTCAGTATCTTATTTCGCATTTAAAGCGTTATTTAAATTGAGTTGGGTTTTAACAAAACCAATTAGAGTGGCAACGCGGGAAGTCTCGTCTCTATTATATATAGAGATGAGGCTTTTTTATTAATTAATATTATGAGGTGAATGAGATGAAAAAGAAAATCAGTTTATTAATAGGATTTATTATATGTTTTAACCTACTTATTGCTTGTAATAATGGAAAACAAATAAATTCAGACTCAAACAGTGTAGAGTTTAAAAGCTATTCTTTAAAAGGAATAAAGAGTAAAGGCAAATTAATAATGGGAACAAGTGCAGATTTCCCACCAAATGAATTCCATGTCTTATTAGATGGAAAGGATACAATAGTTGGATACGACATATCCATTGGAAAATATATTGCTGATAAATTAGGTGTTGAGTTAGAAATAAAAGATATGGAGTTTAATAACTTACTAGGTGGCCTATCTACTGGTATGTTAGATATTGTAATAGCTGGCATGGTAAATGAACCTGATAGAGATGCCAATTTTACAAAATCCTATGATATAGATGAAATTCATAAAATTTTAATAAGAAAGTCAGATAAAGATAAGTTTCAGTCTGAATCAGATTTTAATGGTGCAACTTTAGGTGTTCAAACAGGTTCCATACAAAAAAATATAGCTGAAAATATAGAAGGTTCCAAAGTTAAAGAACTTCCAGCTTTAAATACTCTTATTATGGAACTTAAAACTGAAAAAGTAGATGGAATTGTAATCTCAAAAGAAGTTGCTGAATCCTATGAACAAACTAATGATGATATAGTCATAGTGGAAAAAATAAATCTTACCCATGAAAATGGTGGTGCAAGTATAGCCTTAAAAACAGGTAATGATCAATTGACCGAGTATTTAAATGAAATAATAGATGAATTAATAGAACTAGATTTAGTTGAAAAGTGGAAAGCGGAAGCTAAAGAATTAAGTGATAAAGAAATAAAGAATGATTAGGAGTGAATGATTTGAACGTTATAGAATTACTTATAAAATATAAATACTATTATTTAACAGGAATTAAAATAACTTTATTAATATCTTTTTTATCTCTTATTATAGGAAGTACTGTAGGAGCATTGATCAGTCTCTTAAAGTTATCAAAATATAGGATTTTAAGATTTATTTCTACTGTATATATTGAGACTCTTCGTGGAACACCTATGATGGTGCAAATTGCCTTAGTATATTTTGGAAGCTATGTAATGTTGGGTGTAAATATAGATGGATTTTTAGCTGCCCTAATAGCGGTTTCTTTAAATAGTTCTGCCTATGTTGCAGAAATCATCCGTTCTGGGATTCAATCAATAGATAAGGGGCAAGCAGAAGCCAGTAGAAGCTTAGGAATTTCCCATAAACAAACTATGAAACATATAATATTGCCACAAGCAATAAAGAATATATTACCTGCTCTTGGAAATGAATTTGTTACTTTAATAAAAGAGACTTCTGTAGCTTCTACAATCGGAGTAGCAGATCTTATGTATGCCTCAAAAATAGTTCAAAGTAATAGTTTTCAACCCTTTAATCCATTAATAATAGTAGCAGTAATATACTTTATATTTACATTTACATTATCACAATTAATAGGTTTATTTGAAAGGAGATTGTCACATAATGATTAAAATACAAAACTTAAATAAATTTTTTGGAGATAAACATATATTGAAAAATATAAACTTAGAAATAAATGATGGCGAAGTTATTAGTCTTATCGGTCCTTCTGGCTCCGGTAAAAGCACACTTATAAGATGTATAAATTATTTAGAAGAACCTACTTCCGGGTCCATATATATTAATGGTAAAAATATAGCTACATCTGGGAAAGAGATCGATAAAATAAGACAGAATATAGGAATGGTATTTCAACATTTCCACCTATTTCCTCACAAAACAGTTCTCGAAAATATAACTTTAGCCCCAATCTTAACGGGACAACTAACAAAAATTGAAGCAGAACAAAAAGCCATTGACCTCTTAAAAACCATGGACTTGTTAGATAAAAAAGATGTCTATCCTTCCTCTCTATCTGGTGGACAAAAACAAAGAATAGCAATTGCCAGGTCTCTTGCCATGGACCCAACAGTAATACTTTTCGACGAAGTTACATCTGCTCTTGATCCAGAAATGGTTGGGGAAGTTTTAAATGTAATGAAGGAATTAGCAAAAACAGGTATGACAATGGTAGTAGTAACTCATGAAATGGCATTTGCAAAACAAGTAGCTGATAGGGCAATATTTATGGCTGATGGTGAAATTGTAGAAATAAATAGGGCTGTAGATTTATTTGAACATCCACAAAATCCTAGAACTAAAGAATTTTTATCAAAGGTATTAGAGTATTAAGACAATAAATAGAATAAATAAAAGCGTTTAAATTTAATTAGGTCTATGCCTAAGTAAAAGTAAGTTCTCTTATCTAATAGGATTCAAAATAAGATGAAAACTAGAAAGGAGCATATTTTATTTATAACTGATTCTTTTTATTTAAATTTATGATACAATTATTTATGTATAAAATCTTATGGAAAGGATGAAAAGGTAGATGGAATTAAGTAAAAAAAATAAATTTAAACGTATTATTATTGCTATTGTGATTGTTGCTATTATCTTACTTTTAATCTTTTTATCGGTAATTCCTCATTTTATTATGAGACCTATTTTAGGCAAACGAGTAGAACGTCCACAATATAAATCCTCAGACTATGGTATTGAAGCTGAGCATATTTCTCTTAAAACTGAAGATGGTCTTTCACTTGCAGCATGGCATACCAAGGCTAATAACACTAAGGGAACAGTCATAATATTATCTGGAATAGAAAATCCATCAGTAACAGCTTTCTTTGGATATGCGAAGATGTTTGCAGATAATGGCTGGGATTCTTTATTAATTGAGATGCGTGGAAGAAATCTTAGTGAGGGTAAAGAAATTGGTTTAGGTTATACAGAGTGGAATGATGTAGTTGCTGGAGTAAATTACTTATCAAGTAATCAGGAAGTATCTGACCTTCCTATTATTGCCATGGGAACTTCCATGGGAGGTGCTACTAGTATTATGGCAGCAGGTAAAGATTCTCGTATTGATGGGGTTATTGCTGTTTCAGCTTTTTCTAGTTGGGAAGATGTTTTTTCAGACAATATGAATTTAATGGATGCTCCTAAATTATTTTGTACATTAGAAAAGCCATTTGTAAGGCTATATTCAGGGATTCATTATGGATTTAATATTACTAATTATTCTCCACTAAAAGCACTTAAAAACTTTGATAACAGACCTTTGTTATTGATGCATTCCACCAAAGATTCTCAAGTACCTTATCCTAGTTTTCAGCGCTTGCAAAAACAGGCTGAAAAATATAATATAGATACTTCTACATTTGTTCGTGAAGGAGATGAACATTTTATTTGTTATGAAGAATACTTTAACAATCCATTACAAGATACTGAATTTAGTAATTCTATTTTAGACTTCTTAAATAACAATTACTAATGAAGATAAATCTAAATCCAAAAGAAATATTTCTACTATTTGAAGTAGAAATATTTCTTTATATAATATTATTTTTATTTCTTTTAAATTTGCGATTTCATCTTTATCCATAGATATTCACGTCAATACATTTTTGCCATGAAAAATCCATAAGCCCACAGAACTGTTTGTTATTTTCCTTTTGCATCTTGTTCTTTGTAGTAATCCATCAAAGCATTGTGTTCTTCCTCTAAACGTTTTTCAAGGTCTTCTTCATAAATATCGCCATATAAAAAATTAGCCGTATTAATGGTGGTTCTATCTTGATTAGGAGTTTCGTCTTCATTGCGAGGTTTTTCCAAAATAAAGTCAATAGCATAGAAAGGAACATCTGCTTTATCTAAAAATTCTTTTAGGGTTAAAAGAATTTCACTTGCCCTTTTAAATGATATTTCATCATCTTGCGCATAGAAAACAATGTGACCTGCCGTTTTTGCCAGTTCTTTTATATTATATTCCTTATCAAGTTCAAGCTCACTCATCTTTATTCCATAATTTGCTTTATCAAATCCACCAGTTGTATCTTTTTCCATTATCTCAATTGTACCGTAATCTATATTACTTACCAGTGGAAATTCTGGTAAAGAGAACACACTGTTAACCATTTGACGATATTCGTCTTCAATTCTTTGATAGGTGTTCCAGCCATTTAATACATTTTCATAAGAATCACGTTTAATCTTGCCAAGCATTGAAATATATACTGAAAAATAAGTATCTACACTTGATGGAGATTTTACATGAGCATAATAACCCATATCTTTAAAATTATAATTAAGTTCTTCAATAATGAAATCTCTATCAGCATAAGTTTCAGCGATATAATTTTTAGCTGCATTTTTTGCAAGTATTTTTGAAACAGGATTTCCCAAAAAACCATTAGCAAACCACAATATACCAACAATAATAGCAAATGCTACAATTGCAGCTAAAATCTTCATAAGCTTTTTCATAATATCAATCCTCCTTTTTAAAAGCAAAGTACAATAAGAATACAATCAGTGTCCCAAGAGCACATAAACCAGAATAAATCAGAGCCCAATATAACGAAGCTATTAAATTACTTAAAAAACCTCCATAACTGATTTCTGAGTAAAACATAACAAAATGCCAGATATATGATACTACAAAAACAAATACAGTAACTACATATGCTCTGTTTTTTAAAATTATAAAACTGACAACTCCGATAACAGGCATAATAACTATATTATAAAACATGTTTTCACTCATTGATAATCCGATACCAAATAAAATACTCAGTACAGTTATAATTAAAATTGATAAATTAACCTGCTTTTTGATTTTTCCAAAAGCTTTTTTATCGTTTATTATTGGCTTTTGATCAAGGTCCTTAAAAAAGCTGTTGCAATCAGCACATTCTTTTAAATGTTCAAACACAGCCTTCTCACTATCAGTACAGGCAACCCCGTCTTTTACAAGAGGAATCAAATCCATGCAAATATTGCAGGTTATTTTACTCATAAGTTTCCCTCCTCCTATAATATATTTAGAAACATTTTTATAAGTGGTCTAAGCATATTATTATTTTTTATATTAAATATTTAAATACAATTTTGATTGAAATATCCTAATGCTAAAATATAGTCAAGAATAGTTAACAAAGGACACTTCTTTGATTCTTTTTAGAAATTATCTCCTGACATATCACCATATCTCTTTTCAAGAATCTGCCTTATTCTTTTCTTTGTTCTAAAATTAATTACTCTTGCTGAGCTTTCACTGATTCCATATCTTTTAGCTATTTCATAATACGAAAACCCTTCAATACGCATCTTAACTATATTTCTTGCTTGCTCAGGTTCCTTATCTAAAACAGTTAAACACATTTTTGCAATTTCACTTCGATAAAGTCGATTTTCTATATCTTCGTTTTGCTGAATATAAATTTCTGCTAAATCATCGAATGAAACTTCATTTTTTCTTTTTCTCAAATGTTCATACCACTTATATCTTGCAATAGAAAATAGCCATGTTTTAATATCTGCATTACCTTTATATCTAGAAATGGATTTTATTGCAGCTAAAAATGTTTCTGATGTCAAGTCCTCAGAAAGGTCAGAATCATGTGTTATACTTACAAGGTAATAAAATACATCTGATTTATAGTCTTCATAAAGTTTTTTTATAAACAGCATAAATTCCCCCTTTCAATATATTAGTGTTGTTTTCAAAAGATTTGTTACAAACTATTTTAAAAAGCTGTTTGCTTAAGCAAACAGCTTGGTATTAATTATATAAATCCTGCCTAGATTCCATATGTTATACAAAGTATCTTCACCATTCTTTCTACTTTTGCTGGTAGAAGGCAGAGTTTAATGTTGGTGGGACTGAATGGGGATATTGAACTGCAATACGATTTTCAGGCTTTGCATCAAACATATATAGAAAGAAAAGGAATATCCACTCCAGTGGTTTCATTATAAAATATATAGCATCAGCAATATATGGAGACTGTATATGCTTTGCTATTGGATAGCCAGTTTTATCATATAAAGTCCTCACAAAACGATGAAAATTTGGTGTCCGTTCTTCAAGAAGCTGTTCAAAAGCATTGGCGATACATAACTGTCGATTTACAATCACTCTATGGCCATGTCGTTTCCCAGTACGCATGGGTTTTACAATTGTTGGATGTCCGCCTGCAGCAACTGTACATAAATAATGTTCATCTCTATAAATGTTTTGAGGTGCAACTTTCTGTGACAAATTCCAATCGGCAGTTTCTGTCCACGCTTTTATAAAGCTGTCTGGCTCCTGACCAAAAAGAATCAATACAGCAACTAAAATACCAAGCAGAGGAATTGCAGCAAGAAAAGCAATCCATGGCCAGTTAGAGGTATTATTTAGTAATATCACAAGATGCTTATATTTATGAGAGACATTTTCTTTTTTGAAAGTTTGTTGATGCACAACATCTTTTATTGTTCTTATAGCGATCAAAACCCAGTTTAAGGGGAATAAGCAGAGTAAAATCATATCTTTATCTAGTGCATTAAATATTTGAACACACCATAGAATACATTCTGCAATACCAAGGTATAGTGCAGAAATACATAGCACTGCAAAAAGCGGAGGCATTTTTTCAATGGGGGAAAATCTAAGAATCATATATCCAAGAACAGCTACTAAAGCAATAATACCCATAGTCAAAAATGATTTTGTCGCAATTGGAGTATGTATTTCATGGTTATACAATTGCACATTCTAATCGTCAAAAACAATGTTAACCAATGACACATAAAAAAGTGTAAATGTCACCCCAATACTCATTGCTACAACTTCCCATATTTTTATTGCCTTTTCTTTTTCCTCTGTTTTAGGTTTGATAAAAAGTAAAATAATATTTTCAATTGTTAAAACAATAGGTAAAGTTAATAATGAATATATCAATAGTCCAGGCAATATATCTTGAAAAAGAAAATTTGATGAATTTTGGATTATACTAATAATCAATAATGTTGCTACAATGAAAAATGAGCCTATAAAGCTAAGTATTAGTGTGGTTAAAATAGGAGCTATATAAAAATACTTTCCTATCTTCCTGAAAATAACTTTCATTTAAAACACCTCTATTTATTCTAAATAAACAACTTCTACATTTTTATCATATACCTTACTTACATGTAATTATTATAACATCTTGTCATATACAAATGGATAGAATTTAGAGATTACTTTTCTGATTTGTTCTCTCTAATATTGTCTTTTTCAATATTTTATTATATTTTAAATTGTATATTTAAATTTTTCAGTAATACTAATTATCTTTCCATCTTTTACTTCAATGAAAAATGGTAAGTTTTGTTCAGATAGTGGAAATTCATTTAACTTTCCTAAATGTTTTATGAATTCATCCTTTTTCGTTGTAGTATATAGTCTATCACCTTCTGAATCTTTTACAAAATTAAGGTTAACATCAGTAAAAGTAAATATAACTTCATCTGCTAATTCAAAGACTCTCTCACCTTTATTCTTGTCAATAATCATATATCCACTTGGCATATCATATTCATTTAAACCCAGTTCTTTTACTCTTTCTTGATCTTCCCACTCTACGATTTCCACTTCGTTAAAATACAATGTATTATCCTTTATTACTATATTCCCTACTAATGCCTCTGGTTGGTTTGTTTTTGTATTATATTCACCCCATATTTTATAAAATTCTTTGAACCATTTTTTATTTTTAGCCACTTCAGAAGTTTTATGTCCTAATGTTGACATAGTTAGGCTATCGCCAACCTCCCTATTTATATAGGACACAATAATATTCATATCCTCACCGTCTATAGCATATTTAATATAGTCTAAATTATCAATAAGTGAGAATAAAATTAAAGATTGAGATCTCCAAATATGGTCAGAACTCGTAGCTATATACTTTGATCTAGTTTCAACACTAGACTTAAAATTAATCTGTAATCCATAAGGCTCTTCCTTAGTAAATAATTCTATTCCAACTGGTATTAATTCTTCTGGGAAATCTAAAAAATTAATTATATTACTAACTTTTGAATTATCTCCTATATAGGTTCCTTTAAGCTTATATAAATCATCTATTTTACTAATATCTTTATTTTTTTCTTCCATATAATCTGTATTCTTATTTATAAAAATATCTATTCCTTTTTCCGTATCTAAATGCCCATAAAATCCAAACCCTGATTCTTCAAGTTCATAATCAATAACAATGTTATCTGCTAATACTTCCTCTTTTCCATTAACTAGTTTTATTAGACTATGGTACCCTTCACCTTTATATCTGCAAAACAGTATATTATCCTTTGATATACTTATAGGCATGAAATCAAAATTATTTCCTTCAGTTATATTTTTTACTGAAGATGTATTTAAATCATATTCATAAATATGATGAGGTTGAACCTCCCAGTCCTCAAAAGCCTTATTATAATCAAAATCCCAAGACTCATCTTGCCCATTAGTTGCTGAATATAATAATTTTTCTCCATCTAATGTAAAACTTGGAGTCATGGCTACTAAGTCTTTATCCATGAATTCAATATTTTTAAATGTTTTATCTTTATTTATATCTAATAAAATCACCTCTTTAGATAAAATCATTTCTCTGCCTGAACCCTCTACTATTGCAATTAAATCATTATTCTTAGGATTTATAGAAAGATTATCCTTATATGGTAATAATGTTATATCTGTAAATTCTGTATGTTCCTTTTTTTCTACATCATATACTCCAATACCTATTCCATCAGTACTTAGTGAACCAGAAGCAGGTTTTTCCATTATATAAACATATTTCCCATCCTTTGTTACATCCCATATAATAGGATTATACCCTATCACCTCATCTGTAGTTTCTCTGGACTCTATTATGGTGTTTATTGGGAACATTTTTATCTTGGAATCATAATCTTTTAGACTTATTTCTACTACACCATTATTAGCAGCATAATCTGTTCCTTCTGATGTCCATTTGCTGATTTTTATACCATAAATGGTATCTTTATTAGCTGACCTAAGGTTATCATAATAATATTCGTCTAAATGCTCTTTTTTATCTTTGGTTGATACATTATATATTGTAAAACCAGGATTATCTGTAGAATATACTATGGTTTTATCATCTATCCAGTCATAGGAAATATAATAATGATTAATATTATCTGCTGTCTTTTCATAGGTTTTATTTTTTATATCATAAATATAAAGACTATTTTTATTAGTATAAGCTATATAACTTCCAGATTTGGAAATAAGAGGATAAATAAATTCTTTTCCTTCATGGACTTTTATCTCTTCTTCACTATTTAAATAAGAATAATAAAGTCCATCTTCTTTGATATATACTACAAAAGAATCATTTTCTTTTATTACTTTATTAGGCAAAATACTACAAGCTAAGGTGATTCCTGATATTAATATCAGAATTCCTGTAAATAATGAAATAATATGTTTTTTTCTAGTTGTTTTAAATGAAAATATCATATTTTCCAATCTAGACTTTAATAGATTTCCTTCGCTTCCCATGGCTGTTGTAAGAGAACTTTTCTTTATCATGGAATTACCTATTAAATTTAAAATAGTTTCTCCATAATACTTTCTATCACTAATATCCATTTTTTCTACTACCTTTTCATCTATGGAGTATTCACAGTATTTATCCATTTCTTTTAGCAATATATATATTAGTGGATTGAACCAATGTATAGCATTTACAATAAGACTAAAAGTCTTTATTATAATGTCTTTTCTTTTATAATGACCTAGTTCATGTAAGAATATCATTTTCAATCTTTTATAGTCTTCATCAATCTTTGGAATTAGTACTATAGGATAAAATATTCCTATTAACATTGGAGAGCTAATAACATCATAAACCTTTAAAGGTATTCTGCTATTTATATTTAACTCATCTTTACATAGATTGAACACTGTTAAAACAGAACTTTCCTCTATCTCTATGCTGTTTTTTAAAACAGAAAATTTAAACCTTATATATGGTATGATTTTTAATAACAATAAAATAACCATACCAATTATCCAAATATATTTAATTATGTCCATATAAAAACTCATATTAAATTTTATATCTTGAAGATTATGATTTTCTGCTTCTGTTATATTGGTATAATTATTTTTTACTTTACCTTTCATTTCATATTCTGGATTCTGTTTTTCTGTATTTGGACTATTGCCTATATCCCTTATTGTCTCATTTTTAATTATATCCTTTTCTCCATCTGAATCTTGAATTTCTAAATTAGAAATATTAGGAATTGATTTTATAGGAATTTTTATAAAATTTCCTACTGGTATAATAAAGAAAACTAATGTTAAGATAATCATTTTATAATGCCAAGATGAATTGAAATGTTTCTTAGTTATAGGCTTTATGAATAAAAATATAAAAAATATAATACTCCCTGTAATAGACATATTAAATACTGTATTTAGAGTTTCCATATCATAACCTCCTAATCCAGTCTTTTAACTCTTTTAAGTCATTTTCATCTATCTTCTTATTATCATATAATGACGCTACTAAAGACTTTATGCTGCCACCATACATATTTTCTATAAATCCGTCAGCTTGGTAGGATTTATATTCATCTTTACTAATATTTGGAGAATAATAATTAACTCTCTTTTCTTTTCTTACATTTAATACATTTTTATCTACTAATCGCTTAGCTAATGTAAGTATAGTAGTATGTTTCCAAAAATTATCTTCTCCCAGTTTTTCAATTATATCAACTGTAGTAACTTCCCTACCCTCATTCCAAATAATTTCCATTATTTCATATTCTGCATCTGAAATTTTAATTATATCCAATCCTATCACTCCTCTTATTCTACATTATGTAGTATTGCAGTTATTTTACATCATGTAGAATACAAAGTCAAGTTTAAAGATTACCTATAAATCATTTTCTAAGGTCATCAAACTATATTTTTTTCTCAAAATAAAAAAGGTTGAAACCCCTACTTAAAAGGACTTCAAAACCTTTATTAATTACTTCCAACTAATATTAAACAACTTAAAGTATATTGGTGATTTCAAAAAATCTGACTCTAAATTAAAAGAATCCATTAAAAGTGTTAGTTACTGAATTACTCAAATATTTTTTTACTCCTTCTAAATCCAATTTATTATTAATCACATATTTAACTTTTAAATTATCTGGTAATAGTGCTCTATATTTGTTAAAAGATAAATATAATTCCACTATTTCTGGATGAGTTATTAAATATAAAAAAATATCATTTTCATTAAAATTTCTTTCCATTACCTTATTTATAGCTTCTCTTATGTTCAATCCATATATAAAGGTTTCTTTATCTTCAAGCTTATAGTTTATACTATTATTTAGCATATTTAATAAGAGCTGTAAAGTTCTATTTATTCTTGTCCCTTGAAATGTTCTAAGCCCAACTTTATCATCTTTCTCTACCCAGTGAAAACCGTCATACTTTAAATTCTCTTCTGAAAGCTTTAATAAGACCTCTTTAATGTCATCATTATAGCACTCCCAATGCCCCTCATTCTTCAATATAGTTTTCATTCGATTTCTTATTTCATTGGTTATGTTACCACCATCTCCAAAAAACATAGGTGGATTTCCGTCTATGGCTTTATCTACATATATTTTTTTACCCTTCAATTCTATATCTGTTATTTTCCATATCTGTGCAGATAAAAATATATTTATTCCAATTTGTACACTAGGAGATAGTGGAATCTCTCCTATCTTTTTTTGGCTATTATAAACAGAGAAATTATTTTCTGTTTCAAAATGGGCAAAAAACTCTCTACCCCTCAATAATTTTTCTGATTCAATACCTGTTATTGCCTCATCTTCTAATATCTCTATATATTCTTTTTGTATTAAGTATTCTAATAATTCTAGGTACTCATTATCCTCTATATCTTGCCATGAATTAAATTTTTTATTTAAAGCTTTTAAATTCTCAAATGGAATTCCAGTATTCTCCAATAAAATAGATATTATTTGATGTGCCAAAACATCATAAGGTTTTATTATTGGATCAATTCTATCTATTATTCCTTCTTCATAAAGTGATAATGCAGCTAGACCTTGTAGTAATGACCATTCATCAGTTGCAATAAAATGTAATACGTTTTTTCTTTCTCTTCTACCACTTCTTCCTAATCTTTGACCTAAGCTTGCTACGGAGTGTGGAGCGTTATATTGAACTATACTATCTACCGAACCTATGTCTATTCCTAATTCCAAAGTAGATGTACAACATATGGAGAATAATTCCTCTTTACTATTCTTAGCAAAATTTTCTGCAGTAAGTCGCGTATCCTTACTTACTGCAGAATGATGAGCAAAATATCTAGTGTTTGAACCCATCTTTTGTGCTAATCTACTGAGACTCACTGATAATCTTTCTACTTCGCTTCTTGCATTTGGAAAAATCAACATGGATTCTCTTTGCGAGTAATCGTATATCTCATTTAATGCTTCAATTGATTCTTTTTTTATATTTGATTTATAATAGCTCTTGGTAACTTCTAAAGGATTTTTACTACTATCTAATAATACATCTGTATCTCTATTGCTGATAAAAAAATTCTTAACTATCTTATAATCTTCTCTATTTAAAGTAGCTGACATACCTATAAATCTAGGTTCTTTTGTCATATATAGTTTTGTTCTTTCCATCAGGGACTTTAACTGTATACCCCTATTATTTTCTAGAAAGCTATGTATTTCATCAACTATTATCCATTCCGTACCATTAAAAAGACTCTTTGCTTCTCCTGATTTCAAAGATAACATAGCCTCCATAGATTCTGGAGTTATTAAAAGTATTCCTTGTGGCCTTTTCAACAACTTATTTTTCTTAGACTTAGATGCTTCTCCATGCCAAGATGTTACAGGTATATTCATATAATCACATAAATCATGTATTCTTTTAAATTGATCATTTATAAGTGCTATTAAGGGAGATATATACATAATTTTAAGACCAGAATCCCAGTTTTCTATTGCGTTTATAGCTGGTAAAAACGCTGCTTCTGTTTTTCCTGAAGCAGTAGGTGCAGCTAATATTAAATTATTTTCCGTATCATTGACACGTTTTATTGATGCCTCTTGTATTTTTCTTAATGCCTCCCAACCTTCATCATATATATATTCTCTAATTTCTCTTCGCAACAAGTTATAGCTGCTCATCATAGAACCTCAATATCATCATCTTTATTAGCTTCATCCTTGGTTACTGGCATAGGTTCTTTACCAAACTTTCCATAAACTATACTTTCAATCTCTTCATCTGGATTTTGCCTAATTAAATCCAGTACTTCTAGATAATCCTTAATAACTGCACGTGGAGTTAAAAATTCAGCTGCACCTGGTCTGTTTAATTGTTCTTCCATATATATTTGTATATTTTCAGTTGTCATGGATATATTTTTTCTATAGTGTATATTATAAATACTATTTAGATTATCAAGTAATGTATATATCTCTTCTACAGTCAAAGGTTTGAGTAGCAAAGCAGTTTTATTTGTATTTATTAATCTTGAATTTAAGTTACCATCACTTCCTAATCTTCCTTTTAAAGCACCATAACTAGACATACCACGATGTTCATCAAATATAGTCTTTCTTGTAGCTCCAAAATTTATAAATAATCCTCTTGCAGTATTGGATTTACATTCATTAAATATATTTAGTATCTTTTCATAATTCCTTTCTCTTGTCTGAGCCATAGGCAATTTATATAAATTAACAGCCTCATCAAAATTTACTACAAATCCTGAATATCCTATATCAGAAAATAATTCTGCTAAATTTTTAATAGCATCATACCAATTGTCATCATTTATTATTCTTTCTATTCCTAATTCTCTTTTAGATTCAGTTCTAGTGTCTATATCTCCACGTATCCATCTTAGAGCCTTTAACTTCAACACTTTATTATCTTCTGCTATACCTTCATAATATTTAGAAATAGCCTGTCCTAATTCATAAGATAGTCCTACTGATTTAAAACAACTAGTAATATTTAGTATTTCATTTTCTACAATTTTTTTATTTTCTATCATTAACAATTGATTAATAGGTATATTGTCTCTCTCAGATATGTTTGTGATAATCCTATTTATCCATTCTTCTATTATAGTATTTATAGCATTGCCGTCTTGCGAGGTCTGTATAACTATATTATTTATTATCTCATTATATAGAGACTTTGCTTTACCATCAGATGAATAGAATCTTCTTGTAGGTGTTAAATCCACTGTAGATACAACAAAGTTCTTTTGTACAGCAATAGATTCTATGGTTCTTAGCATAAAACTTTTTCCACTACCAAAATCTCCTATCCAAAATCTTATGTCACTGCCGCCTTGAGTTATAGATTCTAAAATTGAAATAATCTCCTGAACCTCTTCATTTCGTCCGACTAAAAGATGTTGAATTCCTCTTCGTGGTACTACTCCTCCCTCTAGTGCCTTTATAATATTATCAGCTTCCTTAGGATTTACCCTATTCTTCATTTTTTATCAACTCCCTTACCATATCTACATAAAATTCATCTATCTTAATGTAATCATCGTCAATTATTATAGTTTGATCCTGTATATATTCATATAATTCACGATTAACTTCACTTATAAAAGCATTTAATAAAGTGCCATTATCCATAGCTATTCTTTTTCCATCTTCAATCTTCATAGCACCTATATTTAATATCAAATTTAAAAATTCACCATACTTAAAATCTAATTTATCGTCAATTTCTTCTACTATTTTTTCTATTGGATTCTTATTTTCAGTTTCAATTATTTTATCTTCATTTTCCCCTATGTATTCTTGTACAATATTTACAGTTTCAGTAAGCTCCTTCTTCGATAATTCAACTTTGTTCATATCCAATTCTATCTTCTTTCTAATGGGCATCGTAAGTTCTACTAATCTATTTAATAACTCCATAGATAATGCTATTTTGTCCTCTACAAGTTCTTTATATATGGATAAGTTACTGGAATATATAATACTTTCCAACAACTTAATATTTTTTTGACTTAAATTTTCCTGCTTTCCTATTCCATATAAAGACAACAATAGTAACTCCTTATAATCCGATTTTTTAATTATCTCTTTTGCTATCTTTAAAAAATTTTCATCTTGTTCATAACTTATTAAATCCTTTAACCCCATATCAATATCAGCCATCAATATCTTTTCTGCTTTTAGTTTCCAATCACTAGGCCTTTTTTCAATCATTTCATTTAATATATTTTCTATCTCTTTTCTACTTATACCTTTTTTATACTCTATAATTTTATTATTTATGTCCTTTACAACTTCTTTTGGTAAGTACTTATCGATATTCTCTTGATCATTAGTAATATTTAAAATCTGAGTATTGGGAATAACTTCTCTTAATGTATTCTCTGAAATCTTTATTAGTGATGCTAAAATATTTTCATTTTCATAATCTATATAGTACCTATATTCTCCATCAATTATCTTTTTAAGAACATCTTTTTTCTTTTTTATCCATTTTACATCTGCTTCTAATCCATTAGATATGGATTCCCATAATACCAAATATAAACTTATAATTTTTTTCTTTGCACTATAAATATCCCATACTATTGTATTTCTTGATGGAGTAGCTGTTAAAACATTTAGGTCTTTAGTATTAAATTCCATGTTTTTCCTAAGCTTCCCATCATTATCCCACCATTTTTTTGGCAATCCATTTTCTGTTAGATTGAAATAGATTAATACCTCGTCCATTGGAGGTGCTACATTCTTTTCAAGCCCTTGTGCTTTAGCAAATACTTTATCTCTAATATCTTTTCCTAAATGTTCTTCTAGTATTCCATATGAATATCCAGGATCATAATAATCATATCCTCCACTATATGCTTTGGTTACATGACCTTCTGATATACAATAAATGGTATATAAAATATTGTTATAACGTCCTCCCTCTTCTAATATCCTCTTTATTTCCTTGTTGAGAGATATTTGTTTTTTTCTTAATTCTTCATCAAGGTAATTACATAGTTTCTCATAAAATTTTATAGTTTCATCTTTAACTTGAGATATTTCCATTATGTACCTTTCATAAGGTATATCTAGCTTCTTTGTCCAATTATTTTGATATTTATTACTTGATTTTGTTTCTGTATGTATCTTTTTAGGTTCAATATGAGATACTTCAATTATCTCTATTTCATTTATTTTTTCCTTTTCATTTAGTCCATCTCTCGTCTCTTTTCCATCCATATTAATTTTTTCTTCATCAGTTACTCTCTGTAGTTTGTCCATATATTCATTATTACTAATACTATTATTTATAAGTTTATCTTTCAACCATCCTATTCCCTTAATTATATATATCACTCCTTCTATAAAAGATAATAACAGTAATATAGCAACAATATTTGCATCTCCAAATTGTAAAGAAGTAATGACTATTATACAAAATATAAAACCAGTTAGCTTTCTTTTAAGATAAAATCTATGTACTCCAAAGATTCCTAAAAATATTGATAATAGTCCTGCTATGAAAGGATTTTTATTGATTTCTTTAAATTCAATCACACTAACAAAATAGTTTGTTTTTTTACTAATCTGCATAACCTATATCCCCCTTTCTTTAAACCTCATTAACTTGAAACCTTCCCATTAAACTATATTATAATTTATAGATAATTTTTTGTCCATTATAGGAATAATAAGTATATAAAGTGATATGAGCTAAATTTGATTATTAATTACTCTAAACTTAAACTTATACAACATAAAACAAACCCTATAACAGCTATTTTTAGCAATTATAAGGTTTATCTCTTATTTAAAGTTTATTGATTAAATAAATAAATTCCTTAAAATCTTCTAAGTTATTTTCTATAACTTTTTAAAGTATATTAAAATTAATACTTTGATAATTATGATGGATAGGTTACACTAAATAAGACAAATAAGTTAATTGACACTATCCCTTAACAGTTAGACTTTTCCAATTACTGGTGATATAATATTAACAATAAGGTGATAATAAAATACGTTAAAACTATTTAAGGGGGATTATTATGAAATTAGTTGTATTAGGTGGAGCAGGTTCTCAAGCACTTTATGGAATTAGGGATTTAATCAATCATGGTAGTATCTTTGACGAGGTAATAATTTCATCTCGTAATCTTGAAAAGAACAAGAAAATCGTAGAAAGTCTTAACTCACCAATAGTAAAAGCTGCAGAAGTTGACGTTTCTGATGAGGAAGCCTTATACGAACTTATAAAGGATTGTGATGTAGTTGCTAACTGTACAGGTCCTTATCATGTTCTTGCATATAAGATTATAGAAACTACAATAAAGGCTGGAAAACACTATATTGATTTCTGCGATGATATTGAAGCATTTCATAAAATATTTGAATCAGACTTACCAAAGAAAGCTGAAGAAAAAAATCTTAGTATGATAATGGGTCTTGGTGCAAGTCCAGGTTTTCTATCAGTACTAGCATGTAGTGCAGAGCAACGTTACTTTGACTCACTAAATGAAGCTATATTTTACTTTGCATGTGACGAGAAAGAACCAGGTGGCCCTGCAGTACTTGGACATATGTTGGAATGTGTACACAATGCTCCATATATTAAAAACGGAGAAAAATTAAATGAACCTTCATTCCGTGAAGAATGGGATTTTGATTTTGGTGAACCATATGGTGTTCGTAAAGTCACTAGAATAGGCCATCCTGAAGTATTTACATTCCCAAAATACTCACCAGGAATTCAAAACATATCTGTAAGATTCAGCCTTGAACCAGTATCAGCATACGAAGGCTTTAAAGACCTTAGCTTAGCAGGCCTTACGTCTAATTATCCACTTGATATCAATGGTAATCCTGTATCACCTCGTGATTTTGCACTAGCCGTATTATTAGCACAAAAAGCAAGCAAACCAGCAATGACAGAAGAAGAACTTAAGGAATTTTTAAAAGGAGTTACTGCATGTGCAGCCACAGAGCTACATGGTAAAAAAGATGGTAAAAGTGCGTCTTATATAGGAAGGGTAGCAGGAAACATGGCTCCACTTACAGCAATACCACTGATTATCGGTGCTGAAATGTTAGCCAAAGGTGAAATAACTAAAAAAGGTATTATGGTAGCTGAAGAAGCTATAGAAAATGCAGATAAATTTGTAAAAGAAACAGTAAAGAGAATCCGTGAAGATGGATTTGGATTTACTATTAACGAAGAACTTACTGTTAGAGAAGTATATTAATAGTAAACAAATTTCTTAAATTTTTTCACAAAAATTAAATCAAGTTTTTTCATAATCAATGGTCATTAGTTCGCCAATTATATTGTTTGTAAAATATTATTAGACTCTAGTATATATTAACCTATCATTAATTTCATGAGTGTTATTAATGATAGGTTAACATAATTGCTGGAGTTTTTATATTTGTAAATTTTAACTAGTACAACAAGTTAATTTATCTATACTCATACTCATATTATTATAATATGCCTCCTACATTCTGGGTCTAAAATGAACTTTCATTTATTTTTATTCAGCTTTAGGCAAAGAAACAGATATGGAAAATTTCCCATCATTATAAAAGGCTGCTATTCTTCCATTAAACTGCATCGTAATTTCTTTAGCTATTGTCAAACCTAAACCAGTATTGTTTTTATTTCTAGCTTGATCCTTTGTATAAAAACGATTAAATATTATATCTAAATCCTCCCTAGTCATTGGGTCACTAATATTAGAAAAGGTAAAAATATAACTTTCTTCTTCAATTATCTGAAAAGAATATTCTCCTTTACCATGTATAATTGAATTAAATAATATATTAGAAAAGATTCTTTTTAATCCTTGTTCATCTCCTAATATTATACATTGTTTTTCTAATAATTTAACAATGGGCTCCTCTCCTTTTTTATTAAAATCATCATAATACATTGTAAGAGTGTCTATAAAAACTTTTTTTGCATCTATAGGTACATTTTCATAAGTAGTTTCCCCTGATTCAATACGTACATATTCAAATAATTGTTCCAGAAGTATTTGAACCATATTTTGTCTTTCTAATACTATCTTTAAATATTCTTGTTTTTCTTCTTCTGTAACATTTGTCTGAAGCAATTGAACATATCCACGGGCAGTGGTAAGTGGCGTCCGTAAATCATGTGCAATATTTGTTATTCCTTTTCTGAATTTCATATTCAATCTTTTGATTTGTATACGAGATGATCTTATGTCCTTAATTAATCTGTTCAGTATATTTACTAACTGTAAAATATCTTTCTGTCTTGCTTTTACTGTTAGAAGTCCATTAGTGTCAGTAATATTCATAATTTCTACTAATTGTTTAGTTATATGTTTAATATTCATACGATAATATAAATGATAAATAATTAGTATAATTAATAAAAATATAAGAAAAAAAGTTGTAACTACCCAAATATCTCCCATATTATGCTCCTTTACCTTAGTCAACTCATATCTATAATTCTATAATACTTCATCTCTCATTGATTCTATAATATTACTTCTTTTTACTGACCTAGAAGAAATCCAATATGAAAAAGATATAGCCATAAATATTAGTATAGCATATATTAAGATTGATTTACTTGGAAAAACACTTATATATTCACCCCATGTTATCGGTGTTAAATTTAACATGTACCAACAGATAATAAACACTATAGGTATACTAATAAGAATCGGCATTAATGCAAATAGCAAACCTTCTAATGTAAGCATTTTATTTAATCCTTTTGGAGTTAGTCCTATTGACCTTAACATAGCAAATTCTTTTTTACGTAATCTCATATTATTTGTAACAATAGAAAACGCATTAAAAATACCAATTATACCAATCATCAATGCAATAGCAGAAATACTAATCTTAATTGCCTGCTGAACTAATTCCTTATGATTTTTTTCTTCTAATAAAGTCCATATACTAAAATCTTCTGCGCCTAAATAAGAACTTGCAATTTGTATTAGTTCTTTCTTTACTCTTGGACTAGCATCGTCTCCTACTAACAAACTAATTGACATTCTGTTAGATTCTAAAATACGTTCTGAGGAAAAATCATCAACTATTTTTATATACTTTTCCATGGGTACTATTAAAGCTAAATTGTATCTATTACTATTTATTTCAGTAGGATATTTATCTGTAATATCACTTATTTTTATATCAAAATTATTATTCGTACGCATAGAATCATCTATTTTTTCGTATAGCCACATTTGACTACCTTCTTTTATATTTAATAAGGGCACTTCCTCTGTTATTTTGGAATCATCAAAAGTATGATATGTTGCATTTATCAATATACCTGATACTGTACTTTCTGTATTATATTTTTCATAGTCAGCTCCAATGTCTTTACAATATTTCTTAAATGATTCATCACTTAATCCTACTAGATTAACTATGATCCTATATTTATCATCTTCTTTTAATACATTATACTTATTACTATTTATCCCTGACAATCCCCCTAAAGATGAAAAAATATGGGACTCATTTTCTGAACCTACATATATTGCAGTACGCACCTGCCTTCTAATAACACTATCTTTGACTTCTGCCATTAAAGTAATCTTATTAATCATTTCAATATCTGGTTCATCAGCAATATTTAAATCAAGAGTAATATCATGACTAAGCTCTTTATCATTTTTAGAATCAGCTAAATTATATATTGAAATAATATTAATATAACTAGCTATCAAAACAAAGGACATTGTGAGAGAAAGTATTACAACACGTAAACTCTTCTTATTGGCATAAAATCGTGAACTTGCCAATTCACCTTCTATTCCAAAAAAATTCTTATTTACTAAATATGGTTTTGGCTTTTTAATTTTTATTACTTGACTATTTTGAAGTATTCCAGAAACAGCTGGTACTTTTGCTACTTTTCTTGCTGGAATATATGCTGAAACTATTACTGTAATTAATGAGAGAGCTAACGAAAAAACAATGGCGATCCAAGAAAAACTAATCTGCATACTCTTATAATCTTCCATAAGACTTAGAATTCCATTAACTTTAGAAAATACAAGATTACTAAATATATATCCTATTATTAAACTAAGCGGTAGCTGTATAACCCACAACAATAATCCCTCATAAAGAACTGAAAGCTTAATTTGTTTTGGTGTGGCTCCTAAACTTTTTAAAATACTTAATTCCTTAATTCGACTGTTAGCTGATAATGCAAACGCATTATAAATAATAAGAATAAATGCCCCCATAATTAATAAAATCATAATTACAACTATAGCTAAAATTAAAATTAATTGAATATTTGTAGTATTTTTATCGCTTATTCCATATAAATTCAGTAACATGGTGTTATATCTAACTTCATATTGTCCATATTCATTTTTATCTAATCCAACGGACTCAGCAATGTCTGGTAATTCCTTATATATTTTACGAGGATTTTTAAAATTCATATAAACTGTAAGTCCATCAGTTGGAAGAATATCTAGGGTATCCAAATATCCCATAGCAATATATCCTGGAAATAAAGAAATTCCTTATATATCTAACTTTCCAACTATTGTATAAGTCTTAGTTTCTAATGCTTCAAAGGTTTCCCCTTCTTGTTTATAGGCATTAGTTGAAAGTATTTCATTATTTAACATACGATTGCCTACTGGCAATATTAACTTATCACCAACTTTATATTGTGGATTATCTGTAAAAAATAGTTTTGATATAACAATTTCTCCAGATTCTTCTGGAAGCCTTCCTTCTAAAACAGAATTCTTAAAGTTCATATTATTCCAGAAATCTTTATTTGCATCTCTCGACAACAAATATGGGCGTTTTGCATCATGAAGTTCTGCTGTGTACCAATTTCCTTTAATCATTGTAGATTCCACGTCTGGATTTTCTGTAATATGTTTTAGTTTTTCCCCAAAAACAGGTGCCATTATTTCTCCTTGCCAATATCCATACTCATCAATTGTTACATTTAATTTTGACTCCCACATTGAGTATAGAAAAATACATAGTGAAAATAATAATACTGAAGCAATTGTAATAGCTACTAATATGGAAATTGTATGTCTTTTATTATTTTTCAAATGCTCATATGTGTATTCATTAATAATTTTCATGACTTATCACCTTGTCTGATACTACTTTTCCATCAATTATTGTAAGCATTCTGTCTGCCGATAATGCAACTTCCTCATCATGTGTTATCATTATTATTGTTTGATTGTATTCCTTGTTTGAACGTTTTAATAATTCAAGAATTATTTTGCTATTCTTACTATCTAGATTTCCAGTAGGTTCATCTGCTAAGATAATTGATGGCTTATATATTAATGCCCTTCCTATGGCAACTCTTTGCTGTTGTCCTCCTGATAACTGGTTGGGAAAGTGATTAAGTCTTTCATTTAAGCCAAGCATTTCTATAATCTTATGAAATTCTTCCTTATCAGGTTTAACTCCATCTAAAAGCATTGGTAAGGATATATTCTTTTCAACATTTAATGTAGGAATTAAATTATAAGCTTGGTAAATTATACCTATGTTTTTTCGTCTAAATAAAGCCGACTCCGTTTCATTCATAGATGATATGTCCGTGCCTTCTATGTATATCTTTCCTTCAGTTGGTCGGTCTACACTACCTAGCATATGAAGAAGTGTAGATTTTCCTGAGCCGCTAGGTCCAATTATTGAAACAAATTCACCTTTCATAATTTCTAAACTCAAATTGTCTAATGCATTAACCTTTTTATCCCCTACCCCATAAATTTTTGATAAATTTTCTGTTCTCAATATATCCAAAATTATCGTCTCCTTACTTTTTCAATATATACTATTAATTAATCTATATCTCTTTTTAAAAACAATAAATAAGATCCCAAAATAGTTGCCAGAACAATTAATAGAAGAACCATAGAAATCTTTACAACTACTTCTGGGCTTGAATTAAAATCAATTATAATCTTACGCATATTTCCAAGACCATATATTGTCAAAATATCTTTTTTTGTTAATAAGGCAAATAATTTTGCTATATAATCACTTCCTATAAATAATATTATAGATAGTATAACTGCAATGCCCGAACTTTTAGATAAATGAGATACAAAGGTACCAAGCCCTACTGTTGCCAAAATTATGCAAATCATTCCTAAATTCATGCGTATAAATACAATAATATTAACTTCACCTAATTCAAATAAGACTGTAAATAATAATAAATTTATAAAACCAAATCCCAACACAACTACAATAGTAATCAAAGATATTGCTATATACTGACCTAATACTAATTTCCATCTTTCTATTCCACGACAACTCATTTGGCGTATAGTCTCATTTGCATATTCAGAAGTAATTAAAAAAACCACAAATATAAGAATAATATATATGATGCCATCTGCATGATAAGATTCTTGATATGCAGAAATTCCTGTTCCTAATATTGTAGAAGATCTGATTGCACTAAGCCCTGAAATAAGTAACATAGCATTCATCATTAAAAGTACTATTAAAACTCCATAAAATACTTTGCTTTTAAATATTTTATAAATTTCACTTGAAATTACATTCATCATCATTAATCTTCTCCCATCATCTTTATAAAATAGGATTCTATATCATTGTTTTTCAAAGTTAGATTTGATACTAATACACTATTTTCAACTAAAGCTTTGTTAATTTCTTCAGGTATATCTAAAAAATCATAAATGTTGATTACCCCATTTTCTAATACTTCATAATCATTACTTTTTATAATATTTTTTATAATAGAAACTGCCTTCTCTGAGTCATTTACAACTAATGAAATACATTTTTCACAAGATTTTTCTAATTCATAGGCTGAAAGTTCATCAATAAGTTCACCATTCTTAATGACGCCATACCTTGTTGCAATTTTATCAAGTTCTCCTAAAATATGAGAAGAAATCAATATAGTAATTTCATTTTCATAATTTAGCTTTAAAAGTAATTCTCTAATTTGTTTAATTCCTAAAGGGTCTAATCCGTTAGTAGGCTCATCTAAAATAAGGAAATCAGGATTCCCAATTAATGAAATTGCAATAGATAATCGTTGTTTCATTCCCATAGAAAAAGATTTAGTTTTCTTTTTACCTGTATCTTCTAAGCCAACTAAACTTAGGATTTCTTGCGCATTACTATAATCTGTAATACCAAGAAGCTTATTATAATAAATCAAATTCTCTTTTGCTGTCATATTAGGATAAAGTGCTGGTTGTTCAATAGTAGCTCCTATCCTTTTTCTACCTTTTTTTAAATCACTGCTTCCAAAAAGCTTAATATCTCCTTGACTCTGACTAGCTAAACCACATATCATTTTCATAATTGTGGTCTTCCCTGCACCGTTTTTACCTATTAAACCATAAATATCGCCTTTCTCAATATTGAGACTAACTTTATTTACAGCTTTTTCTTTTCCATATTTTTTTGTTAAACTACAGGTTTGTAATACTGATTTCATATACTTTCCTCCTTACTTTTTTTGCAAGTCAAAGTATTATTTTACTCTATATTTGAATTATAAAGGAAAGGTATTAAAATAAGATTAAGAATTTATCAAGAAAGTATCAAGTTTTATAAATTAATTATCCTCCATCTTATAGCCTATACCCCAAACTGTTTTTATATATGATTCACCATTTTTTAATTTATTACGAAGATTGCTGACATGTACTGTTACAACTCTATCTTCAAAAAGATACTCTTCAGACCAAACCGATTCAAATATATTTTGTTTAGTAAATACTTTCTTAGGATTACTAATTAAAAGTTCTAATATTTTATACTCTTTTATAGTAAGCTCAATAGGCTCACTATTAATAGTTACTATATGATTTTCACTATCTAAGACTAAATCTTTAAATTTATATATATATGCTTTATCTGGCAAAGAGACTTTATCCATTCTTCTTAAAACTGCTGATATTCTTACAATTAGTTCCTCATTATTAAATGGCTTTGTTATATAATCATCAGCTCCATTTCTCATTAATTCAAGCTTAGTATCTAAGTCATCTTTTGCTGATACACATATAACAGGAATCTTCAGTTTATTAATTTTAGTCAAAACCTCTTCTCCGCTTAATCCTGGCAGCATTAAGTCTAATAACACTAAAGAAAAAGATTCTTTTTCTAATAGCAAAAGTGCTTCTGTACCAGAAAATGCAGGTACTACTTCGTATTTATTCTTTTTTAGTAAAGTTTGGATCATCTTATTGATTTGAGAATCATCCTCTATTATTAATATTTTATTCATTCATATTTCACCCTTTCATAAATAACTCAATTAACTGAATTTTTAGTTCATTTTGTGTGTATTTTACTATCACTCAATAACTTCCATAGTCTTTTATGGTTTATATTCATTTATCTTTGCTTCTTTTTAGATTCTTAATTTATATTATATATTAATCTACATCAAATTCCAGCAAACTGCATTAATTATATGCACATCCTCAAGTTTCATTATGTGTCTACAAATCCTCTCATACTTAATTGGTCATATGATATACTTATATAAAATAAACCTTATAACTTCTGATATGCTCCCCTTGTAGTAGACAGTTAAAATAATAAAACTGTTTACTGTAAGGAGGAGTATTTTTTATGGGAAGAAAAAGTAGCTTCACAATAGATGAAAAACTTGAATATATTCATAGATGTAT
>NZ_VUNQ01000030.1 GCF_009695605.1 Tissierella pigra
ACAGATTAAAAGATAGAAAAGAGTATATGTCTTCTAGAAAAGAAATCACAAATACTCTTTTAAATAAATAAATTCTCTGCACTTTTTAAATGACTTTTTTATGTAGAATTAGATTGTCGTTGACAATACCTATATGATACCTAAGAAGTGTGTAATAGACTATGTAACAGGTGAGCACTATGCCGAATACAAGTATTCTTTAAAGGTTCAGATATAGTATAAGGTAGTAAATAAAGTTGAAGCCATTAAGGATATACCCTACGAGATTTTTATTTGCCCGTAGGGTATATTTTTATTTAATAGCCTGCCTGTAATAGTTATTCCCAGTATCTATCTAAAGTGATATGGCTATTAACATTTGTACATGATATAATAATTGGTATTATGTGCCAGTGGCATACCAAGATAGTAAGCAATAGATAAAAGTTTAAAGGGGGTATTACAATAAAAATGAAAAGAATATTAAGTTTATTATTAGCATTAGTAACAATTTTATCAGTACCAATCACCTCATCAGCAGCATCGATAAAATACGAGAAAGTAGAAAAAATACCTAATGTAGGTATTCAGTTTTCTAATAAATTGGTTGGGATAGAGGTAGAAGTTCCAGAGGATGTATATAGCTACTATATAGGTTATGTAGAGCAGGCATTGAAGCATAACTTAATCCCAAAGGAAATTCAAGCAAGATATAAAGAGTCTATTACTAGGGGTGAACTCTCTACACTTATAGTAAGATTTTACGAACTAATTAAAGGTAAAGAAATAAGTGAGAGAAAGAAATTTACAGACACTAATGATGTAGACTTTGAGAAAGCAGCAGGTTTGGGTATCGTAACGGGCATAGGTGGAGGGATATTTAGACCTAATGACGTACTCACACAGGAGCAAGTTGTTGCAACATTATATCGTTTTATGGAAAAGGTGGGTTATTATTTCCAACCAGTTGATGAACTGGAATACGAATACAAAGAAGCTTATGAGTATTATCTTGAAGAAGCTAAAAAACTCGGAGCGTCTAGTTGGGCACAAACTGTGTTTGCAAAGGTTTCCATGACACCTGTAATATGTAACGTAGGCATTTTTGAACCTAAAGGGACGTACCTTGTTGAAGATGTTATCGTTCTTTTAATAAGCGTATTCAGAGAAGTGGATGTCTTACTTTTAGAGGGGCATAATAGTATAGACGAAGTAAAAGTAAAGGAGCAACTTAAAAAAATAGAAAAAATGTATCCAACTGGAACACCTTGGGGTTTAGAAAAAGAGTATACGTATATATATAATGTTTTTAGGTCACCTATAGTACGTACCGTTCATGCCTGCGATGCCTTTGCGACTATGGTTAGTGAATCTATCTTTGGAGACTTACCCGAACGTGTTATCAACAAAAACTTTGATGGAATTAGAGTGGGTGATATAGTAGGATATAATAACCACGTTGTTATAGTAATAGATAAAACAGATAATAAAATAGTAATTGCCGAAGGTAATAATGGTGGTAAAGTTAGATGGGGTAGGGTAATTACTCGAGAGAGATTTGAACGAGATGGCTACGGGTACGTTACTAGGTATCCATTAGTAGTCGAGCACTATTAATAGGTTATTATGTACACAACCCTATAAACAGTCGGGGTAAAACCCTTATCCCGATTAAAATAAAAACTAAACAACAAAGGAGAGATTTAGAATGAACAAGAGAATATTAGCAGTAGTCTTAGTATTAGTCTTAATGTTATCAATGGCAACAACATCATTTGCAGCACCGACGAGCACAGTAACAACTTTTAATGGACAAGTAGAGATAACAAATGTTAAGAAAGAAGTGCGTTATAGCGGCGACGCCGAATATGGTGGGGTAATTGGGAAAATGCACGAATTGCTTGAACTTGAGCTTGGGCTTGAAGACGCAGACCTAGTACACGATGGGTACTATGAAGCCTATGTTGTGGGAGCACCAGCGACAATAACAGTTAAAAAGGCAGCATACGACGATTATTATGGTGTGTTATGGTATTCAGTATATGCGGAAACTAAGGACAAGAGACCTAATTATGCCATGAATGAGTACACTAAGGGTGCGTGGGACTATAACTACGAGTTACAAGATAGAACAGCCTATGAGGGAACAATTACCTTGGAAAAACCCGGTGTCTATCATGTATACTTCTCTAACGGGAGTGACGCAAGCTCTGACGCAGCTATATCTATATACTTTGTAGTAGAAGATACAGCACCAACAACACCAACACCAGCACAGCCAAAACCAAACGCAACCCCAACAACCTCAACAGTTTTAGTCAACAACCAACCTACAACATTTGAGGCATACACAATAGACGGCAATAACTACTTTAAACTAAGAGATTTAGCCCAAGTAGTAAATGGAACAGAAAAGAACTTTGAAGTAGAATGGGATGGAGTAAAGAACGCAATCAACCTAAAATCCAACGCACCCTATACACCAGCAGGAGGCGAACTAGCAAAAGGCGATAATAAAGCTAAAAATGCAACCCAATCAACTTCTGTAATCTATAAAGACGGGGAAGCAATCAACTTAAAAGCCTATACAATTAATGGGAATAACTTCTTCAAACTAAGAGACATAGCCCAAGCCTTTGACATAGGCGTAACTTGGGACAATGCAACTAAAACAGTAGGAATAGACACAAGCATAGGATATACAGCAGAGTAGTACAAGCAATTATATGTAAGTAATACCTATATAATATAAAAGACCCTTGGACATTTTTATCCGTCCCAAGGGTCTTTTGTTATAGGTATCCAGCCAGTATTAATATAGCCTTACAGGCTTCAGGGTCCTTACTTTTAAGCCAAACTTCGAGGTTACTTATAGTAAGTAGTTTATCAAACTCTATGCTCAGATTATCTGATTCACTTGGTGGATGCCTACATACACAACCAAGCATGGATAACTCGGATTCTAATACTTGATTATTTTTCACTAGGTGATACCCGCTAATGAGCCAGTCGGGTGGAAGTTCGTAAAATATGGCCTCTGGGTATTTAGCCCCAAAGTCAATGCGAATATGAGTATTTTTGCCTATACCTTCTTGGTTCTCATGTGTCGTAGAACTAGCACCGACGACTATAAAGCCCCTATTAAGAAACATTTGAACAACTCCTATAAGTTCCACACTGAGACTAATGGTCTTAGACTCACAGTTACAGCAAGGCTTAGACCATAAGTCGCTATATAACTCAAAACATATAGGACACATAGACATCATATGGTAGAGACCCCCTTGGTATATGGCTCGTTCTTTACTTGTTTAGCATATTTATAGTAGGTAGACTTTGCCATACCTAGTTGTTCCATTAGTTCAAATGGCTTTGTTAGACCTGCTTCAACCTTACTATATTCCTTTTTGAACTTATCATAATCTATAGCAACAGGTCTACCATATTTACTCCATTCACCTCGGTCTTTCATGGCCTGTATACCCTCAGCTTGCCTTTTTTCTCTTTTGACCATCTCAGCATGTGCTATGGTAGCATACATCTCAATAAGCATATTATTTATAGTTTCCATTAACATGGTGGCCAAAGAGTTATCCATAGTAGAATAATCAACTAAGGTAGTAGGTATTTCTAGTATCATTAGTCTTACACCAAGACTCTTATAGTGTTGTAGTTCCTTCAAAGTCTCATATTTATTACGGCCAAGTCTGTCTACTTCCGAAATTATTATTATATCGTCCTTATTTTTGGCTATTCGTTTCAAAGCTAGATAGTCTGGCCTATTGAAGTTCTTCCCAGTCTGTTGGTCTGTAAACATTTCAGTCAGTTTAATGCCACTAGTAGAGCAATAGTCGGTAATAGACTTAATACCCCTGTCAAGATGCTGGTCTGTGGTACTGGTCCTATGGTAACCATAGATAGCCATAGTAATTCCCCCTTCCTAATATATTTAAAGGTCTATAAATGCCTACACTATCTATGGACTAGTCCATAAAGCCCAGTGTATATATTTATAGACCTATTATTAGTCTAAATAAGGCAGTCCATAAAGGTATACATTTATAGACTGCCTAGCAACTAATTAACTATATTCTCAACCATAGATATATAGTTGCTAGCTCCTTGTAGATTATCCAAGCCTAAATTCTTTAGCATATCTGCTAGGGCATCTAAGCCTTTATAATCTAATTCGTATCCTACAAAGTTACTATCATAAGACTTACGGACAGCGAAAATATCAAAGGTCATCAATTTACCGACAAATTCAGCAGTTATTGTAACATTAGCCTTATGCTTATCTATAAGTTTTTCAATATCAGCGTAAAGTGTTAAGGGGTCGTGTAGATGGTTGTCAGTCCAACCCTTAAGTAGCATACGGTGCATATGCTCTTTAACTTGCAAAGCATCTATAGATTTGTTATTTTCCAGCAATTTATTAAGTGAAGAACTAAATAACTGTATAAAGGTTTTATTAGAAATATCAAGTTTATAAATATAGCCTGTATCATAATAGCCTACCAAGGACCTCTTACGCCAATTAAGTTCCAGCATAGGCGACATACAAGTCCCGTATATCAAGTCAGAAAGTATATCGCCTATTCTAAGACCTTCATATTCTCCCTGTAGTAGATAATCCAATAATGGCATAGATGCCAGTGCTCGCCAATCTGTCTGGTCAGGTTGATACCAGTCATGCAATAAACCATCTCCAACTTTAGGAAGTGGTAGAGGGTCAAAGCCTAGGTAATTAACAAAAGGGTCTACATACTTGGTTATAGCCCTATCTAAAGCACTTGCAGGTGTCTTTTGAAGACCGATAAGTTTTTCCTCTAATAAGTCAGCCCTTCTACCTAATGCACCAAAGCCATAGCATGAGTGGTAGAAGCAATCAACTAATTCAGGTATTGTAGTAACGGACTTAATCTGTTTACCTATATAAGCCATTAAGTCCTGCTCTGCTCTTTTGTAAGCCCTTATAAGTGCTTCCTCTTTATCGTGATTAGATTTTAAGTTCTTGTAATCTAAGTTTTTATCAATAAGTTCTGCTGCTGTTGTTACTATTGATTTCATATATTTTCTCCTTTCAAATGTTCTTGAAGCTAGACTAGTATATGATATAATCATAGTGAGCCAGTCGCCTCAAGTGATTGGTTTGTAGGGAGCAACCTCTCCGCCAAGAGTAAGGGTTGCTTCCTTTATTATTTGCTTTCTTTAGCCTGTCCTTTTAAGTACAGGTCTATTCCTTGCCTAATAATGTTTGCCGTAGGTACTTCTTGCTCTTTAGATAATTTCCTTAGTTGGGTTATTGTACTTTCTGGCAGTCGTACCTTAATGGATACAGTTTTTTCATTAGTTTTCAATCTACCATTACTACTCCTTCCAATTTGTCAGCACCCCCTCTTCTATAAGGGTTCCCTGCTTAGTGACCCCACTTGATGATGTTATACCGCGCTAAGCGTGAAAATGTCAACATATTTTTAAGTTTTATTTGTGGCCTTAGCTTTTTTATCCTATAGAGTAAAGAAAACATCTAATTTGTGAGCATATAAAAACTCTTGCTATTGTTCGCACAATAGAATATTATTAGGTCATAGACTTCTAAAATTTGGAGGTGAAATTAGTGAATTATTTATCAGCAAAGGAAGTAGCTGAAAAATGGAATATATCAAGACGAAGAGTACAAGTTCTTTGCGAAGAAGGCAGGATTGAAGGAGCATTTAAACTAAGTGATGTGTGGGTCATACCCAAAGATGCTGAAAAACCTGTAGATAGAAGAATAAGGAAGAAAGCTGATGAATAATGGTATACGATAAATAGGGTTGGAGGGTTGATAATATGAAGCCACCTAAGGTATTGGATAATAAGAAATATAGGGTTGTAGATGAATTGAAAGAGGAACTTAATAAAGGTTCAAAGCTATCGGTTATATCGGCGTACTTTACTATCTATGCTTATGCAGAATTAAAAAAGGAACTCAGTAAGATAGATAATATGAGGTTCATTTTTACCGAGCCCACCTTTGTACATAAGGACCAAGAACTTATTAGAGAATATTATATAGAGCGTAACCTTGAAAAAAAGATGTCTGGTAATGAATTTGAGATAAAGCTAAGAAATGAGATGAAGCAGGCGGCCATAGCCAAAGAATGTGCAGAATGGTTGGAAAAGAAAGCAGAAATAAAGTCTTTAAGACGGGCAAACCCAGCCCAGCCAAGACTGGTTTACATAGAAAACCCCGAAGACAATGTTTCTATAAATGGAACCGTGGACTTTACTTCTGATGGTCTAGGTATTACGCCTTCTAATAGACTAGATAGCAATATGTGTCTATATGGTAAGGACTATACCATAAGTTTTTTAAATGCCTTTAATGACCTGTGGGAAGATGATACTGCAGTTCAAGATGTTAAACACAAGGTTCTAGAGCAAATGCGTATCCTTTATAGAGAAAACACTCCCGAGTTTATCTACTTTGTTACTCTTTACAATATATTTAACAACTACCTTGATGAGCTAACGGAAGATAACATTGTTAAGAGTCGTACTGGTTTTAAAGAGACCTTAGTCTGGAATAAACTTTATAAATTCCAGAAGGACGGCGTTATGGGAGCCATAGATAAGATAGAAAAGTATAATGGTTGCATCATAGCAGATAGTGTTGGGCTAGGCAAAACATTTACTGCACTTGCAGTTATTAAATATTATGAACTCCGGAATGATAGGGTCCTCGTTATAGTACCTAAGAAACTTCGTGAAAACTGGACTGTATACACCATGAACGATAAACGTAACATCTTCTCAGGAGACAGGTTTAATTATGATGTCCTAAATCATACTGACCTTAGTAGGACGAGTGGATACTCAGGAGAAATTAACCTTGCAACTCTTAATTGGTCAAACTATGACCTAGTTGTAATAGATGAAAGCCATAACTTCAGAAACAATCCCCCGGTAAAAGGGCGTATTACCCGCTATGAACGGTTTATGAATGACATTATAAAGGCAGGAGTTAAGACCAAGGTTCTAATGCTATCAGCAACTCCAGTAAACAATAAGATGAATGATATAAAGAACCAGATCGCTTTCATAACGGAGGGGAGGAATGATGCCTTTAAAAGCGTTGGTCTAGATAATCTAGAGATTATCCTTAGGAAAGCCCAGACTGTATTTAACAGGTGGTCTGAACTGCCCGACCTAGATAGAACAACGGAAACCTTTGTTAATATGATGGATTTAGATTACTTTAAACTACTGGATACTGTAACAATTGCCCGTTCAAGAAAGCATATAGAGAAGTATTATAACTTAGACGAGATAGGTAAGTTTCCAAAAAGACTTGCTCCTGAAAATAGATACCCTATTATTGATACCAAAGGAGAGTTTCCACCAATAGAGGAAATCAACAGACTTATAAAAAAACTTACCCTATGTGTTTATTCACCTTTGAGTTATGTATTACCTGAAAAAAGAGCCTCTTATGAGAGTAAATATGATATGAAGGTAGGGGTAAACAACAGTATTTTCAGGCAAGCCGACAGGGAACAAAGTCTAGTTGGGTTAATGCGTATAGGTATCTTAAAGAGGATGGAAAGTTCTATTAATTCTTTTGCCTTAACCGTTGAAAATATCCTCTATAAGATAGATAAAACTCTTGAGGCAATAGAAAAAAGACAATTTGATTATGATGCTGAGATGGATATTGGAGATATTGATATAGATGACCCAGAATATGACAGTCTGATGTTTGGTAATAATGTCAAGGTCCTACTGCAAGATATGGACCTTATAAAGTGGCAACAAGACCTTTTAGATGATAAGGACAAGCTTGAAACCATACTTTTAGAAGCCATAAATGTAACACCTGATAGAGACGCCAAACTAATAGAGCTTAGGCGGTTAATAGAAAACAAGATTAAGAACCCTATAAACCCTAATAATAGAAAGGTAATAATATTTACAGCATTTGCAGATACGGCCAAGTACTTGTACAAGCATTTATCCGAGGAATTTGCAAATAAGGGTATCTACTCTGCTATTGTAACAGGTAGTGGAGATAATCACTCTACTTTGTCAATACCAAAGGATTTAAGAAAGTCAGTTAAGATGACTGATATAAACACAGTCCTAACTTTATTTTCACCTATTTCAAAAGAATGTTCCAAGGTATACTCAGAGATTAATGAATATATTGATATTCTTATTGCAACTGACTGTATATCTGAAGGCCAGAACCTACAGGACTGCGATTATCTTGTAAACTACGATATACACTGGAACCCAGTTAGGATTATCCAAAGGTTTGGTCGTATTGACCGTATAGGCTCTTTAAACCAACAAATCAAATTAGTAAATTTCTGGCCTACTGCTGATTTGGACGAGTATATAAACCTACAACAGCGTGTCAAGGGCAGAATGGTTTTACTAGATGTATCAGCAACAGGTGAGGAAAATGTAATTGAGACAAATCCTAGTAAAGAAATGAAGGACCTAGAATACCGTAAAAAGCAGCTTAAAAAGTTACAGAATGAAGTTGTAGACTTAGAGGATATATCAGGTGCTATATCAATTACAGACCTTACCTTTAATGACTTTAAAATAGAACTAATGGAATATATGAAAACCAAAAGAAAAACCTTAGATGAAGCACCAAGTGGTATGTATGCCGTTGCTAAAATAGATGAGAGCATCAGCGATATAGTGAAGCCAGGAGTAATCTTTACCTTAAGGCAGGTTAAGGGTAAGGAGCAAAGCAAGGAGCAGAACCCACTATTCCCTTACTATATGGTCTATATTACAGACGATGGAGAGGTACAGCTATCCTTCCTTCATGCTAAGAAGATACTGGATTACTATAAGAAACTATGCTCTGGTAAAAATGAAGTATTAAAAGAGTTAGTAGAGGAATTTAATAAAGAGACCAATGATGGTCGTAAGATGGAGCATTACTCTGATTTGCTGGAAAACTCCATTGAAAACTTAATAGGTAAAAAGCAAGATATAGGGATAGCCAGTTTATTCTCTAAAGGCGGTACTTCAATGCAAAAGAGCCTGTTTGATGGCATCGAAGACTTCGAACTGATTACTTTTTTAGTCTTAAAAAGTTAAGGGGTGAGACTATGGATACTTATAAGTTTTTAAACATTCCTGACAATTGTTTTATCGGCAATACTATTTATAAAAAGTTGTTTTATGAAAATGCTGACCTGTCTACAAGTGACAAATCCTTGTTTACAGATACCATAGGTAAGATAACCTGGCTTTACTGCTTGAAGTCAGAAACTATAAATATAGCAGTCTATAGGGATGAAGAGCGAGATTATCCTGAGATTGAAGTTGTAGAAATAGTTTTAAATAAGGACTACAAACTTAAAAGAATAGCTGAGATTATGATGGGGACTATACCCTACCCTATGTTACTGATTTTTAAGTTGGAGGATAAAATACTTTTTTATGTGGCTCACCAAAGGACTAACCAAAGCGATAGCAGTAAGAATACCATTGAGGAGTTTATCGCTACTGATTGGCTGGAAAGTGATAATGATTTATTTGCAAAGCTTGATATAAAGCAAATGAGATTTACAAACTTCTATGCACTTTATAGTGATATTGTTGATTATATCAGTATTTATAACCTATCAACTATTATGCCACTGAAAGATGATATAACTGGTGTAGAGGCAAGAGAACTTTCAGCTAAGATAGAAAATATAGAACAAGAGATTACAAGCTTACGAGCTAAGTTGAAAAAGGAAACCCAGTTTAATCGTAAGATGGAACTGAATATTGAGATAAAGAGATTGGAGCTATATTTAGATAAATTGACTAATAATAATTAGCCAAACAATTGGAGGGAGGTAAAGATGAGTTTCTTATATAAAATTTTATTAACATTCAATGCAACTTCTACGATGATTGTTGTTTATTTGATAAAAGAGAAATGTTATATACCATTCTTGGGAATATTCCCAATTTGGGTTTCACATATAGGATTTCTTTTATTTCCACTGTTACTAACTCTAATTAGTATTTGGATGAAAAGATGGCTGAGTAAAGATGATATAAATCATGATTTGTTAAGTGTTGAAGAAGCCAACAGTTCATTTCTACCGAGTTATCTAGGATATTTCTTTGTTGCACTCAGTGTTAACTCGGCAGAAACAATGATATTTGTTTACTTAATTGTTTTTGTATTTACATTTTTTTCTCAGACTTTGTATTACAACCCTTTATTTTTATTGTTTAGATATAAATTTTATTATATTACTACTGCAAATAATATTAAGCTATTCATTATAAGTAAGAGAGAAATTAATACAACTAGGGGCACTGTATTCCCTAAATTAAGGCGTATTAATAACACTACATTTATTGATGAGGGGGAATATTAAGATGAATCATACAATAGGGAAGATAAGGAAGCGAGGAACTGATTTCAAATATCGTAAAATATTAACAGGAGAAACTTTATATACACTACCCGATAATTTAATGCATTTTGTAGAATATAGTCCTATTCATAACTTAGATGAAGACAGTTGGTTTGGGATAGAACATTTTTCACAAAAAGAATATTGCCTAGATTTATTGAGAGGAGAATTTATATCAGCTGAATATAATGCACTGTTAACACGTGAAGAGGCAGATAATCTAGATTTTATTTTTACATATCAGGATAACAATGTGTATTATTTCCAGAGTATAACAAGGAGCCAATTGAAATACAGAAGATGTATTAGTCTAGGAGATAGATATTCATTCGAATCTAATAGCCGAGATATTACAATAAATTTAATACCTGATGCTATATATATTAAGGATGTTGATATAATGTATTTCAAAAAATTGTCTTCTATATCTAGAATTTTTGATGGCATTAGTGTTTTGTACCGTGAAGCTACACAAGAAGAAACCACTATATTTTTAGGGAATGACTTTATTAGTTTGCAGAATGATTATTCGGCAGAAAATGTGAAACAAGCTAATAGAAAAAGGATAGCGATGGCTATTGATACAATGAATAGATATGATAATGAACAGAAAGTTGCTGTATTTAATAGTATAAAAGAATATTGTTCAGATTTAATTGCAGAGGATGGCGCTTTTTGTATCAGTTCTGAGCACGAACTTAAGCTTTTACTCTATGGAATTGAACAGAGATTTTATACTACAGCAGATGGAAGAGAACGAAGGATTGCAAATTCTATAATTACAATAAGTTAAAAGGAGGAATTTTAATGATAGAGACAACTCTTAAGGGCAATACCCCTGATATAGCAGAAGAAAATATTCAAAAATTGAAACAGATATTCCCAGAAGTCTTTACAGAGGATAAGGTAGACTTTGAAAAGCTACAACAAGTATTAGGTGATTATGTAGAAGATAGCAACGAACGCTACAACTTCACATGGAACGGCAAAGGACGAGCCTTGCGTTTATCTCAAACACCTTCACTAGGTACACTAAGACCCTCCAAAGAGGAAAGCAAGGACTGGGATAACACCCAGAACCTTTATATAGAAGGTGATAACCTTGAAGTATTAAAGCTTTTACAAAAGAGCTACCATAGTAAGGTTAAAATGATATATATAGATCCTCCATATAACACAGGAAATGACTTTGTATATCCTGATGACTTCCGCGATAGTCTTGAAAACTACAAGAAAGTCACAGGGCAAGTGGATAGCGAGGGTAATAGAATAAGTACGAATACAGAAGCAAGTGGACGCTATCATACTGACTGGCTTAATATGATGTACCCTAGATTGAGGCTAGCAAGGAATTTGCTTACAGATGATGGGGTTATTTTTATTAGTATTGATGATAATGAAATTGACAATCTGAAAAAGATTTGTGGTGAAGTATTTGGAGTAGATAACTTTTTGACCTGTATTACAAGAGCCACTGGAACGCCAACTGGCGGTGGTTTTGATGGTTTTGTAAATGAAATAGACTATATTCTTGTTTATGCAAAGTTAAGAGAATCGGTAACAATTCGGGGATTGAGCTTTACTGAAGATGATGCAAAAATCTATAATTTGGAAGATAAAGATGGTAAATATCTTACTCGTCCATTAAGGAGAACAGGGGGCGAAGACCGTCGAGAGGATAGACCAACCATGTACTTTCCTATTATTGCTCCTGATGGAACGGAAGTATTTCCTCTTGGACCAACAGGATACGAAAGCAGATGGATTTGTGGCAAAAGTAAATACGATGAGCTTGTTGAGAACAACTTGATTGAATGGAAACAGATAGAAAAAGATGGTGTAAAGGTTTGGCAAGTCTATCAAAAATTTTATTTAGAAAACAGAACAAAACAACCCGGGAATCTGTGGATAAATGTAGAGGGGAATAAAAAGGCGACTAGGGCAATCAGAGATATATTTGACAGCAATAAGGTGTTTGACTTTCCTAAGCCAGTAGGAATTATTGAGAATTTACTTGAGTTAGCTTCATTTGGCAATGATTTAATCCTAGACTTCTTCTCTGGCTCTGCAACCACCGCCCATGCCGTAATGAAACTTAATGTCAAAGATGGTGGAAACCGAAAGTTTATTATGGTTCAGCTTCCTGAGTCGACAGATGAAAAGTCTGAAGCGTACAAGGCTGGTTATATGAATATATGCGAGATAGGCAAAGAGCGTATTCGCCGTGCAGGTGAAAAGATTAAAGAAGAAAAAGTACTAGAAGCACAGAATCTTGATATTGGATTTAAAGTATTGAAACTTGACACTTCCAATATTCGTAAATGGCAACCAGACTATGATAATTTAGAGCAATCTATATTGGACTATGTAGATAACTATGTAGACGGCAGGACAGCGCTGGATGTTGTCTACGAGATAATGATTAAATACGGACTTGACCTAGACTATCCAGTTGATGAGTTTACAATTGCTCAGAAGAAAGTCTATTCTATTGGCTTTGGTATGCTTATGATTTGTCTTGATAACGAGATTACAACAGAAGTTGCTAAAGGAATTTTAGAAAAGGTAAAGGAATTAGCACCTGAGAGCACCAGAGTTGTATTTAAGGATAATGGGTTTAAGACAGACAGCAACAAGACCAATATCAAAGAAATACTCAAATCTGGTGGGATTGAAGAATTTATAACTTTGTAAGGAGGTATGGTTTAAATGAAACTGCAATTTGATAAAGATTTAGAATACCAACACCAAGCCATAGCCTCTATTGTTGATTTATTCAGGGGACAAACACCTATGCAGACTAATTTTACTGTATCAGCATACAAGGGACAGATAGGTATTTATGATAGTGCCAACGGTATTGGTAATAGGCTTGAGCTTGATGAAGATGAGATATTAGAAAACCTTCAGGAGATCCAACTTAGGAATGGTTTACCGCAAACTAAAAGGTTAAAGGCTGGTAACTTTGATTTTGATGTGGAGATGGAGACGGGCACAGGTAAGACTTATGTTTACCTTAGGACAATACTAGAACTCCATGAAAAATATGGCTTCTCTAAGTTTATTATTGTTGTTCCAAGTATTGCTATTAAAGAAGGGGTTTACAAGTCCTTACAGATTACTAAGGAACATTTTCAGGATTTATTTGATAATACAATTTATAACTTCTTTATTTATGATAGTAGTAAGCTAGAACAGGTTAGAAGCTTTGCAGTAAGCGATAATATAGAGATTATGGTTATCAATATAGATGCCTTTAGGAAGAGTTTTACAGACCCTACTAAGGAAAACAAGGCAAATATTATCCATAGGACAAATGATAGGTTAAACGGTATGAAACCTATTGAACTTATACAGGAAACTAGACCCTTTGTTATTATAGATGAGCCTCAATCAGTAGATACAACACCTAAGTCCAAGGAAGCTATCAAGTCTCTTAACCCCCTATGTACTCTACGCTACTCTGCTACCCATGTGGAGAAGCACAACTTGGTATATAAGCTAGACGCAGTAGATAGTTATAATTTGGAGTTGGTGAAACAGATAGAGGTAGCAGGATTTGCTACTAGGGACTATCATAACAATGCCTACTTGAAACTTTTATCCGTGGATAACAAGAAGTCGACTATTACAGCAAAGATAGAGATGGATGTTAAGAATAATAAGGGTGAAGTTAAACGAAGTACTGTAACTTTAAAACGTGGAGATGACCTATATGATAAATCAAAGGGTCGAGATGTCTACGAGGGTTATATCATAAGTGAGATTTATTGCGAAGAAGGAAACGAGTATGTTGCTTTTACAAGCAAGCCAGATATTTTGCGTATAGGTAAAGCCATAGGGGATGTGGATGACTTAGCCATAAAAGAGCAACAGATAAGAAAGACGATAGAGGAACATTTAAATAAGGAACTCATACTTAATAAGCAAGGTATTAAGGTCCTAAGCCTCTTTTTTATAGACCGTGTGGCTAACTATCGCTATTATGATAAAGATGGAACCACCCAAAAGGGTATTTATGCTCAGCTTTTTGAGAAACATTACTCTGACCTTATAAGACAGCCTAAGTATAATACCCTATTTAAGGATATTGATTTAGATACTGCTGCTGAAGATGTCCATAATGGCTATTTTTCAGCCGATAAGAAAGGTATCCTAAAAGATACCAGTGGTTCAACTTTGGACGACGAGGACGCCTATAATCTTATTATGAAGGATAAGGAACGCTTATTATCTTTTGATACTAAGCTTAGATTTATCTTCTCCCACTCTGCACTTCGTGAAGGTTGGGATAACCCTAATGTATTTCAGATATGTACACTAAATGAAACAAGAAGTGAGGTTAAGAAGCGTCAGGAAATAGGACGAGGCCTTCGACTTTCTGTAAACCAAGATGGAGAACGTCAACACGGTTTTTCTATTAACACCCTGACAGTTATGGCAAATGAGAGTTACGAAGACTTTGCAGATGCTCTTCAGAAAGAATATGAAACTGAAAGTGGTATAAGATTTGGGGTTGTTGAAAGTCATTTATTCGCAAATATTCCAGCAAAACAGATAGATGGAAGTATAGAATATCTAGGACAAGAAGCCTCTGAGACTATAGTCAAGGACTTCCTAGATAATGGATATATTGATGAGGCAGGAAAGGTACAGGATAAGTTGAAGCTTGCTTTAAAAGATGGCAAACTGAATATACCTAAAGAATATGAAACCGTAAGAGCTGAGATTACAGCTCTTGCAAGAAAGGTATGTAGTAGCCTTAATATCAAGAATAATAGTGATAAAAAGACCATTAAACTAAATAAACAAGTATATTTAGACCCTGAATTTAAAGACCTATGGGATAGGATAAAGTATAAGACTACCTATTCTGTAGACTTTGACAGTGAAAAGTTGATTGATGAATGTTGCAAGGAAATGCAGAACAGTCTATCCGTAAGTTCCGCCAAACTTGTATATACAAAAGCTGGTCTAGACATAGGTGTTGGTGGGGTTGTAGCTAAGGAATCAGATAGGTATGCAGTAGGTTTAAATGACTTACAGGAAAACATCCCAGATATAATTGCCTATTTACAGAATGAAACTAACTTAACGAGGCAAACCATTGTAGAAATACTTTTAAGAAGCAAGACTATACATCTATTCAAGAAGAATCCTCAAAGATATATGGAGCAAGTAGTTCAGATTATAACTGCTAAAATGAGGCTTATGATTGTTGACGGTATTAAGTATACCAAGATAGGTGATGATGAATATTATGCTCAAGAAATTTTTGAGAAAGAGGAGCTTACAGGCTACTTATCCAAGAATATGATAGAAAGTAAGAAGTCAGTATATGAGTATGTAGTTTACGACAGTGCTAATGAGGAAAGTTTTGCGACTAGCTTTGAAAACAATAAGAATATTAAGTTATACGCCAAGCTACCTAACTGGTTTACCATAGCTACTCCACTGGGTACCTATAATCCAGACTGGGTGGTATTAATAGATATAGACGGTAAGGATAAACTCTACTTCGTGCTAGAAACCAAGGGAGACATAATGTTTGACGCCTTAAGACCAACGGAAAGTGCTAAGATTAAGTGTGGAAGAAAGCACTTTGAAGCCCTAGGGAACGATGTAGCCTTTAAAGACATAGATAGTTTTGATGAATTTATAGAGCAAGAAGTGGTCGTGTAGGAAAATTACTGTATAAAATAAATGTGGTACATCAAATATTAGTTTGGTGTACCACATTTATTATTTTAACCAAAATTAATACCTTAGATTCTACTTCAGGCCTTTTCAGGTTATACAATATTAAACAAAGTTAAGTATAGGTTTGTACATTAGCTTTGATTAAGTTTATATAATATAGAAAAGAGGTGTATTTATGAAGGATAAACTTTTGACTGTAGCCCAAGCAAGTGAACTTGCAGGTGTAAGCACGGAGAGTATTAGAAGGTGGACTAATTCAGGGAAGCTTAAAACTTATCGAAGTGCAGGGAATCACCGTCGGATTAAAACTTCAGATCTAATGCGATTGATAGATAATCAATCCAGCTATCCGGCTGAACCATCAGTATCATATATAGAGTTCCTTGGTGACGATATGAAACCAGACCCAACTAACATACCTCCACTCCGTGATTTGCATAAGTTTTTGGCGATGTATGATGACAAAGGGCGTGAGAGAATAACTGCGGATACAATAAGTTTTTAAAGGTTTTATTTGTGAGGAAATGACATGCTAAAACATCTGCAAATGGGCTCTATAACTAAGGTTGAGACTATAACCCTAGGCGTTTTAAAATGCCCTAGGATAAGTTTTAAATATTTTTAGATATAAATCCTTAAGTGATGATATAAAAGGCTTTTAAAGAGTTTTAAATGGTGTATAAAGAATATGACTATAGAGTCTCTGGTAAAATTAGATAAGGTGGAAAGATATTCTATTAATTAACCTGTAAATTTTCTAGAGGATGATATTTTTATATTCGATTTTTAGTGAGGTTGCCTAAACTCCTTTTTATCAATTGATTTCAAGGATGCCCTAGGCCGATGCTGAAAATATAAAATTAAAATATTAATTTTAAACTTTATCAAACAAAAACAGGCATGTCAAAAAGCAAAGTATATTTTAAAACAAAGGAGGTGAATAAGATGGCCACTATTAAAGGTAAGTTTGAGAGTATTAAAGTAGGTGATTCAAAGATATTTGTCCAAGGTAAGGAGTTACCTATTAATACAGAGGTTGAAGTAACGTCTCAATATGGAAACATCTATAGTACAATTATCACCAAAACACACTCTAAGGTTAGAAATGGTTATTTATACAACTATACTCTAATTGACAGTCAACCGAGCGTCGCAGATTTAGATGAATTACTGGGTTTACTTTAATTGTTTAAGTGAAAAATAGGATACTGTCGTATCCTATTTTTCATTTTCATACAAAATGATTTTATAGTGGGCTTTGATAGCCAGTATTTACATTAGCGCTTTTAAAATAGTGTTCATCATAACCGTCATAATAATCTGTTCTCTCTTCATCTGCTTCAATAGCTTGTTTATGTCTTAGGGTATTTACCTTTGCTATCTCATTTATAGAATCAGGTTCTAAGCCAAATAGCTTAATTACTTTGCTTAAGAATACCTGTGATGGAGTTTCACGCCCATTTTCCACATTGCAGTAGTATGCCTTACTACATCCAAGTAAATCAGCAATTTGTTGCTGGGTAAAAGATGCATTACTTCGCAACTCAAATAGTTTCTTTCGCTGGCTTTTCCAGGTGTTGAGCTTTGACCTTGCTATTTTATCAAACTTATTCGCCGTACTATCAAATCTAGGAAAATTACCCTCATGCCATTCCCCAGATTGGTGGCGTATCTTACCTTCCTCTGCACCTTTGTACACACCAGCCTTTATCAATATACTACGTATAGCAGCCTTCTTGATACCAAAGCCAGAGTTTTCAAGTTGTCTTAGACCCAATCCATTTAAATACATTAATATTATTAGTGTGTTGCGTTCATCTTTGCTTGTATAAGTCGGTCTAGAAACACTAGGTAAATGCTCTGGTAATGGGCTGTTTAAGTAGTCTTGGTATAATCCTACTCCGCAAGCATTAAGTAGGGCATAAATATCATCTGCCGGGGATGTATATCCGCTTACAATGTCCACTAGCTGCAAAATAGTTATGTTTAATCGTTTTAAAATTTTATGGTAGCCAATAAGTACAATGGATTGCTGTACACGCACCATACCATCAATGGTAAGGCTCTGGCTATTTAGAGGCTTTATTTTGTTATATCGTTCATATTTTTTTAAGACTTTAAAATCTTCTGTAGAAACATACACAATAAACTTAGCTTTCGATATTCCTCGCGTGTTTAGGATTCGATTAAGTGACTGGGAATCAGCATCCGCAATATTATTAGACGAATCTGTTATGGATTTATAAATAGAATTATTTGCAAGATTATCCAACCTCGAAGTCGTGGATAATAATAAATTGCTATAAATACTCAAATCTACACGTTTGTTCTCAGATTCAGGTGTCACTAGTTATCGCCTCCATAATAATGATAATAATATAAGATTTATAATATCATACCGCATTTGTTAAGTGAAATCAATTTTATTTATTAAGGTAATTAAACAGTGAAAGAGGCCCTTCTGATATAGAAATAGGGGAAGGAGTAATGCAGGATATAATAAGGTTGGGAAGGAGAGAGTACTGTATCGTATAAGGGAGTCTTGCTTCATAATAATTAGATAGGCTAGGCATATGATATATATTCCATAAGGGAAAATAGATGTGGAATATTACATAGGAAGTGATATAAGTTAGAATTACTACTAATCCTTATATTCGAGATATTCAGTAATCCTACGCTTACTTATTTTTACGCACTCGTCCTTTATATCCATACCAATAACCTTAGCACAGGAGCCAGTGTGTAGACTTGCTAGTAGGCTTGTACCAGCTCCGCAACAGGGGTCAAGTACCACACTATCACCATGTTGAATAAACCTCTTAGCGAGTTCGTCGAATACATCAAGTGGTTGTTCCCACTCTATTTCACGGGTTTTATTGGCAGGACTAGCTGTTATTAGGTCGCTGTAAATCTCACCCTTATATCTAGTCCCACAGGTCATGTGTATAACTGGCTTGGCAAAAGAACTAACACCAATCCAACCCAAATTAGATGACCGTCTTGGAAATATAGTGGTAAGCGTCCAGTTATAGCATAATCTTTTATCGGTATGCAGAGCACTCATAATTTCAGGAAGTGCTCCGTATCCTGTCATGCATACAAGGCTTGCTATACCATCTTTTTTAAGTACACGTCCTGCTAATTTACTTAGTGCGCGATAAAGTTCAACATAATCCACAGAATAGGGTAAATCCGTTAGAATTAAATCCACGCTATCATCGGCTATCCAACTTAAATCATTTGTAAGCAGGTCGCACTGTCTTATATCTACCTCTGGTACCATACCAGAGGTGTTTTTACGTCTATCTGCTTTTCGCTGCCTATTAAGTGCAGCTTGACAGCTACGAGGGCTTAGTGAACCGCGTTCTTGCATTAAATTTAAAACTCCTGGTGCCTTTAGTGCTCGTAAGCCTCTAGCATCAAGGCCTTCGAGTATCTCAGGATGCTCTTTTAGGTATGGATGAGACAGGTATTCAGGTAAAGTGTCCACAGTGGTTAATTGTCCACTTGCAAGCAGTTCTTTTCGCACTTTTTCTACGGTTACATGACTTACGCCAAGCTGTTTTCCAATTGTTCTTGAAGACAAAGATGGTTCAATTTTTATCTGTTGCTTTATTAATGCACGCTTCTCAATTTGCGTTAATTTCTTTGTTCGAGGCATTTCATCCCCTCCTTAAAACTGATGGTTACCAATAAATTATACCTACTTCTAGGCCGAAAGGCTATAAAAAACTTTATTCTTTTTTGTTTCTGCAAAATCAGGCGTTGCACAAATCGAACTATATAAAACATAAGTTGTAAATCCAAGTCGACAGCAAAACTTAAAGTGGAAAATATTTCTCAAAAACATAAAATTCAATCAGGCATTAGCTAATACAACTTATTAGTAAAAGTAAAACCAGGAGGTGTGTGAAAGTGTCAAGGACAAGAACTAGTTTTAAGAGTCTATATATAAATAAGTATAAACCCCCATAGATTTTAATATTTAAGGTAAATACCATACGAAATTTAATAACTATAAAACAAAGGAGACTATATAAATGAAAATAAATAAAGCAATTTCATCAAATTTAACAAATGGAACTAGCTTTGGAGTGCACGATTATGATGGGAAACTTACTTGGAATGAGGTAGACTACATGCTTTCATCACTTAATAGGATAGTTATCCCTGAGATAGATATTAGCTTATCTATAAATACCTTTATTGATGAGCTTATTAATGAACTTATTGGTATCTTCCCTACATTACAGCTTAGCCTATTTGAGCCGAATGTTGAAGAGTTGGTAGAGAAGATTGCCAAGGAACATCCTATTAGTTGTTACTCCCTTGTATCTTTATTAAAGAAAACAATAATCGATAATCATAGTGGTTCTGAAGAAGAGTACAAGGCTTATATTGAGCAGTACCTTAAATTAAAGAAGTAGGTAGTCGAGTATTTAATGGTTTTATCTGAAAATAGACCGACCAAAATGACTTTGAATTGGCCCTACAAGCTATGTAGAGACAGTTTGTCCTTAGACGCTCTAAATTGCCACTAGAAGCTTTCTAATCTACAAATAGGTACAATTACCCTAGTGAAAGTCTAAAGTCTATTTAGGGGCAAATAAGGGTTTGGAAAACAATAGATATTAATGCTAGGAAAGATAGTATTGAATCCCATAGTGTGTAAAGTAGCAGGTCTTGTATGGGATTTAGGAAATAAGATAAAACTAACCGTTTGTATAAAATCATACCATATTTGTTAAGTGAATTTATATTGTTTATTTAGGATGGATAGGAAGATAACTAGGCCTTGACATGAATGAATATGGGGAGCAAATACTGTAGGAGTAAAAGAGTAAAGAAGAAAGGTAGTAGGGATTGTTGATAAGGTCACAGTGCTCGTATAGACGAGGGCAAAAATTAAATACAATAATGTTATCCCGTGACCTGTTCAACGTCCTTCATAGAAAAGTAATAATTTAGGAGGAATTACAGTGAAAGTAGAAAATGTTAAAACAGATATATTTAACGAATACCCAGAGGTAGTAGATGCAGAGCAAATGAGTGAGATGCTTGGAATTAGTACAAAAACAGCCTATAGACTTCTAAAAAACAATGAGGTTAAACATTTCAAGATAGGTAGAGTTTACAAAATTCCTAAGCTACATATCTTGCAGTATATAGATGTAGCTTAAAGTCTAATGCGTCAACAATTGTAAACAGCCAGCAGTAGCGGTATAATACCAGTGTCAGTAGTAGATGGTTGGCTGCTAATATTAAAGGAGGAAGAAAATTATGTTAGCAGGACATTTAAGAGAGAAAAATGGATATTATCACATGATAATAAATTATAAGGGTAGTGATGGCAAAAGAAAGACAAAATCAATAAGTACAGGACTTCCTGTGAAAGGAAATAAAAAACGTGCTGAGACCATGTTGTTGGAAACAAGAAAGAATTATGTACCAGAAGATATTTCAACTGGCAAAGATATTCCGGTTCACTTATTGTTAGAGCAGTTTATAAAAGATAGGGCTAAGTCGGTTAATGATAATTCACTATCAATATATAACCACAATATAAGATTTTTTATCCGCCCATACTTCGAGGATAAGACAACTAAAGTGTGCGAGTTAAGTGCTACTGTTATAGAGAGGTTCTATAACTATGTAAAAACAGAGCATCATGCAACTAAGAAAGTTATTTTACAACTACACGAGATAATAACTATAGCTCTTGACTATGCTTTAGAACTAGGTTGGATTGATACTAACCCAGCCAAGAGTATTAATCCAGCAACGGATGAGGTTTCCATATTATTTACAGATTTTATGCTTGATTGGTTGGAGATGATGAAATCACGCATTGAGACTACAACCTTTGCATCATATAACAGTGTTATTAATAAGAGCATCATCCCTTATTTCAAAGAAAAAGCGTATACGCTTAAAGAAATGGAGGAGAACCCTAAATATATCCAAGACTATTATCAGCATGGGTTAAATTCAGGATTATCGCCAAATACAGTTATACGACGCCATGCTAATGTGCGTAAAGCCCTGCAACATGCTTTTCAACTGGATTTAATTAAATCTAATCCAGCAGACAAAATAGAACGACCTAAACAAGAAAAGTTCAATGGCTCTTATTACACAGAAGAAGAACTAATTAAACTGTTTGAAGTATCAAAAGGAGACCCTATGGAATTAGCCATTATCTTAGCAGGTTTCTATGGACTACGTCGTAGTGAAGTTCTTGGATTAAAGTGGGATGCTATTGATTTCAAAGCAAAGAAAATTTCAATCCATTATACTGTAACGGAAACAAATATTGGTGATGGTAGAGGTAATATTGTTGTAGAGAAAAAAGGGACTAAAACGAAATCTAGTATGAGAATACTTCACTTGGTTAAGCCAGTCGAAGATTTGCTTTTTAATATGAAAAAGGAACAAGCTGAGAACAGAAGACTATGCGGCAGTAGTTATAATGAAAAATATATAGAGTTTATAAATGTAAATAAAATGGGAGAACGATTAAAGCCTGGGTATTTAACACAGCATTTTTCAATAATCTTGAAAAATAATGGATTGCGTAAAATCAGATTTCACGATTTGAGACATACTTGTGCCAGCTTACTATACAAAAAAGGTAGGGGTTTGAAAGAAATCCAAGAATGGCTAGGACATAGCGATATTTCTACAACATCTAATATTTATACACATTTGGACCCTAGTAGCAAGGTTTCTTCTGCTAATGCTATTGTAAGCGTTTTAGAACCTACAAAAGAAGAATTAGAATCCTAAAATGATTAAGAATTTTGGACAATAAAAAAGCTCCTTAGTTGCGAGCTAAGGAGCCTTTTGATATTGGTGCCGGTGGTGGGACTCGAACCCACACACCATTATAGTACTCGATTTTGAGTCGAGGTCGTCTGCCAATTCCGACACACCGGCCTAAATTTTTTATCCGCAGTACCTACTCATTCAATAGATTTTAGAAGGATGTGCAGGAGGGATATTGAGAATATTACAGTTTGCTAAGTTGCTGTAACCCTTGGTATATAGGGCTTTTGGTGTTTCGTTAATATAACCGACGAATTAGATTTTGAGTCCACTACGTCTGCCAATTCCATCACACCGGCAAATACATTACTCAAATATAATAGCATAGAATACTAAAATAATCAATATTTTATTTTACCTTTTGTTTACTGAAATTATGTTTTGAGGTATACTATAAAGTAGTAAAGAATGGAGTGATCTAATGGATAAGAAAAAATTAATGATTATAGATGGAAGTGCTTTAATACATAGAGCATTTTATGCTCTGCCCTTATTGTCCAATAAAAATAATGTATATACAAATGGAGTTTACGGATTTTTAACAATGTTATATAAAGTGGAAGAGGAAATTAATCCAGATTATATATGTGTAGTTTTTGATAAGAAGGGACCTACTTTTAGACATGAACAATATGAACAATATAAAGGACATAGACAGGCTACACCTTCAGAACTAGTACAACAATTTCCAATTATAAGAGAAATACTTGATGCTATGAACATAAAATATTTAGAGCTTTCAGGATTTGAAGCCGATGACATAGCAGGTACATTAGCCAAAATAGGTGAAAAGGAATCAATGGAAGTTGTTTTAGTAACTGGAGATAAAGATTATCTTCAACTTGCTACAGATAATACAAGAGTTTTAATCACTAGAAAAGGTATTACAGAAATAGAGGAATTTAATAGAAATAAAATAGTAGAAGTATATGGAATTACTCCAGAGCAGCTTATTGATTTAAAAGGATTAATGGGAGATCAATCCGATAATATTCCAGGAGTACCAGGAATTGGTGAAAAAACTGGACTAAAATTGTTAAAAGAATATGGTACAATTGAAAATATATATGAAAATATAGAAAATATCAGTGGTAAAAAATTAAAAGAGAACTTAATAGAAAATAAAGATATTGCATTTCTAAGCAGAAAGCTTGGAGAAATTATAACTTCTGTACCTATAGAAATTGGTCTTGAAGATTTAAAGACTAGGGAGCCAGATTGGGAAGCTTTAAGAAAGCTTTATGAAGAGCTTGAATTTAATAGTCTAATTAGTAAAATAGCAGGTGAAGATTTGCAAGAAGAAGAGATATATTCTTCTTTATCTTACAATATAATAGATTATTCAAGCTATGAAGAATTAATTAGTACTATAAAAGAAGAAAATAAGTTTGGATTTAAGTTTATTGTATCAAATAATAAATATATTGAGGATACAATAATGGCTGTAGGGATTAAAACAGCAAATTCAATGAATATTATCTATCTAGATAATCAAGAAGAGTTTGCTAATAGTTTTAAATCTATATTTGAAGATAAATCAATTAAAAAAGTAGGTCATGATCTAAAGTCAGATATAATTATTTTAAAAAGATTAGGAATTGAAGTAGAAAGTATTGTATTTGATTCTATGATAGCTGCATATTTAATTAACCCATCTCAGACATCTTATTCTATAAATAATATAAGTAAAGAATACTTAGGTTATTATGGTAAAGACGAAGAAATTTTACTAGGAAAAGGAAAGTCCAAGAAAAGCTTTGATGAACTAAGTAAGGAAGAAATAGGAGATTATTTAGCATTTTTATTGGATACAGTTTTCAATATAGAAGATAATATGAAAAAGATTATTGAAGAGCAGGAAATGCTGGAACTTTACTATGATGTGGAATTACCTTTAGTTGAAGTGTTAGGCAGTATGGAATATTATGGATTTAAAATAGATAAGGAAGAATTAAATGGACTTAGAGAAGAATATAATGAAGAGATAGATACTTTAACAAGGGATATATATGAATTAGCAGATATAGAATTTAACATTAACTCACCTAAACAATTAGGAGAAATTTTATTTGAAAAATTATCTTTACCAGTTATTAAGAAGACAAAAACAGGATATTCTACAGATGTAGAAGTTTTAGATAAATTAAAAGAACAGCATCCTATAATTAATAAAATTCTTAGATATAGACAAATTGTAAAATTAAAATCAACATATATAGATGGATTATTGAATCTTTTAAACAAAGATACAGATAGGATTCACTCAAGTTTTAACCAGACCATAACTACTACAGGAAGAATAAGCAGTACAGAACCAAATTTACAGAATATACCAATAAGGACTGATGATGGAAGAAAGATTAGAAAAGCTTTTATTGCAGAAAATAAGGACTATATTTTAGTAGATGCAGACTACTCTCAAATTGAGTTAAGAGTATTAGCACATATATCTAGAGATTCAAAATTAATTGAAGCATTTAATACTAATGAAGATATTCATACAAAGACGGCTTCAGAAGTATTTAATGTACCAAGAGAAGAAGTTACATCTTTAATGAGAAGCAATGCCAAGGCTGTAAACTTCGGAATAATCTATGGAATATCTGATTTTGGATTATCAAGGGATTTAAATATTTCAAGAAAAGAAGCAAAGGAATATATTGATAACTATCTAAGAAATTATGAAAAGGTTAAGGAATATATGGAAAATATAGTTGATTTGGGGAAAGAAAATGGATATGTAGAGACTATACTCCATAGAAGAAGATATATCCCTGAACTTAAAGCTAAGAATTTTAATATTAAATCTTTTGGAGAACGTATAGCTATGAATACTCCGATTCAAGGTTCAGCTGCAGATATAATAAAGGTAGCAATGGTTAAAGTATATAATGAGTTGAAAAATAGGAATCTAAAATCAAGATTAATACTGCAAATCCATGATGAACTTATAATTGAAGCAGATAGAGAAGAAGTAGAAGAGATAAAAGAACTGATGAAGGGTATAATGGAAAATTGTATAAAATTAGATGTACCTCTTATAGTTGATTTAGAAACAGGTGACAGTTGGTATGAAACAAAATAATTGTATATTAATAGGTTTGACAGGCGGAATATCTTCAGGTAAATCTACTGTATCTCATATAATAAAAGAAAAGGGTTATCCATTAATTGATGCAGATAAAATTGCTAGAGAAGTAGTTGAAATAAACAAACCAGCATATACAGAAATAGTTAAGGAATTTGGAGAAGAAATATTACTGAAAAATAAATCTATAAATAGAAAAGAACTGGGAAATATTATATTTATGGATAGGATTTCTAAGGAAAAATTAGAAAGTATAATTCATCCCTATATTTTTCAAGAAATTAAAAATGAAATAGATAAACTTAGTATTTATAATCCTACTATATTTCTAGATATTCCTTTATTATTTGAGCAATATGAATTATGGAAGGAATATGACATTAAATTTAATGAGATATGGGTAGTATATCTTGATAAAGCTACTCAATTAGATAGATTGATGAAAAGAGATAGCATTTCAAAAGAAGAAGCACTTAGAAAAATGGAATCACAAATGGATATAGAAATTAAAAAAGCAAAATCTTCCAAGACAATCGATAACAGCGGAGATATGAAGTTTTTAGAAAAACAGATAGATAAATTACTAGAAAAATTAATCTAATCTTGGAGGGGTTCTTTGTTGTTCAAAATAAGAAAATTAATTAAGAAAACTATTATATTTTTTACTATTATTATTTTAATAATTGTTGGTGGTCTTGTAGTTTTGACTACTAAATATCCAATAGGATATAAAAGTGCCATAGTAAAATATTCTAATGAATATAATTTAGATCCTTATTTAGTAGCATCAATTATTAATGTAGAAAGCAAATATGATAAAAATGCTATATCTAGTAAAGAAGCCAAGGGTCTAATGCAAATAGCACCGCAAACAGGACAGTGGGCAGGTGAAGTTCTAGGAATAGAAAATTATAATGCTGAAATGTTATTTGATCCTGAAGTAAATATTAGAATAGGTACATGGTATCTCAATAATCTTTTTACGGAATTTAATGGAGATTTAGATTTAGTTCTGGCAGCTTACAATGCAGGAAGTGGAAATGTAAGTAAGTGGTTAGACAATGAAGAATATTGTAGAGATGGAGTTACTTTGTCAGTTATTCCATTTAAGGAAACTAAGGATTATTTAGTAAAAATACAGGACAATTATAAAGTTTATAGTTCGGTATATAAGGAATATATAATGAATCCTACAGATAAAGACTCTTTATATATTAATCTATTGCATAATATTAGAAGGGTTTTAAAAGAATTAATGAGAAACATATAATGAGGTGAATAGATGAAATATAAAAAAAATTTATCTTTATTTCTTGTAATATTAATGGTTACTATGACCATAGGTTGTAGTGAAGATAGTATGGTTCTAGGAAATAATAAGGATACGAATTTACTTGAAGAAGGAGAAGGGACTAGGGACTATACTCCTGTCCCAGGAGGACAAGCAATACTTCCATTGACCAATTTTAATACTCTAAATCCCCTTCTAACTGAAAATAGTAACTATTACTTTTTTAGTAAACTTATATTTGAAGGTTTATTTGAATTTGATAATAATTTAAATATAACAAATCAATTGGCTGAATCCTATAATATAAAAGACAATGGAAGAATTGTTGAGATTCAATTGAGAAAAGATGTTCTTTGGCATGACGGACAAAAATTTAGTGCTGAAGATGTGGCTTTTACTATAGATACTATTAAATATGCTAGTTTAGATAGCACATATAAACAGATGTTTTCAAATTCATTGGGAGTATATGGACAAGGTGATATAAAAAACATCTTAAATGTAAATATTACTGGTACAAATAGTTTAAATATTACATTTGATAAATCTCTTGGTAATAATCTGGAAGTTTTAACATTTCCTATAATACCTAAACATATTTTCAATTCAGCAGGTAATAGTAGATATATTAAGGCGTTGGAAGTAAATAACTATAAGCCAATAGGTACTGGACCATTTAAATTTGACTCATATGAAAAGATGAAAGAAATAAAATTAATAGCTAATGATGACTATTGGAACGATAGACCTTATATTGATGAAATATTGGGTATGGTATTTGAAAGTGAAGAAGACATACTAACTGCTTTTGAAACTGGACAAATCAGCATGGCTACCACTGTAGATGTTGACTGGGATAAGTATGCTCAGAATAATAGAATAAATATATTAGAATTTGTTTCTTCTAATTATGAGTTTTTAGGATTTAACTTTGGAAAAGAATTATTCTCGGGAGAGAAAGGGGAAGGTCTGCGAAGAGCAATAGCCTATGCCATAGATAGACAAGCTATTATTCAAAAGGTATATTTAGGACATGGCACTCAAGTGGATGTACCAATACATCCAGACTCTTGGCTTTTATCTGATAATGCAAATAAATTTGGTTATAATATAGATTTAGCAAAAGCAGAGTTAAGCAAGATAGGTTTTAAAGATATGGATAATGATGGAATTATAGAAGATGAAAGTGGAAATAAGATTTTCCTTAAAATCTTAACTAATTCCTATAATATTACAAGGCTAAAGACTGCAGAGATGATAAAGGATGATTTAAGAAAAGTTGGAATACTGGTTAGTATATATCCAGAAAATAATAAAAGCAATAGTATCACTAGAGATGATATAGATAAACAATGGGAATTAGTAAATAATCATTTAGCATCAGGAGATTATGATATAGCACTTCTTGGATGGCAATTATCTGTAATTCCTGACTTATCCTTTGCTTTCCATAGTTCAAGGATTTCTCAAAATACAAACTTTATTAGATATTCCAGAGAAAATATGGACAACTTGCTTCAGAAAACTTCTACTGCTGGAACAAGAGAAGAAAAATTAAAGTCCTATAGTGAATTGCAGGAATTAATTACTAAAGATCTACCTTATGTAAGTTTATTCTTCAGAAATAAGGCTTTATTAATAGATAGCAAAATAATAGGAGACTTAAATCCTAGATTATTTAACCCATATAAGGGTATAGAAAAAGCCTATATACCAGAAGAATTCCAGTAATAATGTATTGAAAAAAAGTTGAAAATATAGTAAAATTATATTGTTATTAATAAGATGCGAGTATGCTGGAATTGGCAGACAGGCATGTTTGAGGGGCATGTATCAGAAATGATGTGTGGGTTCAAGTCCCACTACTCGCACTAAAAATTAGATATTCAAATTATAATATAATGACAAGGGTTTTGAATGAGAGATTCAAGACCCTTGTTTTTATTTTTGTAACTTTTTCTTCTTTTTTCCGTATATCTAGTGGAGGGTGATAAAATGGAAATAAAAATACAAAATCTTAGTAAAAAATATAAAAATGTAAAGGCTTTAAATAATATTAATTTAGCTTTCAATACTCCAGCGATGATTGGACTGGTAGGACCAAATGGAGCTGGAAAAAGCACTCTTATGAAAATTTTAGTAGGACAACTTAAAGCTACAGAGGGAGAGGTTTTAATAGACGGAGTTTCTCTCAATAAAAGAGAAAAATATTTAAAAGAAAGGCTAGGATATTTACCTCAAGATTTTGGGCTATATGAGGAGTTGAGAGTAGAAGAATACTTAGACTATATGGCTTCCCTAAAAAGAATAAAGGAAAATAAGAAAGATGAAATAAAAAGAGTTTTAGTAATGACTAATCTTGAAGAAAAGAGAAAACTTAAAATAAAGACTCTTTCAGGAGGACAAAAACAAAGAGTTGGAATTGCCCAGGCAATGTTAAACAATCCTGAATTGATTATAGTTGATGAACCAACTGTAGGACTTGACCCTGAAGAAAGAATTAAATTTAGGAATCTTTTCTCTGAAGACTCCATTGATAAAATAGTTATATTATCTACTCATATTATTGAAGATGTAGAGTCCATATGTAATCTAATCATTGTTATAAACAAAGGTAAGATACTATTTGTTGGAGAGCCTAGTGAGTTAGTTAGAAAAGCCATAGATCATGTAGGAGTTGTAGAGATTATAGGTGCTGATAAAGAGAAATTTTTAGAAAGAGAGGTAAAAGGAGAATTTAAGATTACATCTACAGTTATAACTCCCACAGGTACTAAATATAGAGTAGTATCTAAATCTTTACCTTTATCTTTTGAAAAAGTAGTTCCCTCCTTAGAAGATGCCTACATATATTGTATGTTGGAGGAGGAATAATATGGATTTACTTAAGAATGAAATTAAATTGATGTTTAAATCAAAGTTGATAATGCTTTTGATATTGGTATCCTGTGTTGCCGTAACTATTGGAATAAATTCCTTAAATATGTCCAATGACTTTGATTTGTTTTATATAAGAAGGTCTTCTTCAACTATTGCCTTTGGTGCTGTAAAATTTGGAGCCTCAATATCTGCATTGCTATTTGGATTGTTTACAGTATTGGCACTAGATAAAGATAAGAGAAAAAGAAGTAAAGAAATTATAGGATCTAATATAGATTACCATAAATTAATGATAATTCGTATTTTGGCTATAGTTTTTTATGAAGTTATAGCAACTATAATTGGAATGATGGCTGTTATTGCCATACAAAAATTTGTATTTAGTATTCCGGTTAATATTTTTTATTATCTATTTAACTATTGGATTATATTTTTTCCATCACTTTTATTTTCTACCTTAATAGTAAGTGGGCTATATCTTTTAACAGATAGTTTAGATATAAGCTTTATAACTTTAGGGGTATTATTTGTTAAGAGCCTAACTTCGAATAACTATTTATTTACATGGGTACAAACTAATTTAGATATTATTTCAGATTTTGCAGGAATACAGCCTGTAGGTAAAACCATTATTTATAATAGATTACTGTGGATATTTATCTCCGTTTTAATATTTGGAGTAGGATTGCTATTTAAAAGAAGATATGAATTCCATTTAAAAGAGTCATTTTTCATCAATGTAAAAAGTAGGGCATTAATAATATTAGTTGTAATTGCTGTATTGGGAAGTGGATTTACCTATATAAAAGAGCCTTATACAATGGAATTAATAAGAAATATGGAAAATGATATTGATGAAAATATATCTCTAACTGGTCTTAGACCAGAAATTGTGTTTGATAATGAAAAGGGAGAAATATATGGAAGGGTTCTGTATGATTTCATAAACAAAGGTTCTGATTCAATCAAGTTTCATACTAATGAAGGACTAAGTATAGATTATATAAAGGTTAATGGAGAAGAAATAGAATATAATCGAACTAAAGGCGAAGTTGAGGTATTTATACCAAATATGAAAGAAATAGAAATCATGATTTCCTATGGTGGAAAAGTAAAAACTGATAAAAATGGTGTAGGAAGAGGTATGCCAGGATATATTTCTAAAGATAGTATTTATTTACTAGAGAATTCTAATTGGATTTTCAGACCTTTAGTTAAAGAAGGAGATTCCATAAATATCAGTGGATATTATTCTGCACCAGAATATTTAACGGTGGTGGTTCCAGGAAGGCTTATAGGTACAGAGATAGAAGGTCAATTGAAGAAATGGATATTTGAATATAATTCTCATACTGCAGACATTGGAGCATTTGCAGGAAGGTATGAGAAACACGAAATCAGCTTTGAAGATATGAACATTGAATTTTACTATTCCCCTAGACATAAGGAATATGTCCAGAATATGAAAATAGAAGAATATATAAAAGATATGATGAAGTATTATATTGAAAATATAGGAGATTATTATTCAGATATATATCCATTAAAGATTGCAGAGGTTGCCTTATATAAGAGAGGAGGACATTCATCAGAAAATGTTATAACTATTTCTGAAAATATGTTAAATCGTGACAAGAATATGTATTCACTAATAGAAGATGAAAATACTCAGTATAGGGGTATGGATATAGATGTTTTTATGAGTGATCTAAGTCTTATAGCACATGAAATTGCACATCAATGGTGGGGCACAGGTGTTAAGGTAGTAGAAGATAGTCCTTGGTCAAGTGAGGGACTTGCACAATATTTTTCCTATAAGTATATACAAAGTGAATTTGGAGATATGGAATCAAGTTTATTTTTAAGCAGATGGGAAAGTCGTGTACGAGAACTGAATAATTACTATTATCTAAATAACAGTGAAATGCTAGATAAGATAAATGAAAAATATAGAAAATCCTTAGAGATGGAAAAGCTTCAGAGTGAATTATATTATTTAATGCCTATTAAATTACTAAAGGGAGAAGAAGTATTAGGGGAAAAAGAATTTTTAAAAGGAATAGAAAAGGTATATAAAAATTATTTATATAAGGATTTAACCTATGAGGAGTTTCTTAAAGAAATGAATCTTTCTGAGGAGGCGATGGAATTTGAATAATATTAATCTATTAAAATACGAAATTAAAAGAATGATTATATCAAAAAAATATTTATATATGATCCTTATATTGATAGCATTTACTTATGATTCACTAACAAGATTAGTAATAGGCGGGTACTATGGGACAGCTCCATTTTCTGAATGGACCTATACATTTTTCATTCAGTTAATTTCATCTTTAGTGATGAGCATAATGATATTTATGATGACAAATATTTTTAATGAGAAGGAACTAAGGGCTAGAAAGATATTATTCTCAGCGCCAATACCTCAGAGTAAATATTATATGTTGAAAATTGCTGGATTAGTGGTTACTTTTATATTGACAGCACTAGTTCCAATTATTATGAGCTTTATATATTACAAAGTATTATTTGATTATAGTCAATTCATTATCTTTGGGAAATACATTATATGGTTTCTTATTCCTACTTTTATATTTTTATTAGGAGTTGGCATGGTTTTAGGCAAAACAAGCTCAAAACTATTATATGGTCTGATTCCAATGGCATTTTTATTAGGAAGCATGAATACAAGTAGTATTTTGCCATTATGGTTAGATATATTTGGACAACATTTCTTTGAAATGTCAACCTTTGCAGAACTCTTTGGGAGAACAAGCCAGAATATATCATTTGATTTATCCAGTGATTTTATTTATTCTAGACTTGTATTCATATTTTTAGGGATTATACTTTTAGTGTATACATGTTTTAAAAGAGAAAAGGAATAAAATAATGATTGGCTATATAAAGAAGATGGAGGTGAAAGAGTGGAAGAACAGTTGCAGCTATTAAAGAGTGGTGATGAAAGTGCCTTTGAAGAATTTGTACTTAAGCATAGAAAAGAAGCTGTAAATTTTGCATTAAGTATACTTAAAGATTATCATGCAGCAGAAGATGTTGTTCAAGATAGTTTTGCTATTTTTTATGTATATAGGGAAAGATTAAAAGATTACAGTACATTAAAATCCTATTTGTTCTCTATTGTACACAATAAATCTGTAGACTATATTAGAGATAATGATAAAAATATCTATACTGATTATCAAATTGCTTCCACTATTTCTCCCGAAGAAATTATAGTAAATAGAGAAAAAGAACATAAATTTATAGATAGTTTTAATAAATTAGATGAAAGTCAGAAGAGCATACTTTATTTATATGCATTTCAGCAGATGTCTTATAATGAAATCTCAGAAGTATTAGGTATAAGCTTAGCTAAGGTGAAAATAAATATTTTTAGAGCAAGAAAAAAATTAAAGGCTTTATATGCTGAAAAATAAAGTTGATGGAGGTAAATTTTATGAGACCTGAAGAAAACAATAGAGATTATCTAAATGAAGTATGGAGAAGAGTAAGGGTACAGGAATATGATAAATATCAGTTAGAAAAGATAACAGAAAATAAGAAATTTGTGAGAAGAATGGAAATAAAGCTATCATTATTGATATTTGGAGGTTTATCTGTTATAAGTATAATTTTATATTTTATATTAGGGATCAGTATGGAATGGTTAATTATATGTATATCAGCATTTTTAATAGGTGCAGAAACCTATGATTATTTGAGTTTTAATGAAGCTAAAAGGAGGATTTATTATGAAAATTCAAATTAAAGAGCTAGAAAAATACTATGGAGCAAATAAAATATTAGATAGAATAAATCTTACCTTTGATGAGGGAATCCACGGACTTTTAGGACCTAATGGAGCAGGGAAGACAACTTTGATTAGAATTTTATCAACATTATTATCTAAGACATCAGGAGAAATTTATTATGATAATTTAAAGGTGGATAATAAAGAAGAAATAAGAAAAATAATAGGGTATCTTCCACAAGAGTTTTCCTTTTATCCAAATTTTACAGTATATGAAACCTTAGATTATTTTGCTTCCCTTTCTAATATAAAGCTAAATAAAAAGGAAATATTAGATAGACTAGAAATTGTACATCTTCAAGATATATATAAAGCTAAGACAAAGACTCTTTCAGGAGGAATGAAGAGAAGGTTAGGAATAGCTGTAGCAATGGTAGGGAATCCGGAAGTATTAATTGTAGATGAGCCTACAGCAGGTCTTGATCCAGAAGAAAGAATAAGAGTTAGAAATATGCTTTCTGACTTTGGAAAGACAAAAACTGTATTATTATCAACTCATATTGCTCAAGATATTCAATTAAGCTGTAAAAGTCTTTCGATTTTAAATAAGGGAAAGCTTATTTATAGTGGTACAGTAAAAGAGATAATAAAAGAAGCAGAAGGATATGTGTGGAATCTAAATGTAGACTTTGGAGATTCTGAACAGTATATGGACAAGTACAATGTTATTTCATCTATAACGGATGAGGATAAGATTTCTTTAAGGATATTGTCAAAGGAGAAACCGTCTCTAAATGCTAATAATATTTCTCCAACTTTAGAAGATGCCTATATGAAGCTTATAAAGGAGGTATAGAAAAAATGCTTAGAGAGATATTTTTGAAGCAAGTAAAGGAACAAATTAAAAGTCTAAGTATATTGATTTTAATAGTATCTATATTCCTGTTTTATTACACTCAATTTATAGGAGATATAAAAAGAGATGGTATAAAGCCTATGCCTCCTAGGTTCAAATATAGTACAACTGATGATTTAGCTGTGAAAGGAGTTACGTTAGAAGATCATATTGAATATGCTTATAATACTATGAAGGCTGATTACAACTCAGGTGATACTCTAAGAATTAAGGGAATAAATATGTTCTATGAAAAGATAAATGAAGAACAGAGAAAGTTTTTAGAAGAAGCAATAATAGAAATGGAGGACATAGACTTTCAAACTATTGATGAATATTATGGATTTATAGATAAGGTAGATAGAGCCTTAGGTGGCAACACCGTATATAGCAATGAAAATAATTTTTCATCTGTTATTGGTAGTAAATATTATGAAGAAGATATAGAAACTTATAATGCTATACTTAAAGAAGATAAGGTAACAAATGCCTATGGAAGACTCTTTGCAGATTATATAGGAATTGCAATAAGCTTCTTTGCTGTATTTGTAACGGCATTTAGCCTTACTAAAGATAAGAGATATAATTGTAATGAGCTTATATATACTACTAGGGTTTCTTCTTATAAATATGTATTAGGAAAATATTTGGGAGATATGGCTATAATAAGTTTAATATTGTTTTTAGTGACAGGTCATGGGACTTGGATATTTCATGGTTTTTCAAAATTAACAGGAGATCCTATTTCCTATGGAGGGTTCTTTAAATATTCTATAGTGTGGATTATCCCAACTATTATGTTTGTAACTTCTCTAAGTTATGTAATTCAGCTTATATTTGACAATGGAATAGTATCTATTATAGTTCAATTTTTTTACTGGATCTATAGCATGAAAAATTTGATTTCACAAGGGATTCAGCCTACAAAATATTTCATAAGATTTAATAAAATTATTCCTCACTCAGAATTTCAACCCTTTATGAAGGGAATATATTTAAATAGAATACTATTTACTATATTTTCTTTAATATTATTATTTTTAGCTATAAAGCTATGGGATAGAAAGCGAGGGGAGATGAGTAGTGGATATAAGACTAGAAAGAAGGATATTTTATAACAATATAAAGATAATTTCGTTTAATACCATGGTTTTAGCCTTAGCATATGTAGGAGCTATTTATCTGATGATTAATAAAAACGATTTATCAGGATATAGTTTAATATTCATGGGAGAACAGCTTATATCTCCCATTGGAATAGTGATGTTTGTTAGGACTACATTGATTGAAGATGAATATGGAATATCAGAAATGATTTATTCAAAGGTATATCCTTACTGGAAAAATATTTTATATAGAATTATTATTATTTCCACACAATTATTTTTTGTATATAGTATTTTCTTTATTCCATTGAAAATTATTGGAATGGATTTTCATATAGCGAATATTTTATTTGGATCTTATGCAACGGCATTGTACTTAGGAATAATTGCCATGATATTAGGATATATGTCCAAGGAAATATCTATTGGTATTTTAGCTCCTTTTCTCTATTATTTCTTCGAAATGTTTTCAAAGGGAAAGTTGACCAAAGGCTTATATTTATTTGGAATGGGTGTGGGAAACTATATAAGTAAGATAAAGCTATTTTCTATTGCTATAACTGCTATAATAGTGTTTCTTTTTATAATCAATAGGGATCATAGAAAATTAAACAGGTATTAATCAAAAATATATAAATACTATGGATAACAAGATTGATAATAATCCCAATCAAGTATATTAAATTTATATAGAAAATTTTTTTGAATATGGTAAACTATTATAGTGACGATATTTCATAAGATATGGAGGGGTTTAGTTGGATCTTAAATCTAAAATAAGAGTAATAGAAGATTTTCCAGAGAAAGGTATTAGCTTTAAAGATATAACAACATTGACTAAGGACGGAGAAGCTTTTAAGGAAACAGTTGATAGAATTGTAGCGGATTTAAAAGGAAGAAATATTGACTACATAGCTGGACCAGAGGCAAGAGGATTCTTGCTTGGGGCAGCAGTTGCTTATGCGTTAGGAGTTGGATTTATTCCAGTTAGAAAACCTGGGAAATTACCTGGAGAAACAGCTAGCTATGAATATGAGTTAGAATATGGAAATAGTAAGCTTGAAATTCACCTTGATGCCATAGAAAAAGGAAAAAAGGTTGCCATAGTAGATGATTTACTAGCCACAGGAGGTACAGTGTCATCTGTAGTAAAACTAATAGAGTCCTTAGGAGCAGAAGTAGTTGCCTTAGAGTTTTTAATTGAATTAGAATTTTTAAAAGGAAGAGAAAATATAGAAGGGTATCATATAAATTCATTGGTAAAATATGACAGATAAATAATTGTTAAGTTTTTTTAATAAATGTTTAAAAGATATAAAATTGGTAAAGAAAGACTGGAAAATATGACAATTGTTAAACAATGATTTTAAATTATAGAAAGATAGATATTTTAATATAAGTAAATATGAAAAAACTATGAAATGGTTCAGAACTCTAAGACTGTTTCATAGTTTTTTTGTAGAAAAATTACATATTATTAAATAGTATTTAAAAAATTAAGTTAATTTAAATGAATATAAAATGAAAATATTCCTCATTTATGCTTAAAAAAATCCCAATAATTATAGAAATTATAAAATTATTAACAATGCTTGAAAAACAATTAACAGTCTTTACAAGTTTACAAATGTGTACAATGCTAGGGTTTAATGTTATAATATAAAGGTGAGTCGTGGAATTAATATATAATTAATTAAGAAAAATACTATATAGAGAGGTGGAATAGAATGAAACTTGAGAATCTCACTTTTAAGGGTGGGGTACATGTACCACATAGTAAAGAGTTAACAGAGAAAAAAGCTCTAGAGTATGGGAAAGAACCTAGTATGGTATATATACCACTGCATCAGCATACAGGTGCACCTTGTGAACCTTTAGTTAAGGTAGGGGATACTGTTAAGGTAGGACAAAAAATTGGCCAATCTCAAGCCTTTGTATCAGCCCCAATTCATTCCAGTATAGCTGGAACCGTGAAAGAGATAACAAAAATAACTACACCAACAGGAATTAATTCAACTTGCATAGTTATAGAATCAGATGGAAGTAATGAAATATCTGAAGAAGTTAAACCTAAGGGAAGTTTAGAAACACTTTCTTCTAAAGAGATAATTGAAATAATTAAAGAAGCAGGAATAACGGGTATGGGAGGAGCAGGGTTTCCTACTCATGTAAAATTATCACCTCCACCAGATAAAAAAATTGATACTGTTATTTTAAATGGTGCAGAATGTGAGCCTTTTTTAACTTCTGATCATAGATTGATGTTAGAAATGCCAGATAAGGTTGTTTTTGGTTTAAAGTCAATAATGAAGGCATTAAATGTAAAAAATGGTTTTATTGGTGTTGAAACTAATAAAATGGATGCTGTAAGTGCTTTAGAATCTATAATTAAACCTGAAGATAATATAAAAATTGTAACTCTGCAAACTAAATATCCTCAAGGAGATGAAAAAAGACTTATTAATGCTGTTACAGGAAGAGTAGTTCCTTCAGGTGGTTTACCTATGGATGTTAACTGTGTAGTCAACAACGTAAGCACTGCTAAAGCCATAGCGGAAGCAATATTGGAAGGAAAACCTCTATATGAAAGAGTTGTTACTATTACGGGAAATGGAGTAAAGGAGCCAAAAAACCTTATAGTTAAAATAGGAACACTTTTTGGGGAAGTAATAGAACAATGTGGTGGTTTTAATGAAACTCCAGGTAAAGTAATAATGGGAGGGCCTATGATGGGCTTAAGTCAATTCTCTATAGATGTACCAGTGATTAAGGGTTCAGGTGGAATCTTGATTCTTACAGAGAAAGAAACCTTAGCTGAAAAAGTATCACCATGTATAAAATGCGGTAAATGTCTAGAAGTGTGTCCAGTGAAATTACAACCTTTATTTATATCAGCTTACGCTCTAAAGAAAGACTTTGAAGGCTCAGAGAAGTATGGGGCATTAGATTGTGTTGAGTGTGGAGCATGTTCTTTTATATGTCCAGCAAAAAGACCATTAGTAGAATCAATTAGATTTTCAAAAAGAGAAATTCTTGCTAAAAGGAAAAAATCATAAAGATAGGAGGAAATTTGATGGAAGGTAAAGTGTTAAACACTATAAACTCAAATTCAGTACCTGATATGTTAGTAGTATCTTCTTCGCCCCATATTAGATCCAATGAATCTGTTAAAAGAATAATGTTAGATGTAATCATAGCTTTAATACCAGCATCAATAGGGGCCGTATATTTTTTCGGGCTTAATGCTTTAAAATTAATTTTATTATCAATAGCATCAGCTTTATTTTTTGAAGCAGCAATACAAAAGCTATTTAGGAAGGAAATTACAATTAACGATTGTAGTGCCATAGTTACAGGTATTTTAATAGCTTTTAATTTACCAGCTAATGCACCATGGTGGATTCCGGTATTTGGTTCTGGATTTGCTATTATTGTAGTTAAACAATGTTTTGGTGGGATCGGTTCTAATTTTATGAATCCTGCATTGGCAGCTAGAGCAGTATTACTTGCCTCATGGCCAAATATAATGTCCAATTTTGTATTACCAGGAGTAGATGCGGTAACAGGTTCTACCCCACTTGCTATTATGAAGTATGGTGGAGCAGATGCAGGGGCTTCTGCTACTGTTGCTCAAGCAGTACAAGAACTACCATCTGTAATGGATATGTTTATTGGAAATATAGGTGGGGCAATTGGTGAAACATCAGCACTATTATTATTAATTGGTGGGCTTTATTTAATAATTAGAAAAGTTATAAACTGGAAAATTCCAGTTGTTTATATAGGTACTACAGCTATTTTATTATTGATTTTAGGAGTTGAGATGGACCAACTTATATATCATATTTTAGGTGGTGGATTGATTTTAGGAGCATTTTTTATGGCTACAGATTATTCAACAACACCTGTTACACCTCTTGGTCAGATAATATTTGCTTTAGGTGCTGGAATTCTAACTGCTCTTATTAGAGTTAAGGGAGGATTCCCAGAAGGAGTTTCATATTCTATTTTATTAATGAATGTAGCCAGTCCATTAATAGAGAAGTTCACTGCACCAAAAATATTTGGGAGGGCGAAATAGATGAAGGAAACTATAAAATTAGGATTAATTTTATTTATTATTACTGCAGTATCAGCAGGAGTTTTAGCTATTTCTAATAATTTAACTAAAGATAAAATTGCAGAAATAGCAATGGCTGGTAGTATAGAGGCACTGAAAGAAGTGTTTGGAGAAGAAAATGATTTCAAAGCTTTAGATGAAGGAAGACTTGATGAAATAAAAAAAGTGAACGAATCTACTGAAGAAATATTTGAGGTATATAGTGGTGAATCTTTAAGTGGATATGCCATAAAGATAAGTTCTAAAGGTTTTGGAAAAACAAATTTAATTACCTTAACTGGTTTTTCACTAGATGGAAATATAATAGGTATGAGATTAGTAGAACATTCTGAAACAGAAGGTATAGGTTCAAAAGCTACATTGCCAGATTTTACAGATAGATTCCAAGGTAAAAATGCTTCTGAGGAAATAACTGTGGACACTATTTCAGGTGCTACAATAACCTCTAAAGGTGTAATGTCTGGTGTAAATGAAGCTAGAAAAGTATTTAATGAACAGCTTTCAAACTAATGTAAGTGAGGTGGAAAAATTGAAATTATCTAAGATATTTAAAAATGGTATAATAAACGATAACCCTATATTTGTACAATTAATAGGTATGTGTTCAACATTAGCTGTAACAACGAATGTTACAAATAGTTTAGCTATGGGTCTTGCAGTAATTGCAGTATTAGTAGGCTCAAACTTTGTAATATCTTTACTTAGACATGTAATTCCAGATAAAATTCGTATTCCAGCATTTGTTGTTGTAATAGCCACTTTTGTTACTATTATAGAAATGTTTATGAAGGCATACGCACAACCTATTTATCAAGCTCTAGGCATATTTCTACCCCTAATAGTAGTAAATTGTATAATACTTGCACGTGCGGAGGCTTTTGCTTTTAAAAATGGAATAATTCCTTCAATAGCAGATGGTCTTGCTGTTGGATTTGGATATACTATTGCTCTAGTTATTTTAGGAAGTATAAGAGAAATCTTTGGTGCAGGAACTTTTTTAGGAAAAACACTATTTGGAGCAAACTTCCAACCAGCAGGAATATTTGTAGCACCTGCAGGAGCTTTTATTGTTCTTGGACTATTAATAGGGGTATTTAACTTTGTTAGAAATAAAAAAGCTTCCAGTGAAGTTTAATAAGGAGGGAAAACAATGAGTATTGCAGCAATCTTAATTAGTACAATCTTTGTAAATAACTATGTATTAGCTCAATTCTTAGGTATTTGTCCATTTCTAGGAGTATCAAATAAAATGGAAACTGCAGCAGGAATGGGAATTGCTGTAACATTTGTAGTTACATTATCATCTATAATTACTTATTTTATACAAAAATATATACTAGTAACTATGGGTCTACAGTATTTACAAACAATTGTTTTTATATTGGTCATAGCAGCATTAGTTCAATTTGTTGAAATAGTTCTAAAAAAAATATCTCCTACATTATATAACGCATTAGGAGTTTACTTACCACTTATTACTACAAACTGTGTAGTACTAGGAGTTGCAATTTTAAATATAAAAGAAGGATATGATTTACTTCAAACTACTTTTAATGGTATCGGGGCTTCAGTTGGATTTACTTTAGCTTTAATCCTCATATCAGGTATTAGAGAAAAACTTGAATTAGCAGATATTCCAGAGGCTTTAAAGGGTTTTCCTATAGCCTTAATAGCTGCTGGATTAATGTCCATAGCCTTTTTAGGTTTTAATGGACTTGTTTAGGAGGGAAAAATATGACAGATATATTAAATCCAATGTTAGTATTAGGCGGAATGGGATTAGTTTCTGCAGTCCTTCTAGCCATAGCATCTAATGTATTTGCAGTAGAAATTGATCCAAAAGTAGAAGAAATAAGAACAGTACTTCCAGGGGCTAACTGTGGTGCTTGTGGGTTTCCAGGATGTGATGGTTTAGCAAATGCCATTGCTGAAGGAAAAGCATCTGTTAATGCCTGTAACGTTGGAGGTAAACCAGTGGCTGAACAAATAGCAGATATTATGGGAGTCAATGCTGCTAATGTGGATAGAAAAGTAGCTACAGTTCTTTGTCAAGGTAGTTGTAATAAAGCAAAAGAAAAGTTTAAATATGAAGGTATAAAGGATTGTAGGGCAGCCAATATACTGCAAGGTGGAAGTAAGGCTTGTTCTTTTGGATGTTTAGGATGTGGAACTTGTAAAGATGTTTGTCAATTTGGAGCTATAGAAATGATTGATGGAATAGCATTTATAAATAAGGACAAATGTACTGCTTGTATGAAATGTATTGAAGTATGTCCTAAGGCTATTATTGAATTAGTTCCATACGATAATGAATTTATTGTAAAATGTAAGAGTAAAGATTCAGGTAAGGAAGTAAGGCAAAAATGTAGTATTGGATGTATAGGTTGTCAAATATGTGTTAAAAATTGTCCAGAAGAAGCCTTTAGTTTTGAAAATAACTTGGCAAAAATTAACTATGAAAAATGTATAAATTGCGGAATATGTGCTGAAAAATGTCCGACAAAAGCTATATATGGTAATAAAGTTGAAGATTTAGCAGACTAATAAAGAGCCTTAAAGGCTCTTTATTTTATTAAATTGTGATATGAGACAATACATTTGTGACAAGTAAATATGAAAAAAGGAAAGACCTCTGATATAATGTTGTTTACCATAACAAACAAAAATCGGAGGGATCTTTCCTTATGAAAACAATTATAACAGAAGA
>NZ_VUNQ01000031.1 GCF_009695605.1 Tissierella pigra
TCTGTTATAATTGTTTTCATAAGGAAAGATCCCTCCGATTTTTGTTTGTTATGGTAAACAACATTATATCAGAGGTCTTTCCTTTTTTCATATTTACTTGTCACAAATGTATTGTCTCATATCAAAAATAGGTTTTTATATTAACAGTTGTGACAAATGGAAATAAAAGTCATAACATTTGGATATATTCATAGATTTGTTAGTAGAACTAGCTTCTTACTTTATTAAATTTATTAATATAGTATTTTATTTTATGAACGGGGGAATGATTGTGAAATTTAAAAAGTGCATGGCAGTTATAATCGTATTTATGATTTTTATAGGATATAAGATATATGCTTTAAAAACAAACAATGTAATACATAAGGGATATGATTATTCAGTAACAACCTTCATCAAAGACGATGAAAACAATCTAAGTATAGAAAAAGGCAAAACTGATGATATAGAGGAACCAGAAACTATATTTACTTTTAATCCGTTGTCAGAAGAAATAAAGGATAAGATTTTAGGAATATCATTTAAAGAAAATAACAATATAAAAATAGAAGATTTAGCTTATATTCAAGTAACTTATTGGGGATTTGATGATAAAGAACATGTAGGAGAACTTATTGTAAATAAAGTAGTATCAGAGGATGTTATTGAGATTTTTAAAGAATTATATGAGGCTAAATTTCCTATTGAAAAAATAAGATTAATTGATGATTATAATGCAAATGATGAATTATCCATGTTAGACAATAATACTTCAGCATTTTGCTATAGAGAAATTGTAGGCAGTAAAAAAATATCCAACCATGGTTATGGAGTGGCCATAGATATTAACCCAGTACAGAATCCTTATGTTAAAAACAACATAGTATCACCTGAAAGTAGTAGAGAATATCTAGACAGAGAAAATATTAGAAAAGGTATGATAGTTAAAGGAGACAACTGCTATAATGCCTTTATAAGTAGAGGATGGGAATGGGGTGGAGAATGGAAGTCATTAAAGGATTATCAACATTTTGAATTTAAAATACCTAATAATTAGGGATTTAGTATACCTTTTATTTGGTTGGCAATAAGATAAAAATAATCCATAGATTTTGCAAAATCTATGGATTATTTTTATATCTCTAACCATTGTTACGATGATTTATATCAATGATTATGTCACAAATCCAATAAACTGTAGAGAAATCTGTAACGACTCTACCAAATCCAACTAATTTTTCATTCTGGTATACCCCATAACAGATGGAGTTTTCAACTGATTTGAATATTGTTTTTTCAGCTCTTTCATTAGCCCAATAAGATTGTCTGAGTAATGAATTTACTGCTTCAATATTTAATTTTGATTTATCAGTAGAGATATAATACTCAAGGTTGTTCATTTTACTACCTCCATAACTTTAAATAATAATTTATACAATCCCATATAAGTTATTTAGATATTATAACTGAATTAGATTCTAGAATGATTTCAAGAGAATTACATAGGCTATCGATTTCTTCACTTTTAATTATTAAAGGAGCATAGAAATGCAGATAATTATGAGCCTCTGAATATCCAATGAAAAAACCTCTTTTAAGGAGATGCTTAAATACTTCTAATGCCTTATGTTTTCTATTAAGAACTGCAACGTTCATCATTCCTCTTCCGCGTACTTCTGTTATTCCACCTGTACGTTCTCCTATTTCAGCTAGTTTGTAACGAAAATATTCGCCTATTTTATTTCCATATTCAATGAGGTTTTCATTTAACATGACTTCAACTACTTTTCTTGCTACAATACAACCTAGAGGATCGTCTGTATGGGATTGGACGTATCTAAAATCCATTGACTCTACTATCTTTGCCAATTCTGAACGAACTAGCACGCCGCTTATGGGATAGCCGTTTCCAAGACCTTTACCTAGTGCAATAAAATCAGGGGAGCTTGATTCACTGTCAAAGACCCTATAGTGTTGGAATCCAAACCATTTACCAGTTCTGCCGAAGCCTGTTGTAACTTCATTGGCTATAACAAAACCTCCTGCATCTCTAATATTTTCAACTAAAAATGTAATTAGCTTATCGGGTGGACACAGAACAAGACCTCCTGAATTTCCAGGTTCGAAAACAAATGCTGCCATATGTGAGAAATCTATATGATTATGTTTGCCACATTCTCCACAGTTAGAATCTTTTGTACAGTTAAGGCACTCATATACATCTAGATCCATCCATTGATTAGGATTTCTAGGCATCCTTAGTTCTGTTGATGTACCAAGATAAGAAATTGATAAGGAGAGCTTCTTTAGTCTACCAGTAACAAGTTCAGCTAGTAAGACAGCTAGAGAAACAGCTTCACTTCCTGATGACATAAAGGTACCTTTATAATTTCCTTTAAGTTTAGATGCTGCAGTAAGTTCTTTTACTAAGGCACCTGGGTGTTCTGTATCAAAATATTGATGAGTATGAAATAAATGTCCTGCATTTTCAACTATAGTATCTACCACTTCTTTCTTGCTATGACCTAGGACAGCAGCCCAACATCCTGATTCAAAGTCAATCAATTCTCCATATTCCTTAGTTTTGATTCGGGTACCTAAAGTTCCCATGACTGTTAGAGAAACATTTGGACTTACAAACATTTTCATGCACTTATCTTTGTATAGTTCATCCACCTTTATTACCTCCAATATATTGAATTATTGTAAATTAAGTATATAATGAAAAATATAGTAGTTCAATTATGCAAAATCTATTCTGTACTATTACAGAATATGGGATGGAGGTGAGAAATGATGAAAAAAAGCAAAGTTGAGATAGTAAAGGATTTTATATTTAGAGAAATTAAGGATGGGCGAATAAAAAATGGTCAGCGGCTTCCCAGTTGCAGAGAAGTATCTTCATATCTTTCTATCAATAAAATAACTGTAAATAAAGCATATAACGAACTTGAAAGAGAGCATAAAGTATATAGTATTCCCCGTGGAGGTTTTTACTTGGTTGATTCTGAAGAAAGTTTAAAAGTAGTACAGAAAGAGGTTGATTTCAGGACAGTTAAGCCAGATGAAAAACTTATTCCATATAGGGAATTTACTCATGTAATGAATAAGGCAGTTGATATGTATAAAAATACATTGTTTGGATATGAATCTAGTGGAGGACTATCTTCTTTAAGGGATACATTGAAGTATGAATTCCAGAAGGATGGAATATATACTACTGCTGAAAGGATAATAGTTACCCATGGAGCCCAACAAGCCATAGGGCTAGTGTTCCAATATCTATTTAGGAAAAGTAAAGGTAAATTACTTGTTGAATCTCCTACATACAATCTTGCTTTAAAATTGGCAGATCATTTAGGGATTGATATTATGGGAATTGAAAGGAGGGTTGATGGTTTTGACTATAACGAAATGGAAATGATATTTAAGTCAGGTGAAATTACTGCCTTTTATATTATACCAAGACATCATAATCCCACAGGTTATACTCTTTCTGAAAAAGACAAACAGAAAATTGCCGAACTCTCTTTTAAATATAATGTGTTTATTATAGAAGATGACTATTTAGCAGATATAGGCTCAAAAAAAGGTTCCATGCCAATACATTATTATGATATAAGGAAAAGTACTATTTATATACGAAGCTTTTCAAAAGCTTTCATGCCTGGAATAAGAATGGGGGCAGCAGTACTTCCAGAGTCCATGATTGAAGAAGTGATTAATATTAAGCATATTAGTGATTTGAATACATCAAAAATTCCACAAGCAGCACTGGATATTTTCATAAAATCAGGAATGTATGAAAAACATATTAAAAAGGTGAAAAAATCTTATGAAACCAAACTTAAGAAGGCATCTGAAATTGTTAAATCATTAAGCTCACTAGATTCCAGTTGGTATGTTCCAGAGCATGGAATATTCATATGGCTTCATCTTCCTGAAGATATAGAGGCTGTAGAACTTGAAAAGAAACTTAAAGATCATGGGATTTTGGTAAAAACAGCATTAGAATTCTTCCCCGAAGAATGGTTTGAAAAGAAAAATCGGAAGGATTGCAACTACATAAGGCTTTGTATATCTGGTGTTCCAGAAGAAAATATAGATGCTTTGGCTACTATAATTTCAGTTATGGAAGCTGAATAACTATGTGTACAAGTAAATCAAGGGATGAAGTTTAATTAAGCCTCATCCCTAAATATGGTATATGTTTTTAAATATTACTTCTTTACTATTTTATACTTTGAGGGACTTTGTCCATAGTCCTTTCTTCAACGTATATATCTATACTATTATTAAAAGTATCTTTATACTCTTTCAATTTTTCTTGTGCTTCTTTATCTGAATTATATTGACCCAGTTCATATAAGTATGTTTCATTGCTATCTTTTAAAATTCTAAGGTCTTCTATTTCAAATAACATTTCTTCAAGAAAAGCAAATTCTTCTCCTTTTTCATAAGAACTAGTTCTTATGGAATATATTTTTTGTTCTGAAGTTTTTTCTGTATTTTTTGAAATTTGTATTTTTATATAAGCAGGATTTTTATATTCCTCTACTTTGAAATCAATTGGTTGATTAAATACTATGTTGAATCTTTGTGCAGAGTCATCTAAAGTCATTAATTCATAGATATCTTGGATATATTCACTCTTTTTTAACTCTTCAAAGTACTTATTGGCAGAAAGACCTCTTGCACCAGATATAGAAAATGTCATTGTAAAAGGTGCTTCCTTATAATCCACATTAAAAAATGGTGCAATTTCTTGGTTTTCTTTATTAAAGCCATCAAAGTTTATTGTGATAATATCAGAATCTTTTTTTTGGTCTAGAGATATAAAATTTACATCAATGCCGTCAGTTATTTTACCTCCTTGAGAACTTCCATTATTAAATTGAAGTATATTAACTAGTGTGCCTAAAACGGGAACACCTTCAAGACTATTTGCAAAGGATGGGGAAATGTTTATACTAAGAGTAAATATTCCAACTGCCGCAGCTACTGATATAAAGCTATTAATTATTTTTTTCTTGCTTTTATTATTTTTTTTCATATAATTCTCTCCCTTTATTATTGAATTGTTAATTGTATCGTTTAAGGCATCAGGTATTTTTATATCTGAATAAATTTTTTTCAAATCATCAATATTATTATTCAAAATCTTCGCCCTCCTTAAGTTCTATTTTCAAAAGTTCTATTGCCTTATAAAGCCTAGTTTTTACTGTACTTAAAGGAAGTTCTAGAATTTCAGCTATTTCTTTCAACTTTAAGTTCTGAGAGTATCTTAATATTATGACAATTTTATAATTATGGTCTAACTTTTCTAAGGCTTCTTTTAAGTCAATGGATTCCACAATATCATTTTTTTCATTATTTAAACTTTCTATAGTCTTATTATCTAGATATAAAATTCTTTTAGATTTGTTTATAAAATTAATAGCACAATTGATGACTATACGAACGATCCATGTATTAAAATATTCTGGATGTTTTAACTTACTTATTGATATATATGATTTATAGACTGCTTCCCCTATAATATCAAGTGCATCCTGTTCATTGTGTACATAGCTATATGCAATTCTATATAAATCTTCTTTTTTGCTATTTATAAGAAGGCCAAAACTCTCACCATCTCCCTTTATTGCTTTAAGAACTAATTTTTCCAGTATAACCACCTCCTTGAGAATAAAATATGAGCTCATTTTTATTATCTGTCTATTAGACAATTATATAGCTGAAAAAGTTTTATTAAATTATATATTATTTTTATATATGTGATTATTGAATTATATCTTAAAGAGTAATTATACTTTTTTAGATAATTTTTTAAATCTAATATCTGATGATAGTATGACTATAATTGTTGAAGACAGCAATCATTATATAAATAAAGTTAGAGAATAAATTATATTTTGTACCTTGATTATGTTATTATTATAAGATATACTCAATATAGTTAATATTTGCGGGGGGACTAGAAGTAGTTGAGAAGGTAAAACCTGACCCTTTGAACCTGTTGGTTAATACCAACGTAGGGAAGCAAATCACTTACATTATTGTATTTGATTAGGGTGCTTCTCCGTGTAGAGAAGTACCCTATTATTATTTAAGATAGGATTATTAAGTAAAAAATGAATATAGTTAATATTTGCGGGGGGACTAGAAATAGTTGAGAAGGTAAAACCTGACCCTTTGAACCTGTTGGTTAATACCAACGTAGGGAAGCAAATCACTTACATTATTGTATTTGATTAGGGTGCTTCTCCATATAGGGAAGTACCCTAGTTTATTATATATAAAGAAGAAAAGGAGGAGTTTAAATGAAAAAGGTACTTAGTATTGCTGGATCAGATTGTAGTGGAGGTGCTGGTATACAGGCAGATTTAAAAACATTTTCAGCACATGGAGTATTTGGAATGAGTGTCATTGTTTCAGTAGTAGCAGAAAATACCAGCCGTGTTATGGATATACAGGATATTACTCCAGATATGATTGAAAGTCAGATTGATGCAGTATTTGAAGATATTGAAGTTGATGCTGTGAAAATTGGCATGCTGTCTACACAATTTTGCATGGAGGCAGTAGCAAGAAAACTTGAGCAATATAAGCCATGTAATGTTGTAATTGATCCTGTAATGTATGCGAAAAATGGGTGTCCGCTTATGGACCCCGATTCCATAGATACGTTGATTAAAGTTGTACTACCTTATGCTGATTTACTTACACCTAATATTCCAGAAGCTGAGAAGATATCAAATATCAAAATAAGAAACACAGAAGATATGAAAATAGCAGCAAAACTTATTTATGACATGGGATGTAAAAATGTTCTTGTTAAAGGTGGTCATGCTATTGGAGATGCACTGGATATTTTATATGACGGTAAAGAGTTTTATTATTTTAAAACCCAGCGTATAAATACGAAAAATACCCATGGGACAGGTTGCACCTTTTCTTCGGCTATTGCTTCCAATCTTGCACATGGTATGCCTATGTCTATTGCCGTAGAACAGGCTAAAAAATATATTACAACAGCAATAGAACATTCCTTAAATATTGGTAAGGGTAATGGACCAACACACCATTTCTATGACCTATATAAAAATGGTTTGAACATCAAGGAAAGTAAAGGAGATTTGTAATGAAAATGAAAATCAACAGGTGTCTACCTTATCTGTAATGGTAGCTATTGGTTCTATATGCTTTATTATAAATAAAAGAAAGGTTGGGAGTACTAATGAATTACTTAACTAATAATTGTGCAGATTTACTTCATGAAATTAGGATAAAAAGTCCACTCATTCATAATATCACTAATTATGTTACAGTAAATGATTGTGCAAATGCCATCTTGGCAATTGGAGCATCACCTATTATGGCTGATGATGTTGGAGAAGTGGAAGAAGTGGTTTCAATATCTTCCGCTCTTGTAATTAATATAGGAACTTTAAATCAACGAACTGTTGATTCCATGATTAGAGCTGGAAAAAAAGCCAATAAACTTCATATTCCCGTAGTTTTAGATCCTGTTGGAGCAGGAGCGTCCACACTGCGAAACGAAACAACACAAAAAATTCTCTCAGAAATAAAAATAGATGTAATTCGTGGAAATTTATCAGAAATTTCCTTTATAGCTGGACTAAGTGTGTCTACAAAAGGAGTTGATACTTCAAAAGCAGATGAAAAAAATGATGCAGAAGCTATTGCAAAGTCAGTGGCGAATAAATATTCTTGTGTTGTAGGAATTACAGGAGAAGTAGATGTTATTTCAGATGGCATTCGTATTGTTAAAATAACCAACGGCCATAAACTACTTTCTAAAGTAACTGGTACAGGCTGTATGACATCTGCACTTGTAGGTAGTTTCTGTGGTATAACAAAAGATTACTATACAGCAACAGTTACAGGAATTGTTGTAATGGGAATTGCTGGTGAGCTTTCCTTTGTAAAAACTAGAGAAATGGGAACAGGTAGTTTTCATATTGGTATTATTGATGCTTTATCAAATATGAATAGCACATATTTTGTAGAAAGGGTGAAGATAGATGAAACCAAATATTGATTATACACTCTATCTTATAACAGATAGAGAGCTTATGAGTACAGAAAAACTGGAGACTGCTGTAGAACAAGCTATTTTAGGTGGTTGTACTGTAATACAATTGAGAGAAAAAAATTGCTCATCTTTAGAATTTTTTGAAATAGCAATGAAAATAAAGAAAATTACAGATAGATATCAGATTCCATTAATCATTAATGATCGAATTGATATTGCATTAGCAGTTGATGCTGATGGTATACACATTGGTCAAAGTGATATACCTGCAACCATTGCAAGAAAATTGATCGGCGACAATAAAATTCTTGGTGTATCTGTATCTACCCTTGAAGAAGCAATAAAGGCCCAGTCAGATGATGCAGACTATTTTGGTATCGGAGCAATGTTTGCAACTGATACGAAAACAGATGCAAAGCTTACATCCATAGATGAACTTGCACGAATACGAGAACATATTGAACTGCCTATTGTGGTAATTGGAGGAATTAATAAGACTACAATACCAGAGTTTGAAGGTATAGATATCCATGGGCTTGCAGTGGTCTCAGCTATTATTTCCCAGCCAGATATAAAAGAAGCAGCTAAGGAGTTAAAAAGTATGTTTAAGAAAGGAAAAAATTGATGACTGTTTTTAGATCTGCATATTTAATTTAGATAGTATGGTGTAAGAGTCAGCAGATAATTTTTAAATTATCTGTTGACTCTTACACTATGGTATGCTTTATACTATAATTGAGCTCAAAAAACACATATATGTGAGGTAAGATAAATGTTAAAAATAGGTGATTTTTCAAAACTATCAATGATCAGTATAAGAATGCTACGTCATTATGATGAGATTGGTTTACTTATTCCAGAGAGTATAGATGATTTTACAGGTTATAGATATTACAGCGAAGCACAATTGCCTCTTGCAGGTCGTATTAATGCACTAAAAGATATGGGATTTAGCTTGGCATCTGTTTCTAAAATACTGAAAAGTTATGAAAATCCACAAGCTCTAAAGGAATATTTATTATTAAAACAGACAGAAATTCAAGAACAAGCGGAGGAAATCCATCGACGTTTACTGCTCATTGAGACTACTATTCAGAGACTTGGAAAGGATGATAAGACAATGAATTATAATGTAACGTTAAAAGAGCTTCCTGAAAGATATGTGGCAAGTGTACGTAAGATAATTCCTAACTATGAGCAAGAAGGAATGCTTTGGAATATTCTCATGGAAGAAACAGCGTCTCTTCATATGCAAGATGGTGACCCATGTTATACTTTAGCTATCTTTCATGATGGAGAGTATAAGGAAAGCAACGTGGATATAGAAGTTCAGAAATCAGTCCGTGGAAACTATAAGGACACTGAAAATGTTAAATTTAAGACCGTTGCGCCAATTCAAATTGCTTCAGCTACTTACAAAGGAAGTTATGACCAAGTTATAGAAGTGAATGAAGCTGTAGCCAATTGGATTCGAGATAATGGATATGAATTTAATGGTTTGTCCTTCTGCATTTACCATGTTAGTCCTTATGAAACACAGAATCCAGAAGAATTAGTAACGGAAGTATGCTACCCTGTTAAAAAGAAATAAAATGAAATGATAAAAATCGTCTGTATGTTATAACATATAGACGATTTTTTCCACTGCTAAAAAGTGTAGTGGCATATTGTAAGAAGGGATTGAAGGCATATCAGTTGAAAATCAAACTTATAGTGGCGATTTCAAATTATCTGTTATAAAATATATACATATTATAAGTTTTTCAGCATATTAGACAGTTATGTATCATGTGCAAGACTATGAAAATAATAAGGAGAATAGAATGGAGATTAAGACAAGATTAATTAAAGAAGATGATTATATAATGACAGAATGGTCAGGAGGTAAGACTACTCAAATATTTATCTATCCAGAAGGTTCAAATTATAAAGAGCTTAATTTTAAATTCAGATTAAGCTCTGCAACAGTAGAATTAGAAAAATCAGAGTTTACTAAATTAGAAGGAGTAAATAGATTTATTACATCACTTGATAATGGGCTTAAATTAACACATAATCACAAAAAATATATCAATCTAAAACCCTTTGAAGTATACGAATTTGATGGGGGAATAGATACTACTAGCTATGGTATGGCAAGGGATTTTAATTTGATGCTTAGAGACGGAGTTGAAGGACAACTTGAGAGTATTTATATAGATAAAGAGTGTTTAATAGTAGAAGAAGTTCCATCTGATTTTAAGGAAGTCTTTTATTTTATATATGCTTGTGATAATGAGGTGTATGTTGATATCAAGGAAGATACAAAGCCTATTAGCCCATTTCAGACTCTTCTAGTTAGATCTAATAACAATATTCTAAATCTAAAACTAAGATCTGAAAAACCAGTTAATATTTTAATAGCAAAGATATATATATAGGAGTTTTTTGATATTTAGTATTAATATTCCATTGCAAATGAGTATCGTAGCTGGCAAGTGTTAAGGGTATTAGTTTTAATTAGATAAGTTAACGTATGACATAAATTAAACAATTTTTATACCAATAAACTCAACAAATTCCAATATTTGCCGATAATCTTTATAACTTAATTTATTTTATTATGGAATTCAATAAGATATGTGGAAGGAGGAATAGTATGAAAATAAATTTTAAATATGAAGAAAATGAGTACTTAAATATACATACTATATCTGTTATAGGTGAATTTAATGGCTATGATTCTAAAAAAGGACAAATGATAAAAGAGGGCAATACTTGGATTTTTGGACATAACCTTCCCCCAGGAGAACATAGATATAAATTTCTTATAAATGGAGAGTTGAAGCTTAATGATCCGACAGCTAATATATATTTGCCTGATGATAACGAAGAACTTTGGTCAGTAATTATTATTAATGATCAAGAAGAAAGACTTTATAATAATACTCAATATACGGTGCATTTGGATAAATATAATATAAGTTCAGTTGCAAAGGAAGAAGTTGTTGCTAATAAGAAAAGATTCAATATCTTCTTGGATAAGAAAGTAATAACAAGATTTGAATTTACCAAAGTAACAGGGTTACATACAGTGACAACAGTATGGTATACCCCTAAAATGGATTTGTTTCAAATTACAGAAAACAATTTATTTACACCACAGGGAGAGGACAAGCCAATAAAGATGTGGTTTTGGATGGATTTAGAGGATAAAGGACGACAGTATCCTTGTGGAGTTTGGACAATGAAATTATTTATAGATGGAGAATTTATTTTAGAGGATCAATTTACTATTACAGAATCAAGTTCATATTCATCACAGGGAGAAATAAAATATTGATTAGAAAAGGGGTTGAAAAGGATGATAAAATCTATTAATAGTATTAATGACCTAAACTATGTAAATAACAGTAATATATATAAACCTAAGAAAAATGATAATGAAAATTGCAAAACAAATATGACTAGCAGTGTTAAAACCGTTGAAAATGAATATAGAGAATTAATTATGAAAAATACTGTTAATATTAAAGAGGTTGATACTAATGTAAAGAATACAACTAAAAGTTCCATAGGTTCTTTTTTAAATTCAATATCGGAGTCTATTTCTATGACATTGGATACTGTGAAAAATGTTACAAAGACAGCAGTATCCATAGGTGAAGGTGTAAAGAATACTGTGTTTTTAGCTTCAAATGTTATAAAAGATACTTTTAATTCAGTGGGTAAAAGCATACAGAATGTTGTACAAACAATTGAGGATAAAAAAACTGAAACTATCTCAAAGATATCTAATACTTATAAAGAAGTATCAACGACAGTTTCAGAGTTGCAACAAGCCTCTAAGGAAATCTTAAGTTCAGCTACTTCTATAGTTGGGGAATCATTGAAAACATCGGTTTCTATAGGTGAGGATGTTGCAAGTATAGTAGGGAATATTGGAATTACAGTAAACAATATTAAAGGAACAATAAATAATCCGAATAATGGAATTCTGAAAAAAGGAATAGAAACCATAGGACTTATAAAAGCAGGTATAAACTCTATAAAGGAACCTATAAAGAGAATACCAAATACATTTTCAACAGGCAGCAATAATATAAAAGAGCATTATAGTAATATAGTAGAGACTGTTAAAAATTCAGAATCTAAAATTAGAATAGTTAAGAGTGCTATTGTATCAGTAGCAAAGGAAGTTGTAGATTCCGTAAAAACTATAGCATCTGAAGTAAAATCAGCAAGTAGCGAAATAGCAAATACTGTACAAAGTTCTGCATCTAATGTAAAAAATATAATTAACAAGGGCTATGATGAAGTTGCACAAATATACAGAGAGTCTAAAATTGATAATAATGATTTAGTTAGTAATCCTGTGTTGATTTAGAAGTTTTTTATAATATTAATAATAAAAGGTAAAATTAAATCAAACTCTTGATCTAGGAATAACTCTTAGTTCGAGAGTTTTTATTTATTTTTAAATAATAGAAGGGAAGTTTATAAATATTTTTGTCGGAGGAGCATGATCATATACAAAAGGAAATAAACGATTTTAGAAAATATTATAGCAGTTTGGAAATCTCAATCTTTGTATTCAAGAAGTTAAGGATTTATCATTCTAAGAGTGAAATGCGAGATAAAAAGAGCATTAGTTTAAATTGATTCTATTATGTAATTATTATGTAATTTTTTTGTAAATACTTCCAAATTCCTTAGTTATATAATAAAGTTAATTCAATAAAAAAAGGAGAATAAAAAACGAGACAGAAAATAAGAAGAATTGCTTCAGTTACATTAGGTTTTACTATAGCTATTGCACCACTACCACAAGTATCACTGGGACATTTGAATGGAATTACAGCTATGGCAGAACAGACTAAAGCAAGTGACAGATTACAAAACTCAATATCTGCAATTATTAATAAAAATGATAATAATCATGACTATATGAAAGATTCCAAGTATATTGAATTGGCAAATAAGTTAGGAACCAGCTTATTGACAAAATATAGTAAAGACGATAGTAGAAAAATAGGTAAACATTTTAATATCGGTAATTTAGATGGAGATAACATTCCTGAAATTATAGTGTATGAACAAAGAGATTTCAGCAAGATGGATGATGAAGGTACATTAGTATTATATAAATATAAAGATGGTGAGTATAAGGAAATAGATAGAGTTTCTATGAATTATGACAATGGAGTTGAAAATATAATTATAGGAGAAGGGAAAACAGGAAAAAATGCGATTTTTATAAATTCCAATGTAGGAGCCCATTCAGGACAATTTTATCTTTTTACTCTTGAGAATGATAAATTAGTTAATAGAATAAGCCCTAAAAAGGCAAATCTTTTATCAGTATATCCAAATGGAGAGATAAAAGATATTGATAAAGATGGAATACTTGAATTTTCCATACAAGAAATTGATCCTGAATCTGCCGACAGTAGTTCTGTCAACTCAGAAAAGATTAATATATGGTATAAATGGGATGGAAAAGATGGAGTTAATTTTGTGAAATGTGAGAAAGTAGGAGAATATAAAGAAGAAAAAACAGATAAAAAAATAATATCTAATTATAATGAATTTATAAATAAAGGGAATTTATCAAAAGCATTTGATTATTTAAATGAAAATAAAGATAAACTTTCTATAAGAGATAATAGTGAAGGAGTTAGGACATATTTGTCAGCTTTAAATGAAGAACTTAGTTTAATGAATACTACCTTCAATAAATATCAGGAAAAATATAAAATGTTTGAAAATCAAGGAATCATGAAAACATATAAATTGAAAGCTACTGATTTAAATGATGTAAATATTATTAAAAATACTTCTATTTTTCCAAAGGAAAAAGATTTGAAAAAATTACTTCTAAATGCCAACAGTATGGGATTAAAAGTGGCTACAGCGGAAGGAAGTTACTATTTCATTATAGATTATGAGAAACTTTTAAATTTTAGTGATTCCGTAAGTAGTGAGATAAATGATTATTTAAAGATATTTACAGCAGAATCGAATAAGCCAGGATTTTCTGAAGAATATGTTCAAATACCATTAGATGAAATGGCTTCAAGAATTGCAGCTATGGAAGAGTTTATGTTAATGTATCCTTATTCTAAATATCTACCAGAAGTAAATCAAATGCATGAATGGTATCTAAGAGGATATATTTTCTCCACCCATGATCTTGTAAATCATAAGATGAATTCTGATATCCTTAAAAGTTATAATAAGGCAATGGAAAATTATGAGCATTTAGTATTACATGATATATTGAAGACTTATACAGAGGAAATAGCTAAAAATGGTAATAAAATTACAGAGGATTTAATAGATAAGATGAATCAAATAATAAATGAAGATGAGATAATAGAATTCAAATCAAATACAATAGATTTTTCAATTATTAAATATAAATCTTCTGAAACTCAAAGAAATGAAAAATTAGAAAAAGCTATTATAGATTATTTAAAGTATGATAAAAATCAAGATGGAAAGGTTGCATATTCTTATAACTATATTGATATTAATGGAGATGGCAAAAAAGAAATCTTCGTTTACTTATTAGGACAATCTGTATCAGGTTCAGGTGGTTCTACAGCTTTAATAATTGAGGAAAAAGGCTATGAAATAATATCTAAATTCACATTAGCAAGAAATCCAATTATAGTAAGTGAAGATAAAACAAATGGGTGGAATGATATTATAATGCAGGTAGCAGGTGGAGGGACAGAATTTTCTTATGCCAGAATGAAATTTGATGGAAAAAAATATCCATCTAATCCTTCAAAGGCTCCTAGAGTGAAGGAAAATGTTGTAAAAGGTACAGCTATTATTTCCAATATTCTATCGTAAGCGTCAAATATAACCCACATAGAATAGAATTTAAGATCATGAGATAATACACCCAAGATATTAACTGGAGGTGTATTTTTCTTTATGAAGCTAAATGAAAACAAAGAACTATGGACTCAGCGTGTGGAAGAGTTTAAGTCCAGCAACCTTAATCAAACTACATGGTGTGAAAAAAATAATATCAAGGTCAGCTCACTTAGATATTGGCTTAGAAAGCTTGATAATAACTCATTCACTAAGCCTGTTAATTCATCTGATGCATTTGAATTTGCCTGTGTTTCAATTGCAGAAGATCAAGCTTCCCCAGCTGTGACACTTGAGATTAAAGATGTAAGGTTAGCCATAACAAATGATTATGATGAGGTACTACTTCTTAAGCTGATTAAGACCCTTAAAAAGTTATGATAAAACAGATATCAATTGAGAAAGTCCATCTTGCCCTAGGCTCCACTGATCTTAGGAAATCTATTGATGGACTTGCTCTCATCGTAGAACATGTCCTACAAATGGATCCTTTCTCAACTCATTTATTTGGATTTTGCAATAAAAGACAGAACCTCATCAAAATCTTAGTTTGGGATAACAATGGTTTTTGGATACATTACAAAAGACTTGAAAGTGGAAATTTTAAATGGCCACAAAAAGGAAGTGGTGGGTCTGTCTCAATTAGTGAAAGGCAATTCCGTTGGCTTCTGGATGGGTTAAGCATTGACCAAGAAAATGCTCATAAACCTTCATATGAACGTATTTTAATCTAGAAAAATCTTCAATTCCCATGCAAATAAAGCTTTTTTTGTACTTCGAGATATAGTATAATACTAGTATGAAGAATATAACTGAAGTCAAAGAATTACAACTTAATAATGATGACCTTAAAAATGAGAATGCAAAGCTTCAACATGAACTGGAAATAGCAAATGCCAAGATTAAATGGTATGAGGAGCAATTTAAGCTGAATTCAGCTAAGAAATATGGTAAATCCAGCGATAGTTTTGATGAAGAGCAAATCTCATTTTTTAATGAAGCTGAGATTACTCAGAGACCTGAGAAAGAAGAACTGGTTCTTGAAAAAATTACTTATGAAAGAAGTAAAAAGAGAGGGACCAATAAACCATCCTTTGAAGATCTTCCGATAGAGAGAATAGAATACCAAATTCCGGAGGAAGAACAGGTTTGTGGAGAATGTAATTCTAAGATTCATGAAATGTCAGTTGAAATAAGAAAAGAGCTTAAAGTTATACCTGCTCAGGTATGTATCGTTGAGCACGTTAGAAAAGTATATTCCTGTAGACAATGTGAGAAAACAGCTGATAAGACTCCTATCATTACAGCGCCTATGCCAGCTCCTGTAATATCAGGTAGTTTTGCTTCGCCAAGTTTAATCGCATATTTAATGTACCAAAAATACTTTGCAGCACTTCCTTTAGATAGACAGGAGAAGATATTTAGAGACTTTGGAATAGAAATCTCAAAACAGAATATGTCCAACTGGATAATAAAGGCTTCTGAACTTTGGCTTGAATCACTCTTTGAAAGATTGAGAAAAGAGTTACTAAAAGAAACCTTTATACAGGCTGATGAGAGTCCCCTTAGAGTTCTAACCAAAGATGGCAAACCTACTGACAGCAAGTCATACATGTGGCTTTACAAAAGTGGTAACTTTGGGAGAAAGATCTCATTGTATGAATATCAGCCCTCCAGAAGCGGTAAACATGCAAGGAAATTTCTTGAGGGATTTCATGGTTTTTTGCAATCGGATGATTATGCAGGATATAATTCTGTGGAGGACATAACTAGAGTAGGCTGCCTAGCTCACGCAAGACGCTACTATACGGATGCCCTTAAGATACTTCCAAAGGAAGCGGAAATTGAATCCACTAATGCCCATAAAGCATTAAAATATTTCAGACAAATGTTTCACCTAGAATCAAAGTGGAAGGATTTATCCCTTGATGAACGGCAAAAGATTAGAAATATTGAATTAAAGCCTGTATTAGAGGCCTATTTGTCATGGCTTCAAGAAGTTCAGCCTAAGATTGTAAAGAAAAGCAAGCTTGGACAAGCAATCAACTATAGTTTATCAAACTGGGAACTATTCAATAATATACTAAAAGATGGACAATGTGAACTAAGTAATAACGGCGCAGAACGAGCTATAAAGCCATTTGTGATAGGCCGAAAAAACTATCTCTTCTGCAAATCACCCCATGGTGCAAAGGCTAGTGCAATGATATATAGTATAGTAGAAACAGCTAAAATGAACAATCTGAATCCATTCTACTATCTGAAATATTTATTTGAGCAGATTCCGAATACAAAACTTACTGCTCCGGAGGCCCTAGATCACCTTCTTCCTTGGTCAGAAACATTGCCTGAGGAATGTAGGAGACTATTTAATACCAAGAAATAGAACAAGTCCTATTTATGATGATCTAATTATCTCATAGATAGGACTTTATTTATAGGTGTGCTATATTTGACGGATACGGATAGAAATTAAATAGATTGATCTACTACCATTTATAATTGCTTAGTAGCCATAGTAAATATAGGTAATTTACTTAATCCATTTTTACCTTTTTTATCAGCTAAAGTTAAGTAGCAGTTAATTAAAAAATCTCTCTAAAAAAAGAGCCACCCAAAAGTGATTTGTTTCATCACTGTTGAGGTGGGCTCTTTTAAATATGCTGACATATAATAATCGAAATCTCAAATTTTCAATTATTATATAAAATCAAAATGCTTTGTTACTGTATCATTTATTGCTTTTAAAAGTATGGCATATATAGGGATTGAAACTATTTGCTTTGCAGCTGCTCTGTAAATATAGTACCATACAGTGTTTTTACCAGTAAGTAATGAGATAAATATAGGTACCATAACTACAGAGGTTATAGTTTGTCCAATAAGAATACCAATAAAAATTTTCCATAATTTGTAGTTTGGATATTTATCTCCTAGCAATTTTGTTATAATTACTGGGATAGCACCAGTTAAAGCAGATGTCAAAGTAAACAGCGGATTAAATCCTGCTGTTGCAGATGGTCTAATTAAAAATCCTACTACATCTGCTAATCCCCCAACTATAAAACCCATTAAAGGTCCCATAGCATATCCTGAAAATATTATTGGAAATCCTCCGAAGCTGATACTTCCAATTCTCATGGTGTTAATCGCTACAGATATTGCTATAAAAATAGCTGCGTAAGCGATTTTCTTTGTTGTGAATATACTTTTTTTAACCATTAAAAAAACTCCTTTCTTTTATGACCTGCACATAAGAAAGAAGTCCTATGGCAGTGAACGCAATAACAAACCGCAAGCATGGCTTTTCGTCTTGAGACAACGTTCCATTCTCAAACACTTAACGCTTGTTATCTACTCTGTCATATATTATTTTCGTATTCCATTATAGCATATGTTGGAGTTATTTTCCATACATATAAAAGAAACTAATCTAGAAAATAAATAGATTCTATTTACTTTAGTTATAATATAGAATATAATACACATAATAATTGAAATGCAAAGAAAAGGAAAGTAGCTTTAAGAATACTTTTACAGAGAGTTCCTACTAGGTGAGAAGGAGCAAAGAATATTAAAGTGAAAATGGCCTTGGAGTAGTGCACCGAAATCATAGGATTTAGGCTGCAACGGGTTCACCCGTTATAGTGATAAAGTATAATCACATTATTTGTGACGTACTTGATGAGGTCTATATCGTGAGATATAGGTAAATTAGGATGGTAACACGAAATTAAACTCTCGTTCCTAGGATTGATTCTTAGGTTTGAGAGTTTTTTTATTTATTTTTAAATAATAGGAGGGAAATTTATGAATATTTTTATCGGAGGAGCATGGCCATATGCTAATGGCTCACTGCATATAGGACATATAGCAGCATTGCTGCCAGGAGATGTTATAGCAAGATATTTTAGAGCAAAGGGTGAGGAGGTATTATATGTATCGGGAAGTGATTGTCATGGTACACCTATATCCATAAGGGCTAAAAGAGAAAATATATCCCCTAGAGAAATCACAGATAAATATCATAATGAATTCAAATATTGTTTTGAGAAATTAGGATTTTCTTATGATATATATTCTAGGACTGATGATGAATATCATAAGAAAGAGGTTCAAAACATCATCAAAATATTATATGACAATGATTTAATATATGAAAAAGAAGTAGAACAGCTATTTTGTAAGGAGTGTAATCAGTTTTTAGCTGATAGATTTATTGAAGGTGTATGTCCAGTATGTAAAAACCTTGCAAGGGGAGATCAATGTGATGCTTGTTCTACTATTTTAGAACCTCTGGAACTTAAAGAAAGGAAATGTAAACTTTGTGGCAGTGAACCAGTGGTTAAAAATGTAAAACAATTATTTTTTAGACTATCAAACTTTGAAAAGGAAATAAGAGATGCTCTAAATAAAAATAGAAAAGATTGGAGAATAAATGCAGTAAATAATACGGAAAGATATTTAAATGAAGGATTGCAAGACAGAGCCATATCAAGAGAGTTATCATGGGGTATAGATATACCAATAAAAGGATATGAGGACAAAAAAGTTTATGTATGGGTAGATGCAGTATTAGGATATTTTACTTTAAGCAAAAAATGGGGGCTGGAGAATCCTAAAGACTGGAAAAGGTTTTGGGATGATGAAGCTATATCATATTATATTCACGGAAAAGATAATATACCATTTCATACAATAATTTTACCATCACTATTAAAAGGTGTGGATATTGATAAATTTCCTAATAATATAGTTTCAAGTGAATATGTTACCCTGGAAGGAAAGAAAATATCAACTAGTAATAATTGGGCAGTATGGGTTCCAGATATTATTGAAAAATATAATATTGATTCACTGAGGTATTTTTTCATAATCAATGGTCCAGAAAAAAGGGATACGGATTTCTCTTGGAGAGAATTTGTTAATAAAAATAATGGAGAGTTATTAGGAGTATATGGAAATTTAGTAAATAGAACTTTGGTATTTCTGAAAAAATACTTTAATAGCGAAGTGCCAAAAGGACAGTTAAATTCTAAAATAAAAGAAGATATTGATACTTTGTATAAAGAAATTGGAATTCTTATAGAAGGTGGAAACCTAAAAATATCAGTAGAAAAAATATTTGATTTTACTAGAAGTATAAATAAATATTTTGATGATACAGCTCCTTGGATTACAATCAATACAAATAAAATCAAATGTACTGATACCATTTACAATTGTCTAGTAGCCATAGTAAATATAGCTAATCTACTTCAGCCTTTTTTACCATTTTCATCAGTTAAGGTTAAGGATTGGTTAAATTGTACTTCTAATACTTGGGAATATATAGAGATAGAAATAGGAAATAGAATAAAAGAATTTGGTATTCTATTTGAAAGATTAGATAAAAGTATAATAGATGAGGAATTAAGCAAATTACTTTAGGGAATAAAGATAGTTTTATAAATCTACAGCTTGTTATATCACAAAAGTAGGAATGGAAATTATAAATATACTTGTAAATAATATTTATATATAGTACAATAATGAACATAGGTTCTTTTATTAATTTATATAGTTGGTGATAAAGTGAATGAACAAAGAGATATGTTTTCTATTATAAATATAAACAATAAAAACCCAGATTCAGATATTCCAAAGGATGTAAAACTAAGACCTAAGGAATTATGGTGTCCATATTGTTCTAAACCAGTAATATTTATAAAAGATAAGGAATTAGGTGTGAGAAAATGTCCTTATTGTAAGGTAAGTGATAGAGATTACAATGTAAAAAAGATAAATAAAAAATGGTTATAAAACCCTTTATCTGCATTAAGGTAAAGGGTTTTTTCAAATATTTCAAAACTAATAAGGACAAGCAGGGGGTTTTGGTATATAATTGGTATATAATATATAATGATCCAAATTTTCCACAGGGGGGATACAAGTGTTAAAGTTCATCAAAAAAGGTAAAAAACAAGGGAATATTGAGCCTGTAGAAAAAGAAAATAAAGGGGCAAGATTAGAATTTTCTAAAGATGCAGGAATCTTAAAAAAGAATCAGCAGCATATTGTTGAAAGATTAGCAATGAAAATAGATGAAACAGCCTTTGCTACAGATAACTTAATTAAGATTACATATGATTTAGCAGACCATGTGGAAGTCCAAATGGATTCTATAAATAATGTTGTAAATGAAATGGGAACTTATTCAGCATTGGCAGAAGAGGTTTTTGCTAATACAGAGAATTCAAGACAAATTGCTGCAACTACATTGGATATTGCTAACTCTGGAAATGAGGCAGTGACTAATTCTATTAATGCAATGAATGAAATTCAAAAATCCGTTATTTATGCTAAAGAAGTAGTAAATAATTTAAATAAAAAATCAGAACATATAGATGAAATGTTAAAGGTAATAAATAATATATCATATAATACGAATTTATTGGCTCTTAATGCCTCTATAGAGGCTGCACGAGCAGGAGATGCAGGCCGTGGATTTGCTGTTGTAGCTAACGAAGTAAAAAAACTTGCAGATAACAGTGCCCATTCTGCTGATCAAATAGCAAAAACAATACAAGAGATAAATGGAGAAATCACAAATACTATGAAGGCAATGGATGATAGTATGTTGAGGATTCAAGAAGGAGCAGAGATTGCTAATAATACAATGATTGTTTTTAACGAGATAATCGATGCCATAAATACTACATCAAAGGTAACAGAAGAAATCAACGAGGCAATAGCGAAACAAACTGCCAGTTTAGAAAGTGTAATAGATTGTACTGTAGATATGACTGATACTTCAAAAAGAGTTACATCTCTAGTAGATATTGCATCTTTAAATACTCAATATACTAAGACTTCCTTAAAAATATTAGCCGAAGTATCGAAGGATTTGCATAGTATATCAAATAAGCTGTTGGAAGAAATTGATACAGATGTTCTTGCTGAAAATGTGTTAAATATTAGTATCAATTCTAAACCAATAGAATTTGACCCTCAACTAGCTCATGACCAAGAAAGTGCTCAAGTTCTATTTAATATTTATGGTGCACTTCTATATATAGGTTCAACAGGAGAAATCTCTCCAGGAGTGGCTAAGTCTTGGTATGTGGAAGATGATGGAGTTACTTGGACATTCTCTTTAAGGAAAGGTACAAAGTTTCATAATGGAAGAGAAATAACTGCCAATGATGTGAAGTATTCCTATGAAAGAATGTTAAATCCAAGGTTTAATTCTCCTAATACTTGGTTTTTAGAACATATAGAAGGTGCAAAAGAATATACAACTGGTAAGGCCAGTGAAGTAATAGGTGTTAAAGTAATAGATAGATATAGACTATCAATTAAGTTAATTAATCCATATAGTGGATTTTTATTAAACTTAGGTCAGTTTAGTACTTGTATATTGGCAAAAGAAGATGTGGAGCAAGGTAAGATAACAGGCTGTGGACCGTATATTCTAGAGGAAGTAACAGATGAATATTGTAGTCTCCTAGCATTTAAAGATTACTATGGTGGTATACCTTATCAAGAAAAGATAGTCATAAACTACAGAAATGATAATGATTTAGAAGGATTTGTTGATGGAAAATATGATATTATTACAGCCAATAGCAAGGATGAATTTAATAAAGTTAAAAATATGGAAAATGCAAATATTTATTTGGCAGATGTTTTAGGAACTTACTATTTAGGATTTAATATGGAAAGTACTTCAACTTTCGCAAAGAGTAAAGAAGCTAGACAAGCATTAAATATGGCAATAAATAAAAAGAAAATAGTAGATGATATATTAGGAGAGTTAGGACAAGAGGCAAAGGGGATTATTCCATCAAGAATAGTTGATAATAGTTGTTTAACTAATATCTCTTATAATTCTTCTAAAGCAAAGGATATATTAAAAAAAGAAGGTCTATATAGTTTAGGTAGAGCTTTAAAAATAATTATAAGAGATGAACCCGAAGATGCCATATTTTATAGAATGAGTCAATATATTTTGAAGGACTTAGAGGAATTGGGAATTAATTATGAAGTGAAGAAAATAGATGTTAAGAACTATTATACAAGAGAAGTCATTTCAAATTGTGATATATTTGTTGGTAGATGGATAGCAGATACAGGAGATCCAGACAATTATTTACAGCCTTCATTTAACTATAATAATCTGACAAACTTCACAAGATATAATAACTCTAAAGTTATGGAGTTAATGGATAAAGCAAAGGAAATAATAAATCCTAATAAGAAAATGGAAGTATATAAAGAGATTCAGAAAACTATTATAGAAGACTCACCATGGGTACCTATTTTTCATCCTAAAATAGCTCTAGTTTCAAAAAAAGACATAGTTGGAGCTAGAATGAGCCCTTTAGGTATAATAAATTATGAAGATATTTTAATGGAATCAAATAATTAATATAAAGGCACCCTATTATGGGTGTCTTTTGGTATAATAAATATTATATGATTTTAAAAAGATAAGAGGAAAATAGTATGAGCAATTTAATTAAAATATCTGTTAGAAATTTAGTGGAGTTTGTATTAAGAACTGGAGACATAGACACTAGCTTTATGTCCATGTCTAGAGCAGTAGAAGGAACTAAGGCTCATCAAAAGGTACAGAATTCCTATGGTTATGAATACCAAAAGGAAGTAACATTAAAACACAATGTCTATTACGATGATTTTACTATTCAATTAGAAGGTAGGGCCGATGGCATTTTAACCTTAGGAGACGAAATAATAGTAGATGAAATAAAAAGTACAACTAAGGATTTGGAGGATATAAAAGAAGATTATAATGAACTTCATTGGGCTCAAGCAAAATGCTATGGATATATATACTGTCTGCAAAACAATCTAGATAATATTTACATCCAACTTACATATTTTCATATAGAATCAGAGGAAAGGAAAATATTTAAAAGAGAATATACTAAAGAAGATTTAGAAAAGTTTTTTCTATATTTAACAGATAAATATATAGAGTGGGCTAGTATTACATTTTATTGGGGAGGAATTAGAGATAAATCCATAGAAGAAATATCATTTCCCTTTAAAAACTATAGAAAAGGTCAAAGAGAACTAGCTGTTGCCACATATAAAACCATAAAAGAAGGGAAAAAACTATTTGCCCAAGCACCTACAGGCATAGGAAAAACCATGTCAACATTATTTCCTTCCATTAAAGCCATTGGAGAAGGTACTGGAACTAAAATTTTTTATCTTACAGCCAAGACCATAACTAGAGAAGTACCAATTGCCTCTACAGAAATTCTCATAAGAAAAGGTCTTAGGGTAAAAGTGATTGTAATTACAGCTAAGGAAAAAATTTGTGCAAATGAAGAAGTAAAATGTAACCCTAGAGACTGTAGTTTTGCAAAGGGACATTATGATAGGGTAAATGAAGCCATAATGGATATATTTGAAAATGAGGATTTAATCACTAGGGATACTATAGTTTCCTATGGATTGAAGCATAATGTTTGTCCCTTTGAATTTTCTTTAGATATTAGTCTTTGGGCAGATATAATTATATGTGATTATAATTATGTTTTTAATCCACAAGTATATTTAAAAAGATTTTTTGAAAATCCTAATGAAGACTATATATTTTTAATAGATGAGTCTCACAATCTAGTTGATAGGTCAAGAGAAATGTTTTCAACTGAAATAAATAAATCTAGTATACTGGGAATAAGAGATATTTTTAAGGAAAATTATCCACCTATATATAAAGCTCTAGGTAAAATAAATAGTATATTAAACAAAGTAAAAGATGATTTAGATATAGATAAAGAATACTACCAAAGAGAGGAAATATCTGACTTATACTATCCTATAAAAAGAGTAATTACAGTTCTTGAACCTTGGCTTATGGAAGAGAAAAAACATAGTGAATATGAAAAGGTATTGGAGCTTTATTTTAACTTAACTACTTTTGTGAAAATCAGTGAATTATATGATAGTCATTATGTAACTTATATAAAAGAATATAATAAAGATATTATATTTAAATTATATTGTGTTGATTCCTCTTATTTATTAAGAGAAGCTTTAGAGAGGGGAAGAAGCAGTATATTCTTTTCAGCGACTTTAACTCCATTAGACTATCATATGGAATTATTAGGCGGAAAGAAAGACGATTATCATATAAAACTTAGTTCACCTTTTTCAAGGGAAAATCTATGTTTAATGGTGGCAAATAGTATTTCCACAAGATATAAAGATAGGGAAAGGACCTATATAGATATTGTAAGGCATATAGAAACATTCATTTATGCTAAAAAAGGAAATTATTTTGTATTCTTTCCTTCATATGTTTATATGACTAATGTATATGAGATTTTGATGGAGAGAAATGAAAATTTAAATATAATTATTCAAGATGGTAATATGTCAGAAATAGAAAGAGAGGAATTCTTATTAAGATTTGAAGAAGGAAATGAGCTTATTGCCTTTGCAGTAATGGGTGGAATTTTCTCAGAAGGAATAGATTTAACAGGAGAAAAGCTTATTGGAGCTATAATAGTAGGTGTGGGTCTACCACAAATTTGTTTTGAAAGGAATATAATCAAGGATTATTTCACTTATAATTTAGATGAAGGATTTGAATATGCCTATGTATACCCTGGTATGAACAAAGTCTTACAATCAGCAGGAAGGGTAATCAGATCTCCAGAGGATAGAGGGGCTGTTTTACTTATAGATGATAGATATGGAACTAGAGAATATAGGGCATTGTTTCCCAATGAATGGTTAGGAGCTAAAAATATAAGAACTGATATGGAGATGAAAAGGATTCTAGAGAGATTTTGGTAATTGAAAATCTCCTAGAATTCTTTTATATATAATTAATATTTGCTAATCAACATGTCGAAGTCTAGAAACAAGACTTTCTTTTTGAAATGATTTTACTAAAATATTGGAAACAATTAAAGGTACCATAACAATAATCATAATGTAAACTATAAAGTAATACATGGGAAAATGATAATGAACATAGGTAGCACCAACATGCTGTAATACCTTTATCAATCCGTAGCCTAGGGAACTGCCAAATATCAAAGTAATTATTGAATTCCCAAAAGATAAACCTAACCCTTCAAATTGAATCATTTTTATTAACTGTTTATTTGTTAATCCAATAGATTGAAGCATAGCAAACTCCTTTTTTCTTGAAATTATATTGGTGATTATGGTATTTACTAAATTGATTAAACTAAATAAAATGATAAATCCACTTAATCCTATGATTGATTTATATAATAAATTAAAGGCTTCCTTATCTTCTATTAGATTTTGTTTTAATGTATGAATTTCTAGTAAAGGATTTCTATCTATTAAATTATAAATTTTGCTTTCCGCTATATCTCCTTCATTTTCAAAATCATTAATAGATACTACTAAAGTATCAATTGTATTGAGACCTGGGAATAATACTTCTAGTTTTTCCACTGGCAACAAAAACCAACCAGAGTGATATGTGATATTACTAGGTTTCTCTATAGAACCCACAATCTTAAATGATTTTTCAACTTCTTTTTTACCATCAGAATATCTAAAATCAACTTTATCTCCAATTTCAAATTTCCAACCATAGATCTCTTGTGCAACTTTATTAAATACAATAAGGATTTCATCATTTTTTATCATTTCATTGTAGTCAAATATTCCTTCCGATAATGTTTTGTTGATTGTGTCTGTATCATCTTTAGAAAATGCTGAGAAGTAATCTCCTACATTAATTACATCTTTATAGTCAAATTTTACGGAGGTTCGATGAAATTCTATGACTTTATTGACCTCTGGTAGTTCATTTATTTTTTGTATCAACTCTTTATTTATCGGATTATCTAATTGAATTCCTGTTACTCCCTTATCTATGGTTTGTACTGTATTATAATCAAAGGAAATAATATATTCTCCAAATTCATATAATCCTTGTCTTGAATATTTTTCTAGGGAAGTTGATACTATTAGTGTTGAACTCATAATAAATAATATTCCACCTACTCCAAGAGAAACCAACGTCAGAAAAGATTTATTCTTATTTCTTTTTAGACTTATTTGCGCCATAGAATATGGAGATAGCTTTCTGTGTAAATTATTTGTTTCTTTTACTTCATTATGTTTATTCCCAGAAAATCTGGAGGCTTCCACAGGAGAGATAGAAGAAGCTATTTTCGCTGGTTTTCTAATAGATATAATAATAGTGATATATTCAGCAATTGTCACAATTAAACTAAGAATAATCGTATATCTCCAACTCCAACCATCTGGATTAATCAAATATGAAATAATCCAAGATATTAACAATCCTATTGGAGTACCTTTAGAAAACAAAATTTTCCCTTCTCTTCTTACGATTGCTCTAATCTGTTTTTTAGAAGTTCCTATGGTTCTAAGCTGACCAAATCTTTGAATATTTTCTAAAACTGAAATATAAAATACATTATAGACCACCAATATACTAACGAATAGAATTCCTATAGATAGTCCTATAATAAATAAAATATTTTGTTTTGAAAGGGATAATGAATTGGCGAAAGCATTATGTGGATTGATGTTTTTTCTTTCAATCCCTGCATATCGTCCAATTCTTCTTACTGTGTCTAAAAACTCATTTTTTGACATTCTATCTGCATTTTTTATTTTACAAAGAACTGTGTAAGGGAAATCTTTCAACTGTTCTCCACTTTCAGAATACTCCTTAGAAAATAATACTTGAAAGACATTGGAGTTCTCATTTCCTTCCACAAATCCACTGATGTTAAATTCTTCTTCTCGTCCATCTAAAAATTTTATTCGTATAGTATCTCCAATATTTTTTGCATTGTGAAATAAATTTAACATAGGTTTATACACTGCGATTTCATTTAGTTTTTTAGGATAATTTCCATGTATTATTGCTGGTGTTTTTATACTCTTTGTATCTTTTTCAAAATAAATTGGATGAATCATTTTATCTTGTATTTTAAAGCTCTTACCAAATTTTGCTGGAGTCAAAAAATCTATTTCATCAAAGGCTTTTAATTTTTCAATCTGTTCCTCATTAACATATTCATACATAACATGCTGTACCATATTTAGTTGTTTTCTGATATTTTGTTCTCTTGCCGATTGAGTAAGAGACATAACTCCTAATAATGAAACAGATAGAATAATAGTTATCAGAATAAAAACATTTCTTGTTCCATTAAATTTGATATTTCTATTAGCCAATTTTCCTATGACTGCCCGATTATTATTTGCTATCATTATTTTACCTCCTATCTATTAAAGATTTTTCCGTCTTCAATTCTAATAATACGATCAGCTAATTGAGCAATTTCATTATTATGGGTAATTATTACAATAGTTTGGTTGAATAGTTCACCTGTCTTTTTTAATAGTCCTAAAACTTCGGAACTTGTTTTACTATCCAAATTGCCAGTAGGCTCATCTGCCAAAATAATAGAGGGTTTTGTTGCTAAGGCTCTTGCTATTGCTCCTCTCTGTTGTTCTCCACCTGATAAATAATTAGGAAGTCTTCGCTTTTTTTCTCCTAAATGTAATAGCTCAATGATTTCCTCTATATAATCTTTATCAATTGTTTCCCCATCTAATTCCAATGGAAGAACAATATTCTCATAGAGATTTAACATAGGTACTAGATTATAATTTTGAAAAACAAATCCCACATTTCTTCTTCTAAAAATAGTTAATTCTTCATCTGAAAGAGTAGAAATATCATTTTGAGCCACAATAACTTTCCCCGATGTAGGAGTATCTAAGCCTCCCAACATATTTAGCAAAGTAGATTTTCCTGACCCTGATGTTCCGATAATAGATAGAAATTCTCCCTTTTCTACTTTCAGACTTACTCCATCCAGGGCTTTTACAAGACTGGATTCTTCCCCATAGTATTTTTTTAAGTCTATAGCTTCTAATATACTCATATTTATGCCTCCTTTTCTTAAGCTGATTTTATCAAAGAAATCTAACAGAAATCTAACAGGAAATATTTTTATCTAAAAAAACAATATCAATGCTAACATTTTTGTTAGAATTGATATTGAATATAATTTCTATAGTTCATTTGGTAAGAAAATAGAAAAAGTAGAGCCCTCTCCAACAGAGGAAGCTACTTTTATATAACCACCTTGCCTCTCAATAATTTCCCGTGATAAATATAGTCCAATTCCAACCCCTTCTTCAATATAATTATTATCTCCTCTAAAAAACCTTTGAAATATTTTTCCGAACAACTCTTCTGAGATACCTATACCTTGGTCTATAATATCAATTTTGGTATATATCTCCCATGATTGAACCTTAATTTCTATTTTAGTGTTTTCAGGAGAATATTTGACTGCATTTTCCAATATGTTAAATAGAGATTCTGTTGTCCATTTTTTATCATGTGCTAGTTGATAATTCTCTAGACAATCTACAAAGATTTCTATATTCTTTTTTGAAGCCTTTACTGTAATACTGGAAATGGCCTCTGCAATAGTATCAAATAAAAAGTAGGAGGTTTTATTTAATTGAACTAATCCTATTTCTAGCCTTGAGGATTTAATCATAGATTCTAATAAGAAATCTATTTTTTCAATTTGTCCTGTCATAGATTTTAATATTTGCTCCTTTTCCTCTTTTGATATTCTTTCATTTTCCAAAGTTACTTGCAGCATTTTTAGATTGGTCATGGGAGTTTTTACCTGATGAGACACATCAGAAATTAAGCCTTGTAAGTTTTTCCTTTCTTTTAATCCTCGCAGGGATTCCTCCTGCCAGATTTCTGATAATTGTATTATCTTTTTATTGATTTTTGAATTGAAAGTCTCTCTTAAGGTTTGCAGTTTATTTAGCTTTTCATAATCTCTGCTGATTAGATTAGTCAATGAATCGTTTATATTATTGAGGGAAGCCAGATATTTCTCAATAGCTTTTGCTTTGCTATAATTAAGGATTACTATAACTGCTAAATAAGAGACTAAAGAAAATAATATAAATGCCATATTAGGGAAATAGTAAGTTAAAAAAATATGATATATAACTCCTATGATAATACTAATTATGGTTGGAAGGCTTCTACTCTTCATAGGAATCCCCAATCCATTGGTAGCCAATGCCATATATTGTTTTAATGTATTTTTTATCTTTAGTTTCAATCTTTGTTCGAATTCGACTTATCATCATAGTTAAGGCATTTTCATCAACATATTTTTCATTACTATCCCAAAGTTTTTCTAATATAAGGCTTCTTTTAAGAACCATTTTATAATTGACAACAAACAAATATAGAAGATTAAATTCTGCTGCGGTCAACTCAATATTTTTCTCCCTAAGTTTAGCAGTTCGCTTTGTGAAGCTTAACAATAAATTTCCATCATCATAAATACACTCTGTATTCTTTTTACAATTGATATTTAATAAAACTCTTATTTTCTTTAGAAAAACACTAACATGAAAGGGTTTTGTAATATAATCCTTTGCTCCTAGCTCATATCCCTTTAGCATATCACTTTCCATATCATTGGCCGTTAGAAATATAACAGGTGTAGTTGTCTTACTTATACACATTCTGCTTAGTTCAAAACCGCTACCATCAGGAAGGTTTACATCTAATATAATTAAGTGGAAATCAGCTTTTGAAATATGGTTTTCTGCAGATTTTATATCATAAGAAGAAGTAACCTCATATCCCTCTACTGTTAAATGGTAGGCTAAAGTTTGATTTAGCAGCTTATCATCTTCTACTAATAATATTCTTTTCATTATTATTTTCACTCCTATTTAATGTAGAGCTATTTTAAGTATATTATATATTATACATTAAATAACTGAAATAAAAACTAGGGTTATACAGTAATGATTTTTGAAATTGAGGGAGAGGTTTAGTTGTAGATTTTATTATTGAAATAGAGGTATAATAAATATAGATGCAAAGCATCTGAGACTATCGAAAAAAGCCTTAATTTCTTAAGAAAAGTAAGAAATTAGGCTTTTTTCTCCTTATATAATTAAATTTATTAAATTTTAATTGAAGTTACCCTATATTTAATGGCTTTTCTGGTATTATCACTATTCCTTTTCCTGCTTGTCCAGCAGTCTTGCAATCTTTTTGACATTATAAGCAGCCCCTGTCACTAGGACTTGAGCTTTTACTGCATGTGAGCCACGATAATGTGCATATCTCATACCCATCAATTCTTTTAAATCTGCAAATGCCCTTTCAACGGTTTCTTTCCTTCGTTGATAAAGACTTTTGCCCTTTTCTGTCTTCATGAAAGAGCGAACTTCATCGGCATAATGTTCTTTGATATGTCGTCTAATTATCCTTGTTTGCTCTGAGGAAATTTCTCCTGTGGTATTACTTTCGTATAAACATTTATCGCGTTTAGGACATTTATTACAAATGTTTTTATCACTTTCATACTCCACATAACCTTGTCGTGTTGTAGTTTTATATTTTAATTCTTCTCCTTCAAAGCAACGATATATATCTTCTTCTGGGTAGTATTCAAACCAATACTTTGATTTTTTACCTTTTTTTCCTGCATATTTTCTTGGTCCAATTACTGGTGTTATTCCTTTAGTACTTAGTTCTTCTATTATATCTAGATTAAAATATCCTGCATCTGCACCTGCATACTTTGGAGCTAAATTTAGTTTTTTAAACATGTCCTCTAGGTTATCTATATATACTGTGCTATCATGAACATTGCCTGGTGTTACGTGTGCACTTAGTAGTATATTATTTGAGCTATCAACTGTGCCATGAACCAAATGATAAAATCCTATTGGTTTTCTGTCTCGATGCATATATCCACTATCAGGATCGGTCTTACTTACTTTTCTTGAATGAACTTCTATTTTAGAATCTGCTGGCTTTAAGGCTTTCTGATCTTTACTAATTCGCTTATCGTTTATTAACATTAGTAACGACTCATCTTCTTCTATTACACGTTCTTCTGTTACATTTTCAAACTTTGAGTTACTAGCATTAGCCTTTACATGTGTCGAATCGGTATATACAATTTTTCCCTCTACAAATCCGTGGTCTATAGCCATTAGTACTATTTCGTTAAATATATCTTCGTATATTGTTGAATCTTTGAATCTTACTGCTCTATTATGGCTTATGGTTGAATGGTCTGGTATGGATTCAGTTAATCCATATCCTAAGAACCAACGGTAAGCCATATTATGATGTATTGCATCTACTAGTTTTTCTTCGGAACGGATGCCATCAAGTGCTTGAATAAGTGACATTTTAAACAATACTACAGGGTCAATTGATGGTCTACCTCTATCTTCTGCATAATATGGCTCAACTAAGTCATAGATAAAGTCAAAGTTAATGTGTTTATCTATTTTTCTTAAGTCATGATCTGGTTTTACTAACTGTTCTAACATTACTAATTCCAATTCAAATTGTTGATTCTTTCTTTTGCCTCTTGTCATCATAATATATCACCTCATATACTATATACGACATAAAAAAAGAAAATCCTTTTTGAATTTAGGATTTTCTTAAAAATATTTTACTTTTTCGATGAACTCAGATGCAAAGCATCTAATAAAAAAGTAAAAATAGCATGGAAAGGAAGAAACTATGAGAATTATTATTTCACCTGCAAAAAAGATGAAAGTAGATTCCGATGACTTAGGTCATCGCCATATACCAGAATTTATAAAGGATGCAGAAATCCTGCTTACATATTTACGAGAATTAGACTATAAAGAAGTGAAATCCATATGGAAATGCAGTGATAAAATTGCAGAGCTTAATTACAATCGTATTAGAAACATGGATTTATATAGAAATCTCACACCTGCAATTCTATCATATGAAGGAATTCAGTACCAGTATATGGCTCCTGGAGTATTTGAAGAAGAGGAGTTAGAATATATTGATGAGCATTTACGAATTTTATCAGGATTTTATGGAATATTACGTCCCTTTGATGGTGTTGTACCATATAGACTAGAAATGCAGGCTAAGCCTATAGACTGGCATTTTAATTCACTATATGAATTTTGGGGTCATAAGCTGGCTAAAAATCTTTTTTCAGAAAGTCAATATATTGTAAATTTAGCATCAAAGGAGTACAGTAAATGTATTTCCAACTACTTAGATGAAAATGTAAAATTTATTACCTGCGTATTTGGAGAATTAATTAATGGAAAGGTAGTTGAAAAGGGAACTTTTGCAAAAATGGCAAGGGGGGAGATGGTACGATTCATGACAGAAAAACGAATTAAGGATATGAAGGACATAAAAAGATTTGATAGACTAGGCTATATTTTTAACCATAAACTATCTAATGAGAATACATATGTTTTTATTAAAAATAACAGTGAAAGATAAACCATAATATATAGTATAAAATATATATTGAATTAGGAATTTTGGATTTTATTAGATTTAGAAGTAATAACATCAGCCCATGGCTCTTGTAAATATTCCATGATTTCTGTATAATTGTTTTATTAACATAAGAGAGGTGTGCCATGAAAAAAGTAGGAATAATAGCTTTAAGTTTATTGATTTTATTTAATTTAGTTGGTTGTGTAAACAAAGGGAATGAGGAAGTAGTAAAGCTCTATCCCGCATTTAAAACAGAGAAAAATACTAAAACTTGGGGATATATCAATAAATCTGGTAAATTTATTATAGAACCTCAATATCAAAGAGTATTAGATTTCTCTAAAAATGGAGTTGCAGAAGTTTATAAAAATGGTGGAGTAGGACTGATTAACTCTAAAGGTGAAGAAATAATAGCGCCTCAATATCAGCAAATAATAGATTTAGATGGAGGATATTTTCTAGGATATGATGGAGAATTAATTTATATTTTTGATTCCAAAGGTAAGGAATATTTTTCAGGAGAATATATTTATGTAGGCAGTTATAGTGATGACTTATTTGGAGTAGGTAAAATCACAGATGGTGGCGAAGTGTTGATGGGATATGTAAATAAGTCTGGAATGGAAATAATAGAACCTGCTTATAGTAGAGTTTATGATTTCCACAATGGAAAAGCTTTAGTATTAGAGGGAAAAGATAAATATAAGATTATAGATAAAAAGGGAAATATAATTAAAGAATTAGAATATCCTTTAGTAGTTCCATCTGTAGATGACAATATTTATCTTGTAAAAGATGAAAATGGTTTATTTGGTTATATAGATAATGAAGACAATACTTTAATAGAACCAAAGTTTAATAAAGGAAATATATTTGAAAATGGAAATGCAGTAGTAGCAGTAGGAGAAGATGATAATTACTTGTATGGGTTAATAGATAGAGAAGGTAAATATTTATTAGAACCTGAATACAGGAATATAGTGGGTTTTGGAAATGGATATTATGGTGTTGAAAAGGAAATGGATGGTAAAGAGATTAAATATGCAATTTCAAATAATAAGGGTGAATTACTTACAGACTTCACATATTCTAATTTAAATAATATTAATATAAAAAATAATTTCATTTCAGTATTTGATGGCAAAGAAACATATATATTAAATTTTAATGGTGATAAAGTAGAATTACCAGTATTAAAGGGAAAAGGTGAATTAAGTTTTGATGGTAATGTTCTTAGAAAAGTGTCCCTTAATAAATTAAGCTACTATAATTCAAAGGGAGAAATCATTTGGGAAGAAAACAGTGATTATGTCCTTAGTGAAGATGTAAATTTAAAAGAAAAGACATATGTGGAAGAAGGCATAAATATACGTTATCCATATGTTGAAGGGATGAAAAATAAAGAAGTAGAAGAAAAAATAAACAAAGAACTATATAATAGATTTATGAACAATGAAGGACATGCGTTTTATGAAGTAACTTATGATGTAAATAGAATAAATGATTTATTGACTATCAGTAAATATTATCAGTATTCCGATAATGGTGAAACTGAAGTTGTTGGAAATGGAGAAGTATATAATATTAGTTTACAAAATGGAAAGTTCTTTAATTTAGGAGATTTATTTAAAGATGATTCTGATTATAAGAAGATTGTATCTGAAAATATAGCAGGTAAATTGGTAAATAGCATTATGGATGGGAGTACTATTTATGGTATTGAAAACTTTACTGGAGTAGATGAAGAACAAAGTTTTATCCCAACTATGGATCAATTGAATATTGTGTTTAAATCTGCTAATCCATTGACTGATATTGAAACCATTAGTATACCTCAAAAAGATATAGAGGATGTATTGGACATGGGTAAAGAGTTTTGGTGGGCTTTAATGGTAAGTAAAGGATTTTAGAAAACAGGGGATTTTCTCCTGTTTTATTTTTGGAGGTTGAAAAATGGTAAAGAAAAAAGAATTAATTGAATTTGAAATAAAAGAAGTAGGCTTTCCTAATAAGGGAAGAGGAGAATTTGAAGGTCATAATATTAAGTTTAAAGGTGGAATAGAGGGGCAGAAAGTAGAGGCTAGAGTAAGTAGAAAAAGAAAAGGCTATATAGAGGCAAAAATAGTTAATATAGTGGAAAAGTCTCCCATAGAAACAGAAGAAGGATGTCCACATTTTGGAATTTGTGGAGGATGCACTTATCAATCCTTATCATATGAAAATGAATTAGAGCTAAAGGAAAAGCAAATAAAAGCCTTATTTGAACAGGAAGAACTAGATATAAACTTTCTAGGCATAGAAAAAAGTCCAGAAGTTAATGGATATAGAAATAAAATGGAGTATACCTTTGGAGATGAAGAAAAGGATGGACCATTGGCGTTGGGTCTTCATCGTAAAGGTAGATTTTATGAAGTGGTAAATGTTGAAAATTGCAATATAGTAGATAAAGATTTTACTAATATACTTACTACTGTTCTTAATTATTTTGGAGAATTAAATACAAGCTACTATAACAAAAGATTACATTCAGGATTTCTAAGACATTTGGTAGTTAGAAAAGCTTTATCAACTGGTGAAATACTTGTAAATCTAGTAACATCTAGTCAAGAGGAGCTAAATAAAGAAGACTTTATAAATAAATTAAATGAGATTTCCACCATAGGAAAAATAACTGGAATAATTCATACTATAAATGATGGATTGTCAGATGTAGTGAAGGCAGATAAACTGGAAGTATTATATGGTAGAGATTATATTATAGAAGAAATCTTAGGATTGAGATTTCAAATATCTCCATTTTCCTTCTTTCAAACCAATACATTTGGTGCTGAGAGGCTGTATTCTATGGTAAGAGAATTTGCAGGAGATATAGATGATAAGGTGGTTTTTGACCTGTATTCAGGTACAGGAACTATTGCTCAAATAATGGCACCTGTTGCTAAAAAAGTAATAGGTATTGAAATAGTAGAAGAAGCAGTAGAAAAGGCTCGTGAAAATGCTAAACTAAATAATTTAGATAATGTAGAGTTTATAGCTGGTGATGTATTAAAGGCTGTAGATGAACTAAAGGAAAAACCAGATCTAATAGTCATAGATCCACCAAGAGACGGAATTCATCCGAAGGCTATAAATAAAATCATAGATTTTAACCCAGAGGTATTTGTATATGTAAGCTGCAATCCGGTTACTTTAGTAAGGGATTTAAAGGTGTTTATTGAGAGGGGATACAAGGTAGAGAAAGCAAAATGTATGGACCAGTTTCCAAGGACTCCTCACGTTGAGAGTATAATTCTGATGACGCATTGTGGTTCGGAGGGGAAATAACAGAGGTTGACCACAACATATAGTGGTTCGAGGACGAAAATTGGGTCAAAAATCGGTTAAAAAACACCGATTTTCGACCCTTTAAAATAGGGTGTTTTATAGATGACATAGGGTAATATGAGTGATGAAGATAGAAAATGGGAATTTTAGGTTGATAAATGGATGGATGATTTATATACTATAGATGAACATAAGTAGATTATTGTAACGTAAACGAAAATCTATATCTTAAACTATTTTATGAATGGTACTTTCTCACTAACTTAATTTAATGAGAGGAGATGGATATTTGAGAAAAAGATTATTAAAGCGATTTTCATATTTATATACTGGCGAATTGATGTCAGTAGTAATGTTTATTGTCGTATTTTTTTTCCTTAATAAAGTCTATCCCCAATTACGATTGTATTCGCTAAGCTTTTTTTGGCTTTCTTTTTTTCTTTTGGAATTTCTACTAGTGCAGGGAAGTATATATTGGTATACAAAATGGAAGAGATTAAAAGTAGAGAATACAATAAAAACTTCTATAGAAACTATTAAGAGGTATAAAAGCTTGAAAAAATTAAATATTATACTGATAATTATTTCAATTTTTGCTTTTGCTTTTGATTTTTTCATATGGTATCCATCATTACCTTTAGTTAGTCTAGGGATTGCTGGATTTATTTATATATTTGCAGTACTTGAATATATTAACTATTTCCATCTTCAACTTTCTTATGATAATCTTTCTGATGTCAAGTATTTATTAAGAACAAAAAGATTAAAAAAATCATGTCTAAGCAGAGATTTTGGTCGTGATGGAAAATAGTATAATATTGCAAAGACTCCTTAGGAGAGGGAGGAATGAGAAGTTGATAAAACAAGATAGAGTCAAAAAAAGAAAAAAGATTTTAATGATTACAGCAGAAAACAAGGAAATTAATTCTTTTAGAAAAAAACAATTCAACAACTTTATTCAAATTACAATGCCATACTTAGCAGGTTTTATTGATGAATCAAAATATGATATTGTTTTAATTGATGAATACAATCAAAGGATTCCCTATGACAATCACTTTGATTTAGTTGCAATAACTGTTAATACTCCCAATGCAGTTCACTGCTATAAAATTGCTGAAAACTTTAAACAACAAGGCTCAAAAGTGGTAATGGGAGGACCTCATGTAACCCTATTGCCTGAGGAGGCAATGAGTTATTGTGATTATATTATAGTTGGAGAAGCAGAGGAGACGTGGCCTAAGTTCCTTGAAGATTTCTATAATGACTGTGCTAAGGAGAAATACATGTGTGATGATATACCATCATTACGTGGCTTACCTATTCCGAAAAGAAATCTTGTTAAAAAAAGATTTTTAACAAAAGGAGCAGTTATTGCTACAAGAGGTTGTCCGTATAAGTGTAGTTATTGTAATCTAAAGCAGATATATTGTGACTCATTTAGGACTCGCCCCATAGAAGAAGTTATAGAAGATATTAAAAATATCAGAAGTAAATATTTTGTCTTTTGGGATGATAATTTTTTTGGAGATATAGAATATGCAAAGAAATTAATGATTGAACTTAGAAAGTTAAAAAAGAAATGGGCAGCACAGGTTACATTGGAACGCTGTCAAGACGAGGAACTCTTAAAAATTGCTAAAGAGGCAGGATGCATATATTTTTTTGTTGGATTAGAGTCTTTTTCACAAGAAGGTCTTAATAGTGTAAACAAGGGAATTAATAATGTAGATAAATATAAGAAAATTATAAATCTAATACATCATAATGGAATATCAATACAAGCAGGTATAATATTTGGTCTTGATACAGATACAAAAGATATATTTAAAGAAACCCTAATTGCATGTAATGAATTAGGGATAGATGGAGCTACAGTTAGTATATTAACTCCATTGCCTAGAACTCCCATATATGAGCAGATGAAAAATGAGGGGAGATTGAATACCACAGACTGGACATATTATAATGGAAAGACAAGGGTAGCATTTAAGCCTAAGAATATGACAGAGGATGAACTTTATGAAGGATATATTTGGTTTAGAAAGCAATTCTATTCTATAAAATCTATTTGGAGACGGTTGAGGGTATCTAAAGCAAATATATTATATAACCTTGCAATGAATCTAGGATATAAACTATCTATATAAAGTTTAATGAAATAGAACAATGAGAAAAGTGGGGATTTAAGTCAACGTATTGGAATCTGCCGTTAAGACACATTATATATATAGTTCATCTAACAAGTAAGAAAAAATATAATTAATTAAACCATAAATGCATTGAAATTCATATAAAATTTAATGCATTTATTTTAAATAAAAACTAAATAAAGGGTAAAGGGCGAAGTTTTAGTCAAGTAAAGACTAAATAAACTTCGCCTTTTTTTATGCCTAAAAACAAAACAGAGAGGATTGAGAACAATGTCAAAATTATTTATGTATGGCACTTCATTAGAGGGGATAGAACAGCTGATGGTTATGGTGCCAAATTTTCAGCCAAGGAGAGGTGGCATAGTAATTAATAATTATTTCAATTGTGAAGGAGGTGTTAAGGATTGTAATTCCAGCTTGATTAATGTAAGTAATAGATGCAATGACTGTAAAAATATTCATTCTAGTTTCTTATCCGATGTGGACAAGGTCAGGTACAAAGGTTTAATAAATGAATGCTTTAAAAAGATAAGAAATTTTTCATTTAAAAATAGGCTGAAACATCTTACTGATAGCTTTAAAGGAGAAGTATTTTTAAATTCCAATCATAAAGAAAGATTCTATCGTGTGATTTACGAACAAGATCTTGATATCTATGATATATCTCCAAGATATATTGCCGTCATATTTCTTTTTACTTCTGATGAGACTCTATGGAATCTATTAGAGCATACAGTAAAACCAAATGGATTTGATTTTAATAAGTGTAGCCTTAAGCAAATAAGTACAGAAGGCTATGCCATATATCAAATGGCTAAGACCATATGGACAGGAAAAGAAAGTATTGAGATTAATGAAATAGCTGATGTAGATTTAATTGATGATAAGACCTTTAAGACTATTATTAATGCATCACTAATTACAAGATATGGTACAGATATGTTTTTAATTACAAAGTAGAATGGAGGGGATAAGACTTGAACATAACAATTAAAAAATCTAACGGAGAAAATGAAAAGACTAGATCCATATGGTTTCCCATTGAAGAAGAAAACTTAGATAAGATATGCAGTGAACTAGGAATAGAAATGACTACAGAATCAAATTGTTATATTGAAAGTAGCATGGATAGAAACTTTCTAAACATACTGCATGATAAAAACTGTAATATAGATGAACTAAACTATTTGATGAAAAGACTAGATGGGTTTAGTAAAAAGGAGATAGAAAGATTTTATGCTGCATCCTTTGCAGAAAATCCTAAGACAATGGCAGAGTTAATAAATCTAAGTTTTAATATGCATTGCTATAGTCTTGTATCTGACTTTAATAATCTGGAAAAGGTGGGAAAAGATCTATATCTAACTGAGAGGCAGGCAGTATCGACAAAAGAATTAGATGAACTTGATGGTGAATCATATGCAATGGATGTAATAAAAAACAACCCCAATCCTATAATCACACCATATGGAGTCCTATATAAAAATAACAATGTACCTGAACAAGTATATAACGGAAAGCAGTTCCCTCCATATATATGGAAAGAAACAATAGTAGCAGTACAGATGACTGCAAAGGGAGAGAATGAATATATCTATCTTCCTTGTTCAGATGTTGAAGTTGAAAAGGCACTGATGAGATTAGAAACACCTTATCTCCATGATTGTGAGGTGGCAGTTGATAGCCATAGTTTTCCCGACAACATATTAAATATTGTTTCTTCAAGTACAACATCAGTAATTAAGGTAGATGCCTTAAATAAACTATCAAAGCATTATAGTGAGATGGGAAGTCAAGATACAAGATATTTTGAAAAACTTATGGATCATATTAAGCCTCGAACTATTGATGAAGTCTTTGCACTTGCAGAATCCATGTATGAATTTGAACTCTTTGATGGCATTAAAGATATAGAAAGCTATGGGAGATATATGATATGTGAATCAGGACGTTTTGAATATGATCCAAATCTTGAAGAATACATTGATTTTAAAAGATATGGCAGAGAAAAAATGGCACAGGAAGATGGCGCATTTTCAAATAAGGGATACATTATTTATCATGGATATAATCAAAAGCTTGCCAATTTATTATTCGAAAATCTAGGCATAATGATTCCTGAAGATAAAGAATTAAAGACATTGAAGTTATATATGCCTTTAACTGTTACAACCTATGATATTAAAAATGATTATGGCGATAGAGAAACCTTAAATGAACCAATGGAATTAGGAAACTATGAAATAGTTGATTATATTGATGAAATCCTTGAAGCCATAGAAAGAGATACTCTTCCAGAAGAAAAAGAAAGAGGCCTTATGCGTTACTATGATGAACATGACAGTGTAAATGGGAAGGTAGCTAAATATGAATTTTCTGTTGAAATGGTAGATGATGAACTAATGGGTGTAGCAATACTAACATTAAATGATGATTTAACCTATAAAGAGCTTGGGAAAATAAAAGAAAATGTGATTGGACAGGCTGCAGACGGCTATGTGCCCAAAAATAATATGGGACGAAGTTATATAGAAATGGTGTAAATACGTACATTCCATAAAATATAGGTACATATTATTTTTATAAATCTATCCATTTCCTTTAAAATATAATTAGGGC
>NZ_VUNQ01000032.1 GCF_009695605.1 Tissierella pigra
CTATATGGTAATATTAGACAATTATGTATTACACTGTAGAATTAGGAATCCCTTGGATGTAATTTATATCATCCAAGGGATTCTCACTTTGTCAATATTTAATTGTTTCCTAAATGCAACACTAGAAGGCAAAAGTCCTTCTTTTTTAATAATAATTGAATTTTAAAGATAAATTTTTTTTGTAGAATGGTTTATTGTTCTAAATAATATTTATTTATAAAATATACTCCTATTATAAAACATAAAACTTTCATTATAAAAGCAATATAATTCATAGGTTCTACCAAATAATTACCTGTAATACTTCCTGTTAATAAAAAGGGATATATTATTACTAATATACTTAAAATCAAGCTAACTTTTTTATTCATATTATCCTCCTTTCTGTAAATAAAATATGAAAATAAAATTCCTTTAGGAAATCTTTATTTTCATATTTGCTATTCCTCATTTAAAATTAAATTTAACGTCTATAATAAGTACTACCTGAAACTGTATCGTAGAAGTTTCCAGCTCTAGAAATTCCAAATTCAGCAGTTTTACCCTCTCCTATTTCTACCTTTCCTCCTCCGTCAACAGTGACGGTCCCAGAAGAATATAATGCCCCTAATACTGAGATTTTATATAACCATCCTCAACTAAAATTTCAATCATTTCATCATAATTTATAACTCTAGATTCACTTATTTCTTGAGAAGTCAAATCAATTAAACCACTATCAATTTGTTCTGCTTTTACAAATGTCCTTGGTATTAAAAAAAATAGGGATAAAACTTTCTCATTCTACCTTACTCCCTTCCATATTTTATGCTTTCAACAAAAAAATAGTTTGTTGAAAAATTTGTAACAGCAATATAATATTTGCCATCTTCTAAAACTTCTAACATAATATCATCTTTAGGGGATTTTAAGTCATCATGTTTAACATTATCATTAACAATATTAGACTTTATAAGTTCTACATTTAAGGCTTTATCTGTTACATATTTCTCGCTTTCGCTTTGTCCTAATATAGGGCGACCTTCTATTTCAACAGAAATTCTATCGCCTTTTTTTAATGATAATCTTTTTTCTTTTTCACCTCCCAATAAGACTGTATCCCCATTTTGTAACATTATATTGAATTGTTGATATGGCTCTTGATTTAAAATTGGTGTAGTAAATTCCACTTTTGCTTTTACCTTTTCATTATTATCTAGAATATTGTAAAAGTTTTTTGAACTATAATAATTTCCTATTAATAACAAAAATAAGCAAATAAATATTATTAAAGAAATAAATAGACTCTTTTTCTTAGGCATTATTTCTATCCCCTTTATTATTTTATAATAATTATATCAGATTAATTTTATATTTGTTGGACTCTGGACTAAGTGGTCTTTTTGAGAAGTGAGTGGTTATTTCCATATAAAAAGAGACTGTTTCAAAATCAAAACGAATCATCTCCTTTGTTATTTTTTGTATATTCATTATACAATAAAAAACAATAGGTTTTGAGGAACTTGTTGAAACTTATATATGTTTTTGTTGAAACTTACAATTTTTGCATATTTATCACTAAAATATTAAAAGGGACTGTTGCATAACTAATTTAATAGTTATGCAACAGTCCCTTTTTATTATTTTCCCTTAACTCTCTTTAATCTAAAGAAATCTTCTCTTTCTTTCTCTTCCAATACTTCTTCTATATATTTAATAGTAGAAGTATATTTAGGGATTTGGATTTTATCTAGGGCGTTGGCTCTTTTTTGTGTCTTTTTTATTTCCATGGCTAGTTTATATACTGAGTTTTCTAGCTCTGCTAATTCATATATAAGATTTTTTATATCTGTAAAGTTTAGTACAGCCTTATCAAAGGCTGGATTTGTTCTAAAAAATCCATATTCTGTAGTAAGAGTTGTGTCTTCTCTTTTTATAATTGGAACCTCTACTCCCATTACAGATTTAAATAATATATTAAAGTCTTTCTCTTTTTCAATAGAACTTGCCAACTCATTTACATATTCACTGCCTATGGTTATATTGGCTAATTTTAAAGCTTCATAGGCTTGTTTAAACTCAGTATCTATTCTTTCCTGCAAAACATTTGCTCTATCTATGAGAGACATCATCTCTCTAATTAAAACTGTTCTTTTTCTATCTAATAATTCATAGCCCTTCTTTGCAAATCCAAGAGAACCCTTAGCTTTAATTAGATTTGCTTTTGTCGGTGTCATTTTATATACTGCCATTTAATCACCTTATTTCATATACTTTTCTATTAAGGTTGGATCTAATCTATCTAATTCTTCCTTAGGTAATAATGAAAGAATATTCCATGATAAGTCTAATGTATTCTCCATATCTCTGTTTTCATTATACTTTTGAGTTACAAACTTTTCTTCAAAGGCATCTCCAAACTCCATATATTTCTTATCTTTATCTGATAAATCCTCTTCACCCACTATCTGTGCCAAAGCTCTAATATCCTGAACTTTAGAATATGCAGAGAATAATTGGTTAGATACATCTGGATGGTCTACCCTTGTATATCCTTCTCCTATACCATCCTTCATAAGTCTCGATAATGAAGGAAGTACATTTATAGGTGGATATATATTCTTTTGATGAAGCTCCCTTGATAATACTATTTGTCCCTCTGTTATATAGCCAGTTAAATCTGGTATAGGGTGTGTTATATCATCATTTGGCATGGTAAGTATTGGTATCAAAGTTACAGAACCTTCCCTATCCTTTAGCATACCTGCCCTTTCATATAAGCTAGCCAAATCAGAGTAAAGATACCCTGGATAGCCTCTTCTACTAGGTACCTCTTCTCTTAGGGAAGAAACCTCTCTAAGAGCTTCACCATAACTTGTTATATCTGTCATTATAACTAATACGTGTTGGTTTTCCTCAAAAGCAAGATATTCTGCTGCTGTTAAAGCTGCTCTTGGTGCTATGATCCTCTCCATTATTGGGTCATCTGCATAGTTAATATACATAACTACTTTATTTTGAACTCCTGCTTTTTTAAAGGCTTCTTTAAAGAAAAACGCCTCATCATGTTTTACACCTATGGCTGCAAAGACTATGGAAAAATTATTTCTTTCCTGGCCCTTTACTTTAATCTTTGCCTGTCTAACTATTTGTGCCGCCAACTCATTATGAGGTAAACCTGAACCTGAAAATATAGGTAGCTTCTGACCTCTAATAAGGGTAATAAGTCCGTCTATGGACGATATTCCCGTTTGAATATAGTCCCTTGGATATTCTCTAGATACAGGATTTATAGGTCTTCCATTTACATTGTAAAAGTTGTCTGCATATATATCTCCACCATTATCTATTGGTATACCTATTCCATTAAAAGTTCTTCCTAGTATATCCTTAGATAATGGGATCTCAAAGGGTCTCCCTTCAAAGCTTACCTTAGTATTTTCCACAGAATGACCTAAGGTAGAACCAAAAACCTGTACTACTACTTTATCTCCATCTATTTTAATAACTCTGCCAAGTTTCTTCTCACCTAAATTATTTTCGACTTCAACTATTTCTCCATATCCAACTGCATGAACTTTTGATAATTCAATTAATGCTCCCTCTACCTTATCTAATACTAAATATTCTTTTTTCACTTGATCACCTACTATTTAGAATAATCTAATTCTAATTTATTGTAAAAATCATTAATCATATTTTTTAGTTCTTCTATCTTTTCTATATTGTCGTTAGGTATAGAGTATTTCATCTTAATAACTTCATCATAAAGTTCTCCATTCCTTACTTTAGAAATAGGAATATTTTTCTTTACAGATTGTAACCCTCTTTCATACAGTAAATCTATGGTCTTTAACATTTCTAGTTGTTTCCTTAAAGGTACATAGGTATCTTCCTTGTGAAAAGCATTTTGCTGTAAAAATCCAATCTTTATAACCCTTGCAATTTCAAGAATTAATCTTTGATCATCAGGCAATACATCTTCACCAACTAAAAGAACTATTTCAAGAAGTCTGCTTTCCTCAAATAAAAGTCTCAACATCTTTCCACGAAGCCCTTCTACTTCTTCATTTAATTCCATTTCATAATAGTTCTTTAACATTTCCATATATCCACTATAACTATTTAACCAGTTTATAGCTGGGTAATGTCTTGAGTAAGCTAATTCTCTGTCTAGTCCTAAAAATACATTTACGAACCTTTTGGTGTTTTCTGTAACTGGTTCAGAGAAATCCCCTCCTGCTGGAGACACAGCACCTATAATAGTTACAGAACCTTCATTACCTGAAAGAGATTTTACATATCCTGCTCTTTCATAGAATTGAGCAAGTCTAGAAGGCAAATATGCTGGATAACCTTCTTCTGCTGGCATCTCCTCTAGTCTTCCTGATATTTCACGGAGAGCTTCTGCCCAACGGGAGGTGGAGTCTGCCATTATTGCCACATGGTATCCCATATCTCTAAAGTATTCTGCCATGGTGATTCCTGTATAAATACTTGCTTCCCTTGCGGCTACTGGCATATTAGATGTATTGGCTATAAGAACGGTTCTTTCCATTATGGCTTTTCCAGTTTTAGGATCTATTAATTCTGGAAAATCCTCTAGTACTTCTGTCATTTCATTTCCTCTTTCACCGCAGCCGATATAGATTATAATATCTGCATCGGACCATTTTGCTAATTGGTGCTGAGTCATGGTCTTTCCTGTACCAAATCCGCCAGGAATTGCTGCGGTTCCACCTTTGGCTATGGGAAAGAAAATGTCTAGTACCCTTTGGCCTGTGGCTAAAAGTTTAGTTATAGGCAGTCTTTCTTTAGTTGGTCTTGAAATCCTAACAGGCCACTCCTGATACATTTTAAGTGAATGTTTATTTCCTTCTCTATCTTCTAATTCAACTAATTTTTCTTCAATATTATATTTTCCATTTTTTATTACTGTAATTACTCTACCCTCTAATCCTACAGGAACTAAAAGCTTGTGGTTAATTAAAGATGTTTCCTGTACTGTACCAAAGATTTCTCCTTCTTTAAGATAATCTCCTAGCTTTACATTTATACTTACTTCCCATAATTTCTCTTCATCTATGGATATAAGACCTATACCTTCTGGAATAAAGCTGCCAAAATCATCTCTTATTTTTTTCAGTGGTCTTTGTATACCATCAAACATATTACCAAGCATACCTGGTCCTAATTTCAGAGATAGAGGTTTTCCAGTTGAAACTATCTTTTCTCCTCTTTTTAAACCTTCTGTTTCTTCATATACTTGAACTGTACCATATTCTCCATCTATGGATATAATTTCACCAATAAGTTTTTTCTCCCCTACCAATACCATCTCTCTCATTTTAAATCCAGTCATTTCTTCTCCAAGTATTACAGGACCATTTATCATAGAGATTTTACCTATTAAATTATCCATTTAAATCACCTGTCTTTTCTAAAGAACCATATAATTTTTTACCAATTTCATATCTATTTGCAGATATAATGGTTTTGAAGCTATTATCCAAATTATAAGTCCTGTTTTTGTCTGACAATATAAATCCACCAATTAAATCCCTTTTAACCACATTACAGGATATATCCTTATTGTTTTCTTTGCCCAGTTTTACAATAGCACCTTGAAGTTTTTCTATGTCTTCTTCCATTAATCCTATAATGATACTATCTTCCTCTATTTCATCAATTAAATTCTTGATTTTACTTAAAACATAGCTTTCATAAGCCTTAGTTTTAGTAAATTCCCTTGACTTTTCTTCTAAAGCCTCAACTAAATCTACTAAAAGCTCTTCTCTTTTTGAAAGTATTCTTTCTCTATTATTTTCAATGGCTTTAGAAATCATTTCATTCTTTGCAATTTCAGCTATATTCCTTTTTCTCTCTATTAAATCCTCTTTAGCCTTTGTAAGGTTAGATGTCTTTTCTTCTAATATCTTTTTATTTCTCTCCTCTTGTTCTTCTAAAAGTTTTTTACATTTTTCTTCTTCATCTTTATAAACTAATCTATAGAAAATATCTAACTTATTATCAATAGTAATCATCGTTTCACCACCTAAATTTTTATACCTATGGATTCCTTTACATATCTCATAATAAAGTTTTTGTCCCTTAGACCAGTTCTATCTGGAATAGTAGTTATAAGCTTAGAATCAAAGGTTTTTTTTAGTTCCAATACCTGTTCTTCTATTTCTTCAAATATCTTTTCTGTTATTATGATTATTCCAATTTCTGGATTCCCTACAGCTTCTTCAAAATATTTTTGTGTTTCTTCTTTATCCTTTGCTAAAACTCCTTCTATTCCTGCAAGCCTAAGTCCTATTATGGCATCCTCATTATGGCTGATTAAGAAGGATTTCATATTATAACCTTCCTAAAATCAAGATAGATACTATAAGTCCGTAAATAGCAATACCTTCTGCAAGACCTACGAAAATAAGCGTCTTACCTAGTATACTTGAATCCTCTGATACAGCTCCTAAGGCTGAAGCACCTACTACAGCAACTGCATATCCTGCACCTATAGTTGCTAAACCTGTAGATAAAGCTGCTGCAATAAATCCCATACCTGAAGGGGATGCACTTGATGTTGTTTCTGCATTAATTGCTCCTGGTACTAAAGTTATTACAGCTGCTGCAAGTAGTGGTAAAAATACGAATAAGTTAGCTCTTAAAATCTTCTTTAATTTCTTCTTGTTACCTTCCATATTGTTGTAAATCATAAAAATCCCAGTTCCTATTGTCATTAGAACCATTAAAGTTGTTGATATTAATATAAATTGCATTTAAATTCCTCCTATTATTTAATATTTACAGGGTCAAATTCTGTTCCTTCACCTTTATAATATCTACTGAATAACTCATAATATTGAAGTCTCAAACCCTGGATAAACACTATAAGACCTTCCATACCGATGATTACAATATTTCCTATAATAAGAACTATAATATTTCCTGTTGTAGTTCCTATCATTTTTCCTATGGTTTCAAAGGCTATAAATAAACCTACGTGAGTTAAAGCAAAGGCTCCTACCCTTATGAAAGAAACTGTACCACTTAACATACTTAAAAGTGTCTCTATAATTGAGAATACAGACTCTATATAATATCCAGTTACATCTTCTCCATGGAGAGGACGTTTATTCATTATAAAATGAGTAAGTGGCTGTTTGAATATCATTACCAATATACAAATGACAATGATACCTATGCCTATTTCCATTGATAATATTGGCTTATTTAAAAGTTTCCCACCCACTAATATAAGCAGACATAAATAAAATAAAAATCCTGCCAAACCTTCTTTTCCAAATAGTCCCTCTTCTACGTCTTTTCTCTTTATACTATTTATCATTCCATAGATATAAGCCATAAGAATAAGCCCTATACCTATAAATACTGCTGATACCAATACTGTATTTATATTTTCAAAGGGTTTAATTAAAATGGCAGGCAAAAGATGTTCAAATCCAAATACAGCCCCATATAATCCTCCAAATATCATGGAACTAACACCTAATCTTCCTAACAAACCACCGAACATCTTATTTTTTCTGGATAAAATCAATCCACCTAGTAATAATATGAACCCTTGACCTAAATCTCCAAACATTGAACCAAATAGCAGCATATAAGATATAGATAAAAATGGAGTAGGGTCTAATTCATTATAAGACGGCATACCATACATTTTAACTAATGATTCAAATGGTCGAAAAAGCCAAAAGTTTCTTAATTTAGTGGGAGGTGTAATATCCAGGTCATCTTTAAACATTATAAGGATGTCTTTATAATCCTTTAATATTCCCTCTATCTTTTTCTTATCCTTTTTAGCTACCCAGCCTGATAAATAAAAAAATCTATTGGACCTGGCTAATTTCTCTTTAATATCTTCGATTTTTCCTTTTACATTTAAATGATTTACTATTTTCACAATCCTATCTTTATATTCATTCTCCAAATCATTTAAATGTTGTTCTAATAATTTTATATTTTTTATTAGCTCATTCTTCTTAGATTCTAAAACTTCCATCATATCCTTTGGAGTACCTTTATATTCCTCAGGTATTGAAATCTCACTGAAGTTTAAAGACCTTAAAATCCTATTCATTTCTTCTCTTATTGTTGATGGATACATTACTAAATAAGTTTCTCCATATTTACTTGTTCCTGTATGAAGAATTGTTGCTAATATATTCTCATAATTCTTTTTAAGTTTTAATCTATCCTCTTTAGATAAAACTCCAATTCTAAAATCAAAGTATGAAAGATTTTTTAATTCCTCTATTGGTATCTGAAAATCCTTTATTTGTGAAAAACTTCTATAAAATTCTTCTATTTTTTCTAATGATTCTCGAGATTTCTTTAGTTCTTCATTAGGTGCTTTCACTTCATTATATATTTTTTCTAATTCCTTAGAAATACTAGGTATATCTACATTTTCTTTTAAATCAGGCTCCATATTTGATTCAATATGGAAGATTTCCTTTAATTCTTCTCCTTTTTTGATAATTCCTTCGTGAGACTTATCTTTCTGAAAGGATGATATATAGTTTAAATCTATTACTTTTTCTAAGTTTTCATCTTCTACCTTAAAAACAAAACTATTGTCTTCAATTTGAGATAATGCAGATACTAATTCTACCTTCCCAGACAAAATTATATCCTTTAGAACATTATCTGCATCAGAGATATTTCCAATGACATTAACCATGGTCATCTTTTCAACAGCCATTATTTATCACTTCCTTCAATTTTCCTTACTAAATACTCCTTCATTTCTTCTTTTTTTAGACCATATTTTTTAGCTTCTAGTATAGAAACAATATCTCTTATTTCATACTCTAAAAGATGAAAATATGCGAAGGGCAGAGTTATATCAAACTTTGCTTTTTTAAATGCACTTAAAAACCTATAATAAATATATCTCTGAATTCTTCTTTCCATATATAAATCTACATCTTTTTCAGTATCAAATAAGAAACCATAGGAGGTAGATAAAACCATTTCTTCAAGTCCAGATATATTTGAATAACACATTTTCCTTAAATTCTTATAATTTAATTCATATCCGTAAGGTAATGTGTAGTTTATTAATTCTTCTGGGATTAAATTATAAAATTTAAGTCCCCTATATATCCATTCAATATTTAATAGATCTTCATTTCTTCCAAGAATTTCTTCAAAAATCAATCTATCTTCTTTATTTAAGTTCTTAGAGCTATTACGTAAAAGATTAAAATATAGCCTATCTAAATTCATTTCCATATAAAAGATAATCTTTTGAGGATCTTCCTTTTTATATGGACTTAAAGAATTATAATAGATAGTCCCCTTCAGGTTTTCCACTAATTCCTCTAAGTTAGAGGCATTCTTCAATTCACTGGGATCAAAACTATAATCCTTTTCACTTAAAAGGCTTAAATGATTAATTTTCGTCTTTATCTTACCTTCATCTCTACCAAATGCCCTTAAATATAGTTTTAAATCCTCAATTTCATATCTAAGAATCAGGGCCTTAAATAAATCCCTATATCCACCAGTAAAATATTTTATTATCCTTTCAAACTCATGGATTAGATTTCTTTCAAGCTCTATTTCTATTTGTTTAATATCCTCTAAATCCTCTATATCTTTTAAAGCTTCTTTATAACTAGTATTCTCCTTTAGATATAAAACTTGTTCTTCTATGGTTTCCTTTTCCATTAAACTAATATAATCTTCTTTATCCAATAATTTAGCCTTTAGAACTCTAATTTTAGTGTTTATGGCTGCAAAAACTCTTTCACTCCCCATAAATATCCCTCTATTCTTCTGCCTTAAATAGATCAATCCATAAATCTTCAATTAATCTTTTCTTTTTTTCCTTATAGAAGTTTTCAATATCCTCTAAAATTTTGCTATCTTTAGATTCTAACCTTTTTATTTCTTCTTCACCATCTTTGATGATTTTTATATATATCTCCTCCCCCTCTTTCTTTCCTTCTTCCATAAATCTCCTTTCTAATTCCTGGAGACTTTCTTTTAGCTGACTTTCTCTTTGATTTATAATTTCTTCGGTTCTTTGTTTCATACTTGTAGTATCTTTATCAATACTAATAACTTTTTTAACAATTTCATCCATATAAATCACTCCTTGACTAACTCATTATACTCCTATTATCTGTTATGTAAACCATGATAATACCTTCTTTATACTCGATAAATTAATATAAATAGGTTTTCTATAATAATTTTTATACTATCTTCTCTTTTCTTTATAAATCTAACTTATTCTTTCTTTTACTAGGTTTTTGTATTTATTACAAAAACTTAATAAATATAAAAAAAGACTGTAGTATTTTTGAAAAATACTACAGTCTTTTTTTATATTAGTTTATACCTCTCTCGAATGCCCTTAAATTCACATCATGGACTCTTTCTGGAAGGAATTTTTTTATTTTTTCTTTCCAATCAATATTTTCTAGTCCTAAAGCTTTAACTATTAATCCTAGCATTACTATATTTTGACACCTTGGTTCTCCAAGTTCTTCTGCTATATTTCTTGCATTTATTGATATTACATTGTCAATTTTATCTCTTAATTCTTCCATTATTCCTTCAGGATACTTCTCCATTCCTGCTAAAACTGGAAGTGGCCACATTTCTTCTTCATTTACTATAAGTGTGCCATCTTTCTTAAGTTGGGATACATATCTTGCCCCTTCTAATTTCTCAAAAGAAACTAATACATCTGCTTCTCCTTTATTTATAGTTGGTGAATATACTTTATCACCAAATCTAATCTGAGTAGTAACACTACCACCTCTTTGGGCCATTCCATGGATTTCAGACATTTTTACATCATATCCTTCTTCCAATAATCCTTCTGATAATATTTTAGATACTAAAATTGTACCTTGACCACCTACACCTACTAAAAGTAAAGACTTAGTCAACTTACTCCACCTCTTTTCCAAAAGATTCTATAGCATTAAATGGACAGACTTGTAGACATACTGTACAACCATTACACATGGAAGTATCCATACTTACTACATTATCCTTCATGGATATTGCAGGACAACCTATTCTTAAACAAGTCTTACACTTTCTACATTTGTCTTGATTGACTTGACAATGTAATCCTGCTCTTCTTTTTTGTACATCTTTAATAAGTGCACAAGGCTGTTTTGTAATAATTACAAAAGGCTCTGTTGCTTCTAAGGCATCTTTTACTGCATTAGTATTTTCATCCATTTTATATGGATCTACTACTCTTATATTTTCCTCTTTTACACCTATAGCTTTAACTAAGCCTTCTATATCAATCATTGGCGCTTCTACACCAGATATACTTTTACCAGTACCTGGGTTTTCTTGATGTCCTGTCATGGCTGTTATTCTATTATCTAGAATTACTACTACCATATTGCTCTTATTATATACTGCATTAACTAATCCGGTCATACCAGAATGGAAGAACGTAGAATCTCCTACAAATCCAAATACTTTCTTACCTCTATCTGCCATCTGATTAACTTTGTCAAATCCAATACCTGCCGTAATTCCAGCACCCATACAAATAACAGTATCTCCCATACCTAATGGTGGCATAGCGCCTAGAGTATAGCAGCCTATATCTGAGGTAACTACTACTTTATTTTTATGTTTAGATAAAGCATAGAATATTCCTCTATGTGGACATCCTGCACATAATGCTGGTGGTCTTGATGATACTTCTAAATCTAGGTTATATGTTTCTTCTACTTTTTCACCAAGAATTGCTTCTCTTATGATTTGTGGATTTATTTCTCCGCAAACTGAGAATATTTCTTTACCTATACATTCTATTCCCATAGCTTTAATAAATTGTTCCATATATGGTTCATTTTCTTCTATTATATAAAGCTTGTCTACTCCATCGCTAAATTCTTTAAATAATTTATCTGGCAATGGATAGCTAAAGCCTACTTTTAAGTATGATACTGTGTCTCCAAATACTTCCTTTGCATGAAGATAAGATGCACCTGATGTAATAATTCCTATTTTTTTATCATTCCATTCAATTCTATTTAATGGACTATTATTTGAATACTCCCTAAGTCTTGGAAGCCTATCTGTTTCTATTTCTATATGTTTAGCTTTAGAATTTGCTGGAACCATTATATACTTTTTAGGGTCCTTTACATATTCTTTAATTCCCACTTCAGTTCTTTCTCCTAATTCAACTACACCTTTACTATGGCAAACTCTAGTAGTTACCTTAAACAATACTGGGGTATCATAGGTTTCAGAGATTTCAAAAGCATGCTTTATAAAATCTTTACATTCCTGACTATCTGATGGTTCTACCATAGCCACTTTTGCATGAGGTGCAAACAGTCTATTGTCCTGTTCATTTTGTGAACTATGCATACCTGGCTCATCAGCAGTTATAACTATAAGTCCTCCGTTTACTCCTTCATAAGCTATGGTGAACAATGGATCTGCTGCTACATTTAGTCCCACGTGCTTCATAGAAACTAAGGACCTAGCTCCTGCTATAGATGCACCTGCTCCAACTTCTAAAGCTACCTTCTCATTTGTAGACCACTCTGAATATATTTCCTCATATGTAGAAATATTTTCAAGTATTTCAGTACTTGGTGTTCCAGGATAAGCTGCTGCAACTAAACATCCTGCCTCATAGGCTCCTCTTGCAATAGCTTCATTTCCTGTTAAAAGCTTTTTCATAGAATCCCTCCTACTTTTTATGGTGTTTATACTATTATATCAAAAGTGTTCTAATTTGTAATAAAATTTGAAAATTTAAATTGAAAATTTAACAGACCAATTTCTTAAGGGAAGATTTAAACTTTTCCACATCTATATCTACTGATATATCCATATTCTTGTCTGATTCTGGAATATTTCTATAATCTAAAAGTATAGATCCTAATGACCCTTTATTATTGGTTTCTATTGATACATGAAACTTCTTCTTTTTAATTATTTCTGGCAAAATCATAGCAATAAAAGCCACTGCATCATGGATTTCAATTGCATCTTCTCTCCATAAACACTCTCTCTTATGGATTGCAAGGAGAATATCTGCAAATAACCTACTATGGATATTATTACAAGATAAAAAATAATCTGTATCTTCTAAGGTTAAAAATGCCCTTTTGGTTACATCTAATGCTACCATAGTTAAAGGTATGGAAGATTTAAATACTATATCTGCAGCATGAGGGTCTACATACATATTAAATTCAGCCCATGGTGTAATATTTCCTGTTCCTGTAGCTCCACCCATAAATGTTATGGCTTTTATTAGTTTTTTTATATCTGGATACTTTAGTAGAGTATTTGCAATGTTAGTCATAGGTCCTATAGCTAAGATTTCTAACTGTCCATTATGCTTTATAGCTTCATTGTATATAAAATCTACTGCATTTATATTATAAAGTTCTCTTTCAGATTCCTGTAATACTACATGACCTAGTCCCTTTCTTTTATTGGGTAGTTTCCTCTCTCTGCCTATAGGCTGGTCAGCTCCTTTTATGACTGGTATATTCCATCCAATAGTATCCAATATATTTAAGGCATTTCTACTTGTGTTTTCTACACTGGCATTTCCAACTATAGTTGTTAACCCTAATACATCAATATCCTCCACCTTATGAGCAAGTATTAAAGCCACTGCGTCATCTAATCCTGGATCGCAGTCTATAATAATTGGTCTTTTCATATTATCCCCCCAGATAACTTAAATAGATTTTTCTTCTGGTAATTCCATATTCTTTGTTCCGTTTTTCAATTCCCAATGCAGTACAAAGGTTAAAACTACCCTAAGTATTGCTACTGCTGCAAGTATAATAAATTCGTCTATTGTTCTTATGATTACTGTTTTTATAATTTCCGCCGCTAATTTAAATTCTAAACTAAGTGACATTGCTTTAGCAAAGTCAATGGCCACCTTATCATCCCTAAAATCAAACCCATTTTTTATAAACTGAAAAATTCCCCTTAAAGCTGCTATTGTAATAATTGCTACACCAATAGCCTCTAGGGAGCCAGTAATATATGGTATTATAAGCTCTAAAAATTCCTCAATTATCATAATTTCTCTCCTCTTTTGTATAATATCAGGGGATAATACATTACCCCTATATTTTAACATAAATCAATATATTATGTTAGTATATAATTTATGCCAATCTACATACTAAAAATACCTTTAGTCCAAATTTAAATCATGGACTAAAGGTATTTTTTAATATTTATTGTCTATTTTCCTAAAACTGATTCTTTAATTGTCATACTATATTGTTCTTTAAAATAATCCTCTAATAACTTTACCTCTTCATCTGTTTTTTCAGCAGCACTGTCCCATCTTCCAGATGACTTCATACCTTCAGTACTGTCATTATGATCTCCATCCTCAACCTTTACCAATTGCCCTTCCTCTAAATCGTAATAGTAATAAAATGCTGTTCCCATTGCTGAAACATAGTAGTATTTTTCCATAGTATTAGTTGCATAATCAAATTTATAATAATCTACAGTCTCATTTCCTTCCAAATCAGTCTTTATAAATTCAACATAACCATCTTCGCCTTCTTTAATTGATATTTTTAATCCTGATTCATCAAAGGGTCCATTCTCCACATCAGTATATACTAAAAGTCCATCTTTTTCTTCAAATTTTGATACATCTTGGTTTTCATTTTGATTTTCATTTTCAACATTGTTTGTTTGTAAACTCTCTTCTACATTGTTGTTCTTCGGCGAACATCCACCTACTACTGCCATTGTTAACATAAGTACTAACAATAATGATACTATTTTTTTCATATAAACTCTCTCCTTTTATTATTGATTTATATTCAGCAAGTTTTTTATACTTGTCTCAATATCACTTTTAGATATTTGATTAATCTTTATATATTCACTATCCATCTTTTCAGCTAGTTCCTTTGCAAATCCATATTCTATATAATTTTTTTCTGTATCAATTACCATGGTTTTTATTCCTTCATTTCTGATTTTCATACCTAAATTAAAAGCATCCTCCAGTGGATTTTCTGTCTCTAAGGAAACGTTTGCTTTCCCATCGGAAATTACCACCAAATATTGTAATGAATCTGGATTTTTTATTTTATCTGCTTTTAGAACTTGATAGGAAGTATAGAGTCCAGCAGCTAATGGTGTTTTTCCACCAGTAGGTAATTTTCTAAGATACTTTTCTGCTAAATCTACACTTCTCGTAATATTTAATAATATCTCTGCCTTGTCCTTTCTAAATGCCACTATACCAATACTATCTCTTTTTTGATATGCGTCTCTTAACAATGAGAGTACTGCTCCTTTTACTGCCCCCATTCTTCTTTTGGCTCCCATGGAACCACTTGCATCTACTGCAAATAAAATGGTGGCTCCTGTATGTTTTTCTCTAACCTTCTCCCTTATATCTTGAGGCTTTATACATACAGCTAGTCCATTTTTATTTCTATTTTTTTGATTACAAGCAGCTATTCTAAAAGTAGCATCAAAGGCTATATCTTTTACCTTTCCCCTTGGAATTTTACATCTTACATATCTTCCCTTGCTGCTATTTGCTTTTACTTTAGTTCGTTTTCCTGAACCTTGATTACTGGTCATTTTTCTAAAATCCATATTTATGGATATTTCATTATTATATGGAACTATATCTTCTATATTTTCCTTTATATCATCTTCTTTTGTATCTGTTTCTATATCTTCCTTTGGTCTATCTAAATCATGACTATCTATAGACTCATAATCCCCATTACAAGCATTATCTTCCAGTGCATCTTTATCTAAAGGTTCCTCTAGTTCTTCAAATGTTATGGACTCTCTTATTCTATGAGGTAATACATAAGTTGCTGCAATTTTAATATCATTTTCAGTTATATACTCTCTTTGATTAAAGGCAGCAATAGCTTTGGCTGTTTCAATTAATATTATTTCCGCCCTATTTCCTGAACAGTTACCATTTTTACATAAATCTACTGCAAAATAATAATCCTCATCTTTTATTTTTATATTTTTGATTATTGCTCTGCCTTTATCTATTAAACTCCCTATTTTTTCATTTTCTTCCTTCCATTTTAATAGAAACTCCGAAGGATTATTTTCATATTCAATATATCTTTTAATTATTTCTATACGATTATTTAAATCTATTTCTCCTTTAGCTTCCGCATATAGTCCAAACTTGTCCAATAGCTGGGGTCTTAAAATACCTTCTTCTGGATTCATAGAACCTATTAATATAAATCTGGATGGATGCCTATAAGATATACCTTCTCTCTCTACTATATTGGTGCCTGTAGATAATACCTCTAAAAGTATATTTACTATATGTTCACTTAATAAATTTACTTCATCAACATATAAAATTTGATTATGTGCTTTATATAAAATTCCTTCTTCAAAGGTTTTCTCTCCATTTACTATGGCTTTTTTTATATCAATACTGCCTATAAGTCTATCATCAGTAATATTTAGAGGTAATTCCACTACATTCATGTAATCAATCACATTTGAGACTCCTCTTACTAATGTAGTTTTAGCAGTTCCCTTTTCTCCACTTATAAGAACTCCTCCTATATAGGGGTTAATCATATTTAATATTAGAGCCATTTTAATTTTTTCCTGTCCTAATACAGCTGAAAAAGGAAAACAATTATTAAACATAGTTAAATCACAAACCTTTCTATATTTACATTATTGTTCTTTCAATAAGTTCATTGATTTGTTGAAAATCAATGACTCCTTCTTCAAAAGGTTGTCTTCTCATTCTATGGGGGAGAGACAATTTAGCTGCTGCAATAAGGTCCTCTTTATTTACTTTTATTTCTCCCCTATAGGCAGCATGGGTTACTGCTGTTTTTATGAAAGTTATATCTGCCCTATGTCCATCTACACCAATTTTTATGGCTATTTCTGCTGCTAGTCTTAAACATTCTTCTGAATACTCTACTTTATCCAATAAGTCCTTTGCCTGTTCTATTCTTTCTGCTAAATTCTTCTGCTGATTCTCATACTCTTTTATAAACTTATGAGGGTTATCTTCAAAGCCTAACCTTCTCTTAATTACTTCAACTCTTGAATCCTGACATCTTTCACCATATACATCTACAACTAATCCAAATCTATCTATTAATTGGGGACGCAAATCTCCCTCTTCTGGGTTCATAGTGCCTATTAAAACAAATTTTGATGGATGGGTATAAGATATTCCCTCTCTCTCAATCGAATTAACTCCCATGGCAGCAGCATCTAATAATACATCTACTACATGGTCATCTAAAAGATTCACTTCATCTACATATAAAATATTTCTATTCGCTTCTGCCAATATTCCAGGTTCAAATTTCTTCTCTCCAGATTTTATTGCATATTCTATATCTAAAGTTCCAACTACTCTATCTTCTGTAGCACCTACAGGTAAATTAATTACTCGCATTTTTTCTTTTTTTATCTTTATATCTTCTTCAAGTATCTTTTTGCAGTTTTCACATAAAGAACTATAATCCCTTGGATCACAAGAAAAAATACAATCTACAACCTGTTCCCTAACTGGAAGAATATCTATTAAAGCCCTTACTGCTGTAGATTTTGCTGTTCCTTTTTCTCCCCTTATTAAAACACCATTTAGCTTGGGGTTTATAATATTTAATATTAATGCTTTTTTCATATCTTCTTGCCCTACTATGGCGGTAAAAGGATATATTAGTCTATGATTCTCCATATTCTTACACTCCTTATAAACTTTCTTCTATATTATCTTCAAGTTTCAAATACAATTCCTTAATTTTGTTTATCTTTTCTTCATCTGCATCCCAATAGCCCCTGTTATAATACTCAGTCATTTGCTCTAATATATCCATATAAGCATAAGAATTATTTTCAATAAGTCTTTCTCTAAGTTCCTCATCTTCAACATAGGAGTTATACATATCTTCATAAATCCACTCCTCTACACTATTTGTAGTAGCAGCAAGCCCCATTATATTCTCAAATCTATCTGCAATCTTTTGAACACCATGATATTTATGCTCTAACATTCCATCTATCCATTTAGGATTAAGCACCCTAGTTCTTATACCTCTGCCTATGGACTTTTCTACACTTTCACTGATTACTCTTTCTCCTGTTGTGTCGGTTATATACATTTTTGCCTTTTTCCCCTTTACCATTTCAACAGACTTGGATAATCCTCCAAAGAACTCATAGTAATGGTCCAAATCCGTAATTTCATATTCATGATTACTTCTTATTTGAGAAATAATTTCTACAGATTTTAAGTTTTCCTCATAAAGCCCCTCAACTTTTTTACCATGAGATTTTTCATTATATATATATTGCAAACTGCTTATATATACTTTGCCTAGTTGTTCTTCATCTTCCCAATTTTTGGTTTCTATTATTCCCGTTATTCCTGTACCATAACCACCTTCTTTAGGTCCAAATATCCTAGAAATAGCCAGTTCTTCTGCTTCTTTCTCATCATAACCTTCATCTATAAGTTTTTTATATATTTCTTTTGAGTTTCTTTTAAAGTAATTTTCTTCATCAGTTTCCTCTAGATTCCAAATCTTTTCAAATATTTCACTAAGGCTTGTAATCAAGTTTGGAAACATATCCCTGAAAAATCCACATATATTTATGGTAACATCTATTCTAGGTCTGCCTAATTCTTCAATTGGAATAATATCAAATTTAGGTTCCCACATATTCCCTTTATCCGAAACTTTAACTCCTAAATAAGCTAATATCTGTGAAAACGTCTCCCCTTGGGTTCTTGATGTTTCTAATCCCCATAATATAACTGCCGTAGATAATGGATATTCTCCTTCTTCTTCTTTATAGGATTCAAGGGTATTTAAGCAAATCTTCTCTCCCCTTATATAAGCGGTTTTAGTAGGTATAAGCCTTGGGTCAAATTGATATAGATTATATCCAGTAGGCAATATTTCAGGATGTCTATAAATATCTCCTGCTAATTTTGCAGGATTATAATGTCCTCCTAATACTCGTAGCAAACCTTTAATTTCATGGTTTTCCTGTGAAGAATTGGTAACTTGTAGTCCAAATTCCAATGATTTTTTAAGCTCATCTTTGTTTATTGAATGTGAAATTTCAGTATTGCCTATATTTTTATATTCAAAATAATAATCAATAATTTTTTCTGCTTCTTCATCTATATCCTTTACAATCTCATATTTGTTATTATCCAGAAGAAAATCTAAGTTGTAGCCTTTAGATTTTGCTACTAATTCTCGAACACTAAAAATACCATTTCTATTATATCTTAATAACCCTTTGGCATATTCCCTTGCTTCTTCTTGGTTATATCCCTTCCCAAATATATGAAGTCCCTTTGGTATAAGACTTTTCTGCATTCTATATAATTCAGATTCTATTTCAACAATATCTTTTGGAAGATTAAGTTCTTCTGCTAACTCCAATATATTTCCTAATATATCCTTACTAGTTTGAGGAGCTAATAACAAAGATTGATGATAATTATCTATCATAGACATTAGCTTTGAAAAATCTCCATAAAGCTCTCCCTGAATAAATACTGGCGGCTGGTATCCTATTAGATTTCCATGAGAACGTCTTTTAGCAATAGTTCCTTCAGCTGGATTTCCACAATAATATAGATACATATGAGGAATATCTGATATAAGTCTATCTGGATAGCAATTACCACTCATTCCACATTCCTTACCTTTTAAAAACTCTAATGTTCCATGAGTTCCTACATGAATAATTACATCAGCCTTAAACTCATCTTTAATCCATTTATAAAATGCTAAATATTGATGATGAGGTGGTAATGTTTTATCATGATAAGCCTTCTCAACATCTTCATGAATACCTCTAGTTGGTTGTAATCCTAAAAATATATTTCCCTCAACTATGCCAGGAATCAAGAATTCATTATTTTCAGTACTCATTATAGTCCCTGGTACTTGACCCCAGGCTGTTATTATTTCTTCACCATCTAAACTTTTCTCTAGTTCCTTTTTATACTCCATATCCTTATATTTTATTATATTATCCCAATCATCACTGTATTTTCCTGAGTTTACAATTCCACCAGCAGTAAATTTATCCATTAACTCTTCTTTTGTAAAAGCGTTTAAATTATATCCATTATCTTTAAGATTTTTAAAAGTATTTTCAACTGAAGCAAAAGTATCTAGAAATGCCCCTCCAAATAAATTACTCTCTCCTGGAGGATAGTTATAGCATATAATGGCTACCTTTTTTTCTTCATTTTTCTTTTTCCTAAGAAGAATATAGGACTTGATTCTGGAAACTAGCTTATCTACCCTTTCCTCTATAATAGTAAGCTCATCAGTCATAATGTCAAATTCAGAATCATATTTTGGTTCTGTCATAGCTCCAATAGGATAAGTTTCTATACATCCATCTAGTTCTGGCAACATAACAGAAATAAGTACTTCTGATGTACTACATCCTTGTGTAGATTCTTCCCATTCTTTTACAGTTCTTCTTGACATAAAATATGGATGAAAATATGGCGCACCTACTTCTTCCAATAGATTTATACCTGCTTGAGAATCTCCCCCCATTGGTCCTGCTCCAAGTCTAAAGGACATAAAGTTCAATATAATATCTATAGGATTTTTAGTGGAATTTAGTATTATATCCCTAATTTTTTCCTCATTCTTTACAAAGGCCCCTGAAACCGCAACAGGCAAAACGTTTGCAAACTCCTCAATCCTCTCCTTAATCTGTCCAACGCAAGAAGATGTATCTGTAGGGTATGTATGTCCATAAAAAAGCATGACTACTATAGGCTTTTCATTATCGAAGGGAAAATCTCTTTCATAATCTCCATAGTCTTTATAAAACTTCAAGTTTTCTGGATTACATATACTGACTTCATCCACTTCCCTTGGTTCAAGGGGCTTAGGTAATTCCTTTATATTGCCATAATCCCTCAATAGAAGATAGAGCATATTCTTTATGTTTGATTTATCTGCTACCTTAAAATATTTCATTATATTAGAATAGTTTCTCATATCTCTCATTTTGCCTGGCATTACTTTTCCAAGCATCTCTGCTGCATTTCTCATTTTTTCAATGGCAGCCATATCCATTTTTTTGTTACTGCTTTTCATACTTTCCATAGTAAAACTTCCAAGACGCATATATTCCCTTGCAGAACTTCCATATGGAATTATATTTCCATTACATTGTTCAAGACCTATATATACATCTTTCACTATGGCTGAAGGACTCCCCATTAAATCTACAAATACTATATTACTTTCCTTAATGTCTTCTATCATCTGTTGTCTTTTTTCATCTGACATTTCTTCTTTTCCATAATAAATATTTAAATCGAGGATTTTAGAATAGCTTTGATTTATGTCTTTTCCCGCCTCAACTAAATTTTTAATTCCTGGGGCTGATACAGTTATAAATGTAATCTTCACCTTAACAACCTCCTAACTATTAGAGACTACTTTTTTAGCATAAAATATTGGTTTATCTGTGTCTTTATCTTTTGTTATTTCAGATTCAATCTTAAAGACTTCTTCCAAAACTTTAGATTCTAATATAGTCCAAGGATCCCCTTGACTATGTATTTTTTTATTATTTATTACAACAAGCTCATCTGAATATCTAGCCGCATGATTTATATCATGTAGTACCATAACTATGGTTATACCTTCTTCTTTATTTAGTCTAGATATTAGTTCCATAATTTCTAACTGATGACATATATCAAGATAAGTTGTAGGCTCATCCAATAGAAGAATTTCTGGTTTTTGGGCAATAGACATGGCTATCCATGCCCTTTGCTTTTCTCCTCCTGAAAGGGTATCTATTCTTCTATTTTGAAGACTAGTAACTCCAGTTTTCTCCATGGCCCATTCCACTATCTTATCATCATTATCATCTATACCTTTCCACCAATCCTTGTGAGCATAACGACCATATTGAACTAATTTCCTTACATTTACATCGCTTATGGTATCATTAGCTTGATTTAGTATAGACATTTTTTTAGCTACATGTTTATTTTTCATATTGAATATATTATTTCCATATAAAAGTACCTTCCCCTGTTTAGGCTTTATACCTCTGCTTATGGTACGCATTAAGGTAGTTTTTCCACAACCATTTGGTCCAATTATAGAATAAACCTTTTCTTTTTCTATCTTTAGATTTATTTCTTTTAAAACATTCTTGTTTTTATAGCTTATACTTAAATCTTTAATCTCTAGTATAATATTATTATTCATCCATTTACTCCCTCCTCAGCAAGAATAAAAAGAATGGTGCTCCTAATACTGCCATTACAATACCTACTGGTATCTCCGTTGGACTTAAAAACGTTCTTGCAAAGGTATCACTAAACATTAGAAGTATAGAGCCTAATAATGCTGTTGCAGGAAACATATAATTATAATCATTTCCCATTATTAGTCTTATACTGTGAGGCACTATAAGACCAACAAATCCTAAAAGTCCTACAACACTTACTGCACTAGCAGCTAGAAGAGCAGCGAGAACAGTAAATCCAAGTCTTGCAGCCTCTACATTTAACCCTAAACCCCTTGCAACATCATCACCTAATATTAAAATATTAAGTTTCTCTGCAAATATATTTACTAAAATAATTCCTATTATGGTATAAGGTAATATGGTATATACTTCTGGCCAAGACCTTGAAGATAAACTTCCATTCATAAAGGTTAATGCTCCATGAACACGGTCACTATAGAAAACTAGCATACCTGAAATACCTGCTCCGAATAAGGCCGATACAGCTACACCTGCTAATATTATTCTTGTAGTTTGTATTCCACCCTTCCAAGATAAAATATATATTATAAAAGCTGCTAACATAGCCCCTATAAAGGCGGCAATAGGTACTAAACCAACATGCTGAGGAAAGATAACTAATACTGCTATACCAAAAAGCCCTGCACCACTACTTATACCAATAATACTTGGATCTGCTAAAGGATTCTTCATAACCCCTTGTAAAATAGCACCTGATAAAGCAAGGTTTGCACCTACTAAAGCAGCTAATATCATTCTTGGCAATCTAATATTCCAAATTACCATTCTTTCCGCACTTCCGTCATCTGTCATAATAACTTCAAATATACGTTTTGCCCCAACTTCAAGAGTGCCTTTAGTATTTCCCAGTATAAAACCCACAAAAAACAGTATTATTAAAATAGCAATAATGGTTATTTTAAAACCTTTATTGTCTTTAAGGGAAATATCGCTTTTCATCCTACTTATTCACCTCTTCATAAATTTCTGGATAAATATTTTTAGCCATATATTCTATGGCTTCATTATAATAAGGCCCTGCATTATACAAAAAGTATTCCTGTGGAAGATGAATAACACGACCTTCCTGTACAGCTTTTACCCCACTCCATACTGGATTTGTGTTAAATTCTTCCTCTATGGATTTTATAGCTTCTTCATTACTGGAAATCATACTGGTAACTAAAACATAATCTGGATTTTTCTCCACTATATACTCTATATCCAATGGCGTAGTTTCTGATCCTATAGTATCTGGTGGTAAATCAGATGCAATATTTTTAAGTCTCAATATCTTAGCAACATCTCCTGCTATACTATTATCTAGTTTTACAGCAAGTGTTTTAGAAGTTATATATAATATAACTACAGATTTAGATTCATCTGGTAATTTTGATACAATTTCTTTTTTCTGTTTTTCCAGTTCCTTTATTTTAGTTTCAGCTAGTTCTTCCTTCTCAAGTATTTTTCCAAATGCCTTATATGTAGACACCACATCATCATATCCTCTTATATGAGTAGTGATTACATTAAAACCCATTTCTCTTAACTTCTTTGCTTGAGTTGATTGGGTTCCAACTTGAGCTATAATTAAATCTGGCTTATGAGGTATTACAGACTCCATATCTATAGAATATACAGGCCCTATAGTTGGAAGATTTCGTATTTCCTCTCTATACTCTGGTATAAGTTTCACATTGTCTGATACGTCAGATGTACATACAGACTTGCCTCCTAAATCGTACCAAATGTTTAAAGGAGTACCAGACAATACAGCTATCTTCTCTGGTTTCTCTTTTAAAATAGTTTCCTTTTTTAAAAAGTCCTTTACAGTTAAGGGATACTTGTCTCCTTCTACAGTTATTGATAGCTGAGTATCATCTACCTTTTCTGTATTCTGAACATTGGTTAAACCACCTACTCCTGTGGTTTTGGTACAACCTGAAATACTAGTGGTTATTACAGCCAAAATCATTAACCACAATATGTTTTTATACTTTTTCATCTTTTTCACCCTTTCTTTTTACGGTACATAAAAAACTCCAACATTCATAGAATTCTACGATTGCTGGAGTTTTGTAAGCCTATATATAGACCATTTTTGTTGTTTTAAATCCAAAAATAATTGCTATCAAAAAACCTTCTGAAAATAATCATCAGAAGGATAGCCAAATAAAGCAATTTACTTAAAAACTAGCTTTCTCCATCTACCGTAGAGTTATTCTGCTAATAAAATAGGAAGGTATTCTGACTCAAGCTTAATCATCTTTTCTGCCTTCCCAGTTTCCCAGTGGCATTTAGAAAAGACTATTCTTTTACAGCGGCGGGACCGTGAGGGATTTACACCCTACTTCCCTATTACAATAGAATAATAATTCTATAAACCTATTTATCCTATATTCAATTTTAATCAACATTATACTACATAAATAAATTCCACACAAGCTTCAGCAAATATGTTTGTTATCTTTTTATTAATACTTAAGACCTGATGAATGTTTAATACAAGGAAATCAACTCATTATACCTGTTTATCCAGATTTTTGCTCAAAATACTTATCCTCCAAATCTTCTAAGTGATAAAAAATATGAACTAAATCTTTGCCAAAGCTCTGCAAGGAATAGTAGTTATCACTTCCATCGGTTATTTTCTCTATAACCTTTCTGTCTAGTAATATAGTTAATTTCCTATTTAATTCTGTATGACTCATATATGGGATACTATTTAAAATATCCTTATACCGTCCATTCCCAAGATGGATAGACTTTAGAATTTCTGGTATCCATCTTAGTTTAATTAAATCATGTACAATTTCAAATCCATTAGAAATTTTGCTTTTCATAATTTCACATCCTTACGAACAAATTTGTGCCTTTTTGTTTATCTTATTTTATCATATAATTAGATTAAAGAAAGATACTAATTAATAGTTAATTAAAAATTTTTAGGAGGGGTTATATGAAACATGTAAATTTATTACAAAAATATTTATCAAATTTGGCTGTATTGAATATTAAATTCCACAATATCCATTGGAATGTTGTAGGTAACCAATTTGTTCAAGTTCACGAATTTACTGAAGGTCTATATGACAAATTATTTGAAAATCTAGACGAAGTTGCAGAATTATTAAAGATGAAAGATATAATGCCATTATCAACTATGGCTGAATACCTAGATAATTCAGATATTGAAGAAATCAAGGCTAAAGATTTTGCAATTAAAGAATCATTAGAAATAGTTAAAACAGATTTAGAAAAAATGAAAATATTAGCAACTGAAATCAGAAATATAGCTGATGAAGAAGGAGACTTTGAAACTGTAGCCATATTTGAAGACTACGTTGCTGATTATAGTAAAAATATATGGTTCATTAATTCTATATTAAAATAAAAATAAGTATAATATAAAATGAGGCTGTTTCATAACTGGTTTATCAGTTATGAAACAGCCTTTTTTATTCTCGAGCTAACAACTGATAAATAGGAGAATTACTGTTTTCTAGTTTATAAATTCTGCTATTTTATCCAAAGAACTATATACATCATTTTCATTAATTGCTATAAAGGGTATCTTTATTCCAGATTCTTTCAGATAATTTGTTAACTCTTCCATAAATATACCAGAACCTTTAACTTCCTTTAAAGTTTCAAGGATGCTTTCTAATTCATCATTATTCGAAATCTCTCCTCTGAATTCTCCAGAACAAGTATAATTAACTCCACAACTTGGACTTCCATCTATACCCACAACTCCTAGAATCTCATATCCTGCATCAATATAACTTTTAGTCTGTTGAACTATTGGTCTAAGCATTTCTCTACATTGTTCTCTATAAAATAAGGTATCAAATTGCTCCTTTACATGGCCCCATCTTTTTATTCCATATACAATCATTTCTGGACAAGGAAGTTGAATAATACCAATATCTTTCTCTGCAATAAGATTTACAAATTCCTTAAAAATTCCCCCATACTGACTAAGACCTTCAACCTTAGAATTGGAATTAATGATACAATGACAAATTAATATTATCTTTTTATTCCTTTTCAATTTCCATCCTCCTTAACTATTCCATAGTTATAGATTAATACAATGATTTTTCTTAAATTTTAAATATACTTCTTGTCCCAAAGCATAAAGTTCCAAATCATTAAAGAGCACATCCACTTTTAAAGAAACAGAATTGATATCAACTGTATATCTTATAATATTACCTTGAGGGAGTATACCAATAATTTTACCCGAAACAGAATATGAATCTTTGCAAGATTCTAGTTTAACATGAGATATTTCAATAGTCTCTGGCCTAATTACAATTTTTGAATAAGTTGAATACTCTTGATTTATTAGTTTTGAGAATTGATCTTTTTCCAATATATTGTAATTTCCAACAAAACTTGCCGCAAAAATACTTTTTGGATTACTATAGACTTCAAAAGGGGTTCCTGATTGTTCTATAATACCATCTCTCATTATATGAATTGTATCTGACATAGTCATTGCTTCATCTTGATCGTGGGTGACAAATATAGAAGTCATATTAAGTTCTCTATGTATTTCCTTTATCCTAGCTTGTAAAGATTTTCGAAGCTTCGCATCTACTGCACTCAAGGGCTCATCTAGTAGTAATACCTTGGGCTTAGTAACAATACATCTTGCCAATGCCACTCTCTGCTGTTCGCCACCTGAAAGCTGGTAAGGATATCGCTTTTCATAACCTTGGAGATCTACTATTTTTAAAGTATCTTTCACAAGACCATTAATAGTGTCTTTTTTAACCTTCTTCATCCTAAGTCCAAATGAAATATTATTATATACATTCATATTAGGAAAAAGGCTATATTGTTGGAATATCATCCCAATATTTCGGCTCTTAGGATTCCAAAAAGTAATATCTTCTCCATCTAGAAATATCTTTCCACTGGTTACCCCTTCTAATCCAGCAAGACATCGAAGAAGTGTACTTTTTCCACAGCCTGAAGAGCCAAGTAATGTAACAAATTCTCCCTTATGAATTGAAAGATTGGTATTTTTAAGTACATGATTTTCACCATAATATTTTTCTATATTTTCAAAAACAATATATGACATGTTTATCTCCTTAATTTGATTAAATCATCTATAAACAATAAATTAAAGTTAATCTAACTTCCAATATGTTTTTCTTAGAAATTAGATTAACTGTTATAATATATTTTGAAAGAATTTTATTTCTCTAATGATTTTATTGCATTATTCACATAAGACATATCAATTACATTTTCATATCCAATAGGGTTTTCAATAATTCCTTGTTCTAAGCAAAAACCTTCGATTGCATTATAGCCTTCTTCGGAAAAGAAACCATCGTTAGAAAGTGACCCTCTCAATATGCCAACAATTTCAACTAAATCTTTACCTTCAAACATAGGAGAAACTAATTTCGCAAGTTCTTCATCAGTATGCTCTGATTGCCATGCCATAGCTTTTATAACAGCATTTACAAATTTTTGAACTGTTTCAGGATTTTTTTCTGCAAACTCCTTAGTAACTGTGACCATTTGTGATTCATAGTACTTAGAACCATAAAGTGCCTCATGCTGTATAGGATCCGAGGTATTAATTAAAATATTGGCATTTAGATTTTTAAGTTCATTAATATGAATTCCATCAAAAAATGATGCAGCTATACTTCCTTGCTCAAGTGCAACCAAAGCAGCTCCATACTCCATATTTATCCATTCAACATCATTTTCAGAAAGTCCCGCTTCTTCTAAAACAGAAAGAACAAATGAATAAGGAGCAGAACCTGGCATACCAGCAAAAATCGTCTTACCTCTTAATTGTTCAACGCTTGTTATTTCAGAATTTCCAGCAAAAATATATTGTTTATTCTTTACTGTTGAAATAACAATCTTAGACTCTAAGCCCTCTTCAAAAGCACGAAGTACCGGCTCAGTAGATAACATACAAAATTGTGAATCTCCTGCATGCATTCCTTGGAAAGCTATTGGCCCATCTTTAAAAACAACCCATTCAGTATCTAAACCCTCTTCTTTAAAGTAGCCTAACATTTCAGCTGCATATACAGGAATCCAAGACTCTCCTCTCATTTCTGATATTACAATTTTTGTAAGATCAGAATCATTATAAACACCTTTTGATGTGCATCCAGTAAATACTCCAGCTACTAAACAAATTAAAAGTACGATAATTATTGATTTTTTCATATTCTGCCTCCTTATTTAATTAGATTTTATGTATTTTTTTCATGATGTAGAGATAATCTTGTAACTGCTCTCCAACGCAGTAAATATGCTTCAATCTTATCAAGAATAAAATTAAGAATAATACCTACTATTAATAAAATAAAAATACATGACATAACACGAGCAATTTTAAAATATGATGACGCATAAGCAATCATCCATCCAAACCCTGCCGAAGCCCCCATAAATTCTCCAATGATTGCACCAATTAAAGAAGCCCCTACACCATTACGAATGCCAGCTATTATCCAAGGCATACTAGATGGTAACACGACATGGTATATTGTTTGTATCGTTCCTGCACCTAGTAAGTTCGCGGATTCAATGAGCTTGGGTTCTACATTTTGAATACCTGCATAAGTAGAGAAAAAAACATTGAAAAAGACCATTAATGCTGCAAGAAATATCTTTGATGTTAGACCCAGTCCAAACCATAATATATATACTGGTGCTAGTGTAAGTTGAGGTACACCATGAATAGCTGTAATTATCGGTAAAAAAATTTTACCTAATGATTGTACTTGTCCAAATAATAGTCCAACAAAAATTCCTATAATAGTACCATAAAACAATCCAGCAAGTGCTTCACGTAAGGTTATAGATGTATGTTTTACTAAGTCTCCACTCAAAAAAAATTGTTTTAAATCTAAAATAATCTCACTTGGATAACTTGTAAAAAAAGCATTATAGAGCTTTAATTTAGCAGCAATTTCCCAGAAAGATATAAATAGAATAACAATCAATATCCTTGTGATAACTATAAGATTATTTTTTCTCTTCTCCATAATCACCATCCTTTCATCTTGATCCAAAATTGTCGAGTATTGTCAATAACATCACGCTGTATACATATAATAATCTATCACTATAAGATATTGAAGTGTTATTAAAAAAGATAATAGCAATTAAATTGCTATTATCTTTTTTAATAATATAATTTTAGGTAGCCTTGATATTGTGGCGTTGTTTAATGTATGTTGGAGTAATTTATTTGTCAGTATTAATGATAGATTAACATAATTGCTGGAGTTTTTATATTTGTAAATTTTAACTAGCACAACGAGTTACATTATCATTTTAAAAAGTTAAATAATAAAATATAAAAATATGTTTGACAAATATAATAATCCATGTTAATATTAAGAAGGTTGTCTTTAGACGACTCATATGGCCCCATGGTCAAGCGGTTAAGACATCGCCCTTTCACGGCGGTAACCCGGGTTCGAATCCCGGTGGGGTCACCATTATGACCTAACACAGCGAACTAAGTTAAGTTGATGTAGGTCAAATGCAACGAGAACCAAATCTATACGGGTGTAACGAGTAAATAGATTTGAGTTTCGAGGCTGTAAAATATAATGGCCTGGTAGTTCAGTTGGTTAGAATGCCAGCCTGTCACGCTGGAGGTCGAGGGTTCGAGTCCCTTCCAGGTCGCCATTATGCTGGCGTAGCTCAATCGGCAGAGCAACTGACTTGTAATCAGTAGGTTGGGGGTTCAATTCCTCTCGCCAGCTCCAAACTTATCTTAAAGCCCTTGATAATCAAGGGCTTTAAGCGTTTTATCAAAATAAAATGACACCGTATTTGAAATAAATATTTCAAATACGGTGTCATTTTTGTGTTTTATATAAAAAATCATAAGGAACATTCCATGTATTGTTGTAATCACTTCAATTCTAGCAAATCCCACACTTTTTATATAATCACTAAGATAGTGTATTGAATAATCTATAACATAACATATCTTCTTAGGACTATAATTTTTTTGAATATACCTCTGCCCATACTGGAAAAAAGCCAGCATTTATTGCAACATTCTTAGAATTAATATTAGATACTGATGTCCCATAAAAAGGTATCTTTCCACGCTTTAAAAGCTCCTGCTTTAATAATGCAACCAAATTTGTACCAATACCTTTTCCTCTATATTCAGGTAGCACATCAATACCAATTTGATATAAAGTTTTACTGTCTTCACTAGATCCTGCCATCCCCATGATATTGTCACCATCGTAAGCAGCAACTCCAAGAACATCTGGATAATTCTCATCAAAAACAAAAGCTTGCTCAAACCTACTATCATCTTTAAATTGTAATATCTCTTCCTTTTCAAACCACTTTATTGTAGTCATAGGCTTTATCTCACAGGTAACAGGGTTTGGTAGATAAAAATGGGGCATCTCATCAATTTCATGGCCAAATTCTCTTAATTTATTATCTATCATCCTAAGATTACCGTAATCAAACAACCAAAGTGCATTTTTCTTTAATATTTTCTCTTCAATCCAAGGTCTTATTTTCTCATCAGCACAAATTATTGCCTTACCACCGATAGTAATTATCTTTAGGAAGCATCCATCACTTTCATTGATACGCCTTCCCTCTAGGAGCTTGTTTTCAGTAATTATATTTTCCTCTTTTTTAAAGTCTGAAATCTGACAATTATAATCAAGTGCCAGTTGTGTTTTTGCAATACTAAGTATTTCAGATTTTGTATACATACTCTTATATCCCCCTTATATTTACATGCCTACTTTAACTCTTCTCAAGAAATATCATAATAATGACATTTAAAAAGCAATCAATTCTTTATTGAGATCTATTTATTTTCCCTAAGCTCTCTAAAAAAGTCCGAGATTATGCTACTGCATTCATCCTCCAATACACCAAATTCTACTTCTAATCTATGATTGAATTTAGGGTGATTAGTTAAGTCTTCTACAGTTCCGCAGCAACCTCTCTTAGGATCTCTAGTTCCCATAACCAGTCTTCCTATTCTGGCATTAACTATTGCTCCTGCACACATTGCACAAGGTTCTAAAGTCACATACATAGTGCAATTAAGCAGCCTCCAAGCATCAAGATGCTTACTTGCCTCTTTGATTGCAAGGATTTCAGCATGGGCTGTCGGATCATTTAAAGTTTCCCTTTGATTATATCCCCTACCAATTATTTCTCCTTCGTAAACAACAACAGCACCTACAGGTACTTCATAGATGCTGTAAGCTTTTTCTGCTTCTTTCAAAGCTTCTCTCATATATAAAATATCCATCAATATCACCTTACATTGCTAAATTTAGATATGCTTTTCATTTACATATCAGCACATACTAATCTTTACCTTCTTGCCTATCTTTTCAAGATTTTCTCCTATATTCTGTACAAGTTTTAATTTTGACACCATATCAATTCCCGATTCTCCATCTTGATGGCTGTCATTTACAGCATTTCCTAAATATATATTTATATCCGTTGCATCCTCAATTAACATACGTGCCAACATAGCTACACCATCTTTTCTCTTTTCCAGTTCAAGTAAAATAATAGCATTTTCTTCATATTCACGTATAAGCTTAGGAATATTTCTCAAGGTAATGATACCCTCTGTTACTAAATCTACCCCTTCTATTTTTGACATGGCAGGTATACTTTCAGATGAGGTATTATCTATAGATATAATAGGCCTTTTTAAAAATTTAGCAACCATATTGGCTGTACTTCCTCCACATACAACATGTTTTCCTTTTTTTCCAAAGAACATATTCAATATCTTATGATCTTCAGCGGGATTTTCAGGAGGTCCAATTATAATATTTACAGCTTTTCGTTCTCGAAGCTGCAATGTCAAAATCGTAGTGTCATCCTTAGGTTTTCCATCATAAAGGCTCAAGCAGGCATTCATTAAACGTGCTCCTAGCAGTGCCGCCGAAACTCCTGATCTATACCATTGCTCCAAAAGTCTTACAACTTCATCATGTCCTAAACCTTCTCCAAACCCACTATCTAATCCTGCATTTGTAACTCCATCTGTCATTAGAAAAAGCATATCATCAAAATACAAAGGTATAGTACTTTCCCAAATCTCTTTCTCTTGAATGAAAAAACGTGTAGCTTCATGTTTCACATATTTTCCTCCTCGAAGAAGTATAGCAGGAGGGTTATCAAATTGTGTCAGGTATACCTTATATTTCTGTATTCTTGCAGCGACAAATGTAGCATATGCAAGCTTTCGTTCTCTGCAAATAGGTAATGTCTGCACTGTAGTAAAAATAGCATCCTCTAAAATCATACCTCCTGAAAGCAATGTACCTAATATTTGAGAAGTTAATGTTGCCAGTATATTTGCCTTTACTCCGCTTCCCAAACCATCAGAAAGAACTACAGTGGTTCCATCCTCTGTAGTTTCTTTATAATAAAAGTCTCCACAAATACTTTCTGTATATTTATTATAGCTTAGCTTTGCAAAATCTAGTACATAATCAAGCATATTAGCCACCTATCCTAAAAAATCTCGTCATCCATAAGTATTGTTTTTTTCAAGTCCATTATTGCCAACTTAGTTTTTGCAGCTGTTTCCCCTAAAAGAGATGCTATCTCATGTACTGTCCGTAACTGAGCCTCCACAATTTCATCAGCCATATTGGCTGAATTCATCTTTGCCTGACGAATCCTATTTTTCTCCATACGGAGCTGAGTAATATCCTTCATTACACAACTTATTATACTATTTGCCTTATCATATATAAGAGTCTGCTCCAGATATAGACCGTATTCAGCAACGTATATATTTCTGCTTATCCTCTCTTCTCCACTTGCAATCAAATCAACAAAATTATACTCATCCAATATACGTGAAACAGGAGAGCCGAGAATGTCCTTAGGTGAAGATAGATGAAAAGCTTTACAAGTAGCATTGTTAATCATTATAACACACATATCAATATCCACAGCCAGTATAAGATTAGGAGATGACTCTATAACCTTATCTGCAAAGGATTCTGTACGGGCTTTCATAAAGGGTAGGCACATATTGATATCCGCTTTGTTCTGATAAATAGCCATAGCCTTTTCTCGACAGCTTGAATAACCGCATGAACCACAATTTAGTTCATCTTCCATAGTATTCTTTCCCATCTTCTTTAATATTGCAGATAGTTGCCACTCTGTAGGAGGCATACAAATTACTTTTTTATCGAAAAATTTTCGTTTTAATGGAAAATCAGCTTTCACATCAAAATCAGTATTATCTCCACTTTCATCTACTGCTTGCTTCTTAACCAATGTTTTCGCCAAAATCTGCCTATGTTGACTTTTTTGAAAAGATGGCCCTCCTATACAGCTACCAGTACAAGCACTCATTTCTATAAAATATCCTTTCAGATTACCTGAAACCACTTCCTGCAACGCATTTATACAATTTTCAATCCCATCAACTGCCATATATTGAAATTCACTTTCCTTTACCATACTATCTGATATACCTCCACTATATGGAAAGGAACGAGATAGTTTTGGCATAGACACTAAATCATCTTCTTTAGGTTCTATACTAGAATTTCTAAACCATCCTTCAAGCTCATCAAAGGTGATTACATAATCTGCTCCATTTTCACCACATTCTGCTTTCTTAGAAATACATGGACCAATAAATACCACTATAGCATTAGGATATAGCTCTTTTAACTTATTAGCACTTACCTGCATAGGAGATATTATTGGAGCCAAGAAATCCAAAGCCTCAGGAAAATGATGTTCAATATATAGATTTATTGTAGTACAACAAGAGGATATGATCACGTCGTTCCATTTATCTTTGATTAATTTTTCATACTGACTTTTTACAACATATGCACCCTCTGCTGTTTCAGCAATATGTGAAAATCCAAGATTAATCAGTGCATCAGAAAAGCTTTTAAATGACGCCTTTGGATATGCAGTAATCCACGAAGGTGCTACTGTTGCCACAATCTCACGTCCTTCACTAAGCAATTCCAAAATTTTAGGAATATCATTACTGTCCTCCTTTGCATTTTGGGGACAAATAACAGTACATGTTCCGCATAAAATACATTCTGATTCAATGATTTGTGCTCGTCCATTTTTAACAGTTATAGATTTAACAGGACAATACCTGATACATTTATAACAATCCATACATTCAATTTCTTTAAAACTTAAAATTGCCATATAATTCGCCTACTTTGAGATAGTTTATTTAATTTAATTATGAAAACTTATTACTGAATAAAAGAAAAATCTTAATTTCATTCTTTATATTTCTATATTAAATCAACTGTTTGTTATAATAATAACAGTATATATCTATACTGTCAAGATAATGAAAATCCCTTCAAAGTACGCTTAAAATGTAAAAATAATGTTGTTCAATCCTTTTATTCTTTAACCATTATATAGAATTCATCTCCAGACTTAGAATGATTAATAGTCTTTAATATTATAAAACCAGCTTTTTCATATAAACTAACTGCTCGTTTATTGAAGGAAGCAACTGTTAGTCGGTATTTTTCAGCTTTGAATTGCTTTTTAGCAAAGTCCATCCCAGTATTTAAAAATGTATATCCTAATCCCCTTCCACATAAAATTGGCTTCATACCCAATCCAATATCCAATACTTCTTCAGAATATATATAGTCATTAGTTGGTATTTGTGCGGATTTACCAAAACAAAAGTACCCAAATAATTGATTTTCATCATCTATAAAAACATAATAATCCCCACCCATAAGCTCAAGAATGGTTTCTAGATTGTTTTCTAAACTATATATAGAATAGGGTTCTTCATAGATCCAATTTGAAATATTTTCAGCAAAATCTTTTGTCATTTCAGTAATTAAGCTCATATAATCTCTCCATCTCAATTTATTCTAAAAATTCATATTTCTTTACAATACTCCCTCTGCTTCCTGCCAATCAACTAAAAGATTATATCGATTGGTCTTAAAACGCAGAACACAATATTCTGGGTCATCAGAACCCTTAAAATGTTGTCCCATTCCTGGATACCACATTTCCTCCTTCACAGCTGAATCTGTTACAATCTCAATAGTTCCTACTAAGGTTATATTATATGCACCATCTCTATTAAAGCATAGGCTGGCACGATTACAGTGTTCTATACGCTTTGCCTTGTTGCTTTTAAGCCCAGTACAAAATGTGATCCAATTAATTCCATCAGACTTTGATGCCGTAATAGTTGAAGCAGTAGGATAACCATCCTTGTCAATAAGTGCAAGAACACAATAAGGCTCTGAGCCTTCCAATAAATTATGAGCTGTATTCTTATCAATAATTTCTCCTGCTTTTTCAATAATCTCTTTACTCATTTTGTCACCTCCGTAATAATTTTTTAGCCCTTAATAAATTTCAAAATCTTTTTTACCTCTCCATTAGGATTAAGCATAAAAACACGCTCTTTTATTTTTTCAATTGCCTCATCCTTCTCAATTTCTGCTGCTTTCTCAAATACATCTTCATCCCAAAAATTCTCAGTTGTACAAAATACAGTTGAAGACCATCCATATTCCATTCCTTTTTGAGATATCTTCTGCTGTCTTCCACACATGGTCAAATACATTTTCATTTGCAACTCTGTCAAAGCTCTATCAAATTGAGATTTCTCCTCTTTCCCAAAGCCTGCCAACTGCTTTATTCCATGTAAGGGCAAGGTTCCATTTTCAATAATAGCATCATAAATACGTTTTGCAGTGTTACTGATTGTACCTTCCGAGTATTCCTCATCAAAAGTCCTATTTTCTCTCCGAACAGCAAGAAAATAAGGAGCCCATTCCTTGGTAATATATCCACTTTTCTTGAAGAATAATTTTGAATAAGCAATATCCTTACGTTCATCTAACACCCGAATACGCCACTCCCAAGGGTCAGTTTCTGGATTTCCTGTATGCCAAGAAACTGGTGTCTCGTAAGGAGGTACCTCCTTCCAATTCCATGGAATTACTGAAAAAATACCTTCACTATTTCCACCGCCCATGGAAAAGCCTACATCCAATAATGTACTAACGAAATCTCCATAACCTTTTATTTCTCTGCTATTCAATCTCAATCCCTCCTTTTTAAAAAATTATATCATATTAAACAGGACAACATTATGTCTTGTTTATTTATATTGTTCCAAAATATTAACAGCAATTCTTTTTATATGTTCTGCCATATCAACAGGTTCAATTACCCTTACCTTATCTCCAAATCCTAGAATCCATGATATGGTGAAGTCCATATTTGTATAGCCAACTTCAAGACGAAGCAAACCTTCTTTAGTTTCTGTATAACAATGAAGTCCATATGTTTCAATAAGCTGATAGCGTACTGATGGATCAAATAGAGCTACTAGCTTTTTATCATCAGGTAGATGGTCATTGAAGTCTCTCTTTTCAGGTGGAATTTCACGAGGAATATAAGTTTCGTCACAAATATGTAAATCCCATAATCGCATCATCTTAAATAATCTCCAGTCCTTTCGCTCTTGGCAAAAGCCAAATATATACCATGCCGTCCACTGGAAAATTATAAAGTATGGTTCAATACAACGATGGGTAATACCCTTTTCATAATAATAGTCAAATTCAATTAGTCTATGGTCGTGAATAGCCTGTTTAATAAGTTCAATCTTTTCTGTTAGACTACCTTTGTAATGAGAAGCAAGGTCGATTACAATAGGTTCTCGTAGAGATAGGATCATATCTTTATTGGCAGATAATTTATTTAAGGTTTTTTCAATATAACACCTGTCTGATACACTTCCAAGACCTTTAAGTCCTGCAATAATTCCCAAAAGCTCATCAGCAGTCAGAATACTTTTATCAATCTTGAAGCCTTCTGCAATAGAAATACCACCACCACTACCTTGATATGTAATAATAGGTATCCCCGACTGACAAAGAGTATCAATATCTCTTCCAATGGTACGTCGAGTAACTTCAAATTTCTCAGCAAGATAGGGAGCTGTTACTCTATCATTCTGAAGTAAAATTGTCAGTATTCCAAGTAAACGATCAATCTTCATGGATTTCCACCTCCTATTACCATTATAACATATGAAATCTCAACTAAATTTCTTGACTAATATTAAATATATTAGTATATTAATATATACTGACAGGGGGTATATTAATGTAATAACAGCTGTTATACTTAATCTAGAAAGGAGAGTTTAAATATATGGAACATAAGTTGGAAAATCCTCAACGTATAAAAGAACTAAATCCATTAGAAACACTTAAAATCCTCAATCTTAAAGATGGAAATTCTTTTTGTGATATCGGTGCAGGAACAGGAATCTTTACATTTTCTGCATCTAAATTAACTACATCTAATATATATGCAGTGGATATATCTACTGCAATGCTTGAAATATTAAATATGAAAAAAGGAGAACAAAATGCAGATAATGTTATAATTAAAAACCATGTTCAGGATGTACCTTCATCCTCTTGTGATATAGCTTTAGTTTCTACTGTTTTTCACGAATTGAAGGACATGGATGGTATGGCAGATGAAATCAAGCGAATTCTGAATATAAATGGCATCTTAGGTATTATTGAATTTCATAAACGCCAGACTCCTATAGGTCCACCTGTCCAAAGTAGATTAAGCCCCGAACAAATTGACGACCTACTGCAAAAACATGACTTCAATAAAATCAACTATTTTGAACTGGGACAGAATTTTTATATATCAATTTTTACTTTAATCAAGTAAAGAGTGTGATTTTTGTTGCATTCAGATATTAACTCAATTGCCATACTACACCACCTGCACATTATATAAATTATCTGCATTATATCGTATAAAAAGAAAGAAGTCGAATATAAAATCATTCGACTTCTTTTGACGATATTTCTTATAGGGTACTGTGAAAAAGATGCTAGATGAATAATGTGCTTATTCGGTGCAACTAAACCTTTGGGAGAACTGGCATCCAAAACTGAACAATTCGATTTTTATTCGTAGAATCTTTGGGAACGTATATTTCATTTTTTGCGATAAAGATCACATCCAAATGAAAACCAACTTCATCGTTAAACGAATATCCCAGAGAGTCAATCCAAATATAAGGCTTTTCCGCACCATGACCATCATCCCAACTGTGAAGCAATTCATCTTGTTCCAATTCAAAACAAATCCATTCTGACTCAGCAGCTTTCATGGAAAACGTTTCATGTCCCTCAAAAACAGTTAAATCAACCAATTCAGTTTCTTCTATGCAAGCAGTATACCGAAATGTACCCTCTGGACATTCCTCGTCCCAAGAGCCACATCCAAATAAAACAGGAGGCAACATGGAAGCCGAACGGAGGCAATCAAGTCGTCCGTCGTCCGCTAATTCCTGCCAAAAAAACGGCACTTCTTTCTCATCTTTTACAAATTTTGAAAATCCCATCATGCTAAATGCCTTTTTTGAAAAATGATAAACATCAAATCCCAGGTTATGATTCTTTATCTTTTTCATCTCTCACACCGCCTAATATAAATACTATTAACAATCTCATTATAGCAAAACCTGCCGAAAAAGCAATCTACGCTTGCAAATCGTAGACTTTGACTTTCTTCGACAGGTTCATTTGGCGTTCCCGACACGAATCGAACGTGCGGCCTTTCGCTTAGGAGGCGAACGCTCTATCCTACTGAGCTACGGGAACATATTTACCTATATATTTTATAATATCTATGGATAGATGTCAAGGATGAACAAATCCAGAATATTTGGATTCAGAGAAGTCAAACATATGTGACACAGACCTCTGAAAAATTTTCTCTGAATAATGCTGTGGTTTTCTTAAATTGCTAGTAATTATTTTGTCAAGGAGGAAAGCGATAGCGATCCTTGATTAAATAATT
>NZ_VUNQ01000033.1 GCF_009695605.1 Tissierella pigra
ACATGAAAAAGAACCTCCTTGGTGTATGGTTTCTCGATAATTCCATTAAACCAAATGAGGCTCTTTTTTTCATTAATCAAATTTTACCATGTCAACTGGTATTTTTTATTTTGATGCAACACTAGAAGACTTTTGCCTTCTTTTTGTGTTTTTTCTTATTTAGGTACACTTTAATTTGTCATATGAGATATATGCTTTATTTACCTATAACAATTATATAAAATCTAATTTAAAATAGTTTGAATTTAGTTTAAGTGGTTATTTTCTGGACTGAATGATCATTTAAAGGAAGAATAATAGTAACTAAATATTCCATATCATTTTTCTTTATATCCATATAACCATCATATTTATTTATAATATCCTCTATTATACTAAGACCATATCCAGAAGAAATATATTTCTTTTTATTTAAATAAGTTCTCATATGAGAGTTGCCATTAGTAGAATTATAATTATTTCTAATCTTATAACATAAAAAATTCGCATCAGGATATAATTCTAAATTAATATATTTATTCTCTGCACTGGAGTTCATACAAGCTTCTATTGCATTGTCTATGGTATTAAATAGTATAGAACTTAAATCCATATCATCTATGTTTACTTTAGGAGGAGCTATTGCCTTTATATCAAAATCTATACCTTGCATTACAGCTTCTGAATATTTATCATTTAATATTATATCTATTAATCTATTTCCAGTATTTATTGTATTAGGAATTTCCTTAAATTTATCTTTTATTGAATTAACATATTTGATATATTTTTCATCTTCTATATCATTGATTTTCTCCAAGACTTTAATATGATTTGCCATGTCATGCCATATTTTAGACAAAGTATCGCTTCTTAGTTCAGCATTAATAATAAATTTTTCATAGGATTTATCATAAATCCTTTTAGTAGTTTCTTTCTGTAAATTAATATAAAAGGTATTTGCATTATAATACATTACCATAGTACCTAAACTAATGAAGAGAATAAACAAGCATATAAAAAATAAAATCAATATAGTACTTTCTGAAGATATTACTAAACTAGAATAAAATAATAATACCATTGAAATAGTAGATAATGATAATATCAATATCATTACATAATTTAAAATCTTAGGAAGAATAATCTTTGTATTTAAGAACTTCCTATTGATTAGTGTAAATATTAATGCAGATAGAAATTTACTAAGCAGTCCTAAAAAGAAATAAGTGTATTTTAATCCCTCAACAGTTTTATCGAGAATATTTGAAGCTAATAAGGTTACTAATAGTTCAGATATAATTAGTATAAAATAATACATTATAATGACTAAAACTCGTTGATGAAATTTAAGATTATATAAAAAGGTTGCTAAAAACAGTATCATTAATATAAAAGTTAATTTAATAAATGGAGTGATACCAAATTCAGTAAATAAACATGTAAAAATAGATACTATAATAATTACAAGAGTATCAATTGATTTATAATTATCTTGATGACTTCTAAACTTAGATAATATACCTATAAAAATTGTATTATCTACTATAGAAAATAAGAAGCTTAATATAATATTAGGCTTTTCCACAGTTATCCCTCTCTTCTGGATGAAATATATCTATAGAATTCTTCTTTAAAACTATTAATTCTCCTTCTTGCAATATATAAGGTATCTCCGTTAGATAGAATAACCTTATTATTTCTAAAATCTTCTACACGATTAAGATTTATCATGATTCCTCTATATATTTCAAAGAAATACTTTTCTGTTAGATTATAAGGAATATCTTTTAAAGAACGATAATTTGAGGTATAGGTATTATCTATGGTGTGTATAATTACAGTTCTATTGTTTACCTCAAAGTATATAATATCATAGAGTTTAAGATAAATATTATTATCATCTATGGGAAAGGAATATTTTTCAGTTAAATATTCAAGTTTTTTAATTAATGAATCAAGGACTGAATTAACTTCCTTGTGGAAGTGACTTTTTCTTATAAAATGAAAGATTGTAAGGTCTAAGGCTTCATATACTTTCTCGTTTAAATATGTAATAAATATAAATATGGTATTTTCATTGGCTTCTCTAACTTTTCGTGCTGTTTCTATTCCATTTAATTTTTGCAGTTCTATATCAAAAAATATAATATCATAGTTCTTCTTTAAATTAAATATATTGTCAAGAACCTCTTCTCCAGAATAAAAACAATCTATTTCGCAATTAATATTATGTTGGATAAATTTTTTTTCAATTATTAACCTTAATTCACATGAGAACTTTTTATTGTCTTCACAAATTCCAATTTTAAACACAGAATCCCCCCTAAACAACCATTTACTCCAAGAAAATGCCACTTAATCCAGATTTGAACAAATATAAAATTAACCTGATATAATTATTATAAATGAAAGGTCATAGTAGTTAAAGTGATAAACAAATTAGTTTATTAAATGAAATTAATTACTTTTGTCATTGGCAGTATTTTCTACAATGGCATTAAGTGTTAATAATAAAGCTAGAGAGGAGGGCCAGGGATAAAGAAGATTTTAACTAGGGGGATAGATAAAATAAGCAAGACAGCAAAGAAAATTGCTGAAGAATCACCAAATACGGTTTCTACGTTTCTATATTATGAAACTAGAGCATCTAAGAAGATTAGGAAGTAGACAAAAGATAAGGTAGATAAATTAAATGTAAAGGTAGTACCTGTTATTGATAATAAGAACATATTGATTGAATATTAGATATTGAGAGGAGAGGATGAAATGAGAAATAAGTTGAAAAGGTTTTATATTTTATCAGGGTTAATTTTTAATATACTTACAGTAAGTTTTTCATCAGTGTTAGCTGAGGGATTTATAGGGGATAACTTCTCGGCTGATTCTCATGCTCCAGGCTTTGAGCAAATTGAAGTCCAAGAACAAATCAAAAGTCAAAATGAAGTTTCAGAAAAATACTTTAATATGAAAAGGTCTCAAAGATTACAAAAGTTTTATGGAAATATCCAACCTTATTCTTATGATTCAAAAAGGTTAAATGTCCCATTAAGACAACAGGAAGAAACCTATTATTGTGGTCCTGCAAGTGCACAAATGACAATTTTATACCTTCAAGGACAAAGTCCAACTCAGAGAACTCTGGCTAGTAATATGGGAACCGATAAAACTGGTACTATGGTATATAGATTAGCTCAGGAATTAAATAAATATAGTAGATATGAATACACAAATACTGATAGCTCAAATTTTGTAAATGATTTAATATATAGTATTGATAAGGGAAAACCTATTATAGCTCATGTAAGAGCAAGTTCACTTCCACATTCTCCAGGGGCAGGGTCAGGTCATTTTATAGTCAATACAGGATATCTTTGGGGTATGAGTGGATCAAGTAGTGAGGACATTGTTTACTATAACGATCCACATTATAAAAATGAATATTACGGCAAATATTCATGTACATGGAGTCAAATGGTTAAAGCTATAGATGATAGACTAGGTTATTATATTAGGGGGATTTAGCCTAGAATATAATTTAGGATTTCAGATTTTATATATTAAAGTCTGAAATCTTTTTTCTAAATTTAGCGATAGTGTTAACTAGGGTATAAAAAACTAGATTAAAAGAATGTAGTCTAAATAGAATTAAATTTACTAAAAATATAGAACTTTAAAGAAAAAAAGAATAAAAAATAAGAGATATTCTAAAGATGTTTCCATCTAACCACTTTGTGAGCATAACTAATGTCAGTCAAGAGATCAGAAACTTTGGAGTCGAGCCATTTGACAGCAATTAAACTGATTGTTTAAAATGCTTTGAGGTTGAAGGAAAAGTTTACAAAAGTTTTTAAGAAACTTGAAGGTCTTTAATAGAGTTTAAAGGCTTCCAATAAGTATAGGAATGAGCTTTCTTAAGCCTCATTGCTATGACTAAGAAAGTTGTAATAAGCAACAAGCCTACATGTGCATCTGAATATGTACCGTTACCATAGCCATTAGTAACTTGTTAAGAGAACTAAAATGTTCTGTTCATACGTTTAATAATCTGTTTTAACCAAAGATACTATTTTGAAATGGTTCATCGTTAGTAAGTCCAATGATTTGAATTAAGTTGAAATCCTTAACATAGAAATTTTGACTTGATGAATTTCTCGTAAAGCTCTTGCAGTAGCTCCAGTAGATAAACCAAGATTAACATGGTAAGTAAGGCAAAGTCGTATTATATGGGAAGATAACCTTTTAAGAGAATCAAAATAAAATGGACATTTAGGGTTAACACACTTATGTATATTAAAAAAGCTGACCGTGTTCACCATTGTTATTATAAAGATAATTATGAGAGGCACCACAACGAGGGCACATAGCATCAGAAGACACAGACTTACCACCATGTGACTTAACAGGTTTTAACTCTTTTTCATTTGCAGTTTTGTAGTCAAGAGTTTTAAGAGTAAACTTTTGATATTTAGGATTAAAATGATTAACTTTAAAATCTTGTAAAGGAATATTTTTAACAATAAATAAAACTAATTGACGAATAGTCGAAATTTAAAATTGATTATATAAAAGTAAATATAATATAATTGAGTCCACAATGTACAATGACACACCTTTCGTTGGATATTTGTTTGTTTCGCGACTCAATTATACCAAAAAAAGGGTCATTGTTTTTTATTTTAAAAAGCTTTAAAACCCTTGAGAACACAGAGTATAGATCTATTAATTATATAAATAGGTTTACACTAACATATTAGATAGGGGGTTTTGGTATGAATACCTTCAGATATAGTAATAAAAAAACAATATATATATTTTTTATTTCAATAATTGTGTTGTTTTGTATTTCTTGTAAAAATAAAAATATAAAGATTGAGGAAAGTATAAGTTTGGAAGCAAAACCTGCTAATATTAAAATTAATAAATATGATATATTAAAGGAATTGAAATCTAATAATATAGATATAGAGGATAACTTCTTTAATATTATTTTTGTAGAAGATGATTTAATGTTTATAGTCCTAGAAGATTATTTAGATGATGATATCTATATGAGCCAAATGGGGCCAAGTGTAATTAATAGAAATATAATAATGTATAATTATAAATTACAAAAAATTGAAAGAACAATTGAATTGCGGGAAAATATCTATTGCTATGATTTGGTGATAGATAATGATGGAGAAATATTCATATCTTATAGATTAGTTGAGCCTAGAGTAACTGAAGTAGATACAGAAGATAATTGTTTAGATGAAATAGACTATTATATAGGAAGTATTAATGACGATGATAGTATAACAGTTCTAGATACATATAAAGGTTTTGTTTATAAACCTTCAAGATTCAGTAAAGTGTTATCAGATATATATTATACATACAAAGAAGAAAATAATACTAAGACTATTTCTGGAATTAAAAAGATAGATAAGAACAAAATAGTCAGTGTTCACAAGTTCGAAGATATTGATTATTTAGATACAAGGTTATTTTCAAATGAAAATCTATTAATGATCTTTATGGAAGATAATAAAACTGCTTGTTTCTATATCTTAAATGAAAACAATCTTATAGATAAGATATACTTAGAACCTTATGAAAAAGTATTATCTTACAATATGTTAGAAAATGGAGTTGTTGTATCTTATCAAAATAGTAATACTGATATATCAGAATTAATGTTTATAAGTTTTATAGATCATGAAAAATCAGTTACTAGAAGCAATGATATATATGCTATAGTTAGTAATGGATTAAATAATTGTATAGGAACTGATCCTTTTTTCAATGTTCATTATATAAATATAAATGATGGAAAAATTTCCATAAATAAATTAGCTGATATAAACAAGCTTAAAATTAGTAACATGAATATTGTACGTTTATTTAAGAAAGATAAAAATAACTATGGTGTATTTCTTGAAGATGAATATTTATATTTAGATTTAAATATAAACCAAGATTGATTCCAAGAAAATGCCACTTAATCCAGATTTCAACAAATGTAAAATTAACCTGATATAATTATTATAAATGAAAGGTCATAGTAGTTAAAGTGATAAACAAATTAGTTTATTAAATGAGATTAATTACTTTTGTCATTGAAGTATTTTTCTACAATGGCATTAAGTATTAATAATAAAGCTAGAGAGGAGGACAGAAGATGAAGAAAGTTCTAATTAAGAGTATAGATAAAATAAGCAAGACAGCAAAAAAAATTGCTGAAGAGTCTCCAAATACAGTTTCTACATTTTTATATTATGAACCTAAGGCACCAAAGTCTATTAAGAAATAAAATAAGAATAAGAAACTAGTTTTAGTAAATTATTAATATAAAAAGATATAGAGGTAACGCATTATAAAACTTATAGAAAGCTTATTATAAAGCTGGAGATTGGGAATTTATATAATATACTTATACTAGAAATCTGATTAGAGATTATCTAGAAGTTGTATTAGTTTAAAAAGATAAAATTAAAGTCTCATTATGAGACTTTAATTTTATTTAATCATCTATTAAGATAATCATTGGAGTATGATGAAATCTTTTAAAAGTATATATATTATCATCAATAGTTATTTTAAATTTATTTTTTTCCAGACTAATTGCTTCATTATCAAAAACTTCACTGTTAATTATATAACTTGATGGAGAATTTGGATTTGATGAAAAGATACCCTTATCTTCCTTTTGATTATTATCAGAATCTAAATAGTAGTAATAATAAGTAAAATTATCAGCTGTATCAAAAACCATAGAAGAAAAAGGAAGTTCTTTACATAAAAAGGTGCCTTGAAGCACATAGGTTTCTTCTTTGTAATTTAAAGATAGTATAAGTAATATCAATACTAATACAAGTAGCGATATAATAAATTTTTTCACTATTTCATCCCTTTCATGGTTTAAAAACTGTACGAAGATTTTAATTTAATTGAGAGGATACACTTTATTTAGCTTATTATAAAAGTATATATATTTTCTATACTTATAACAATTATATCAAATAAAAATTAAAATAGTTTAGATTCAGAGCAGGTGTCTATTTTTTGGATTGAATGGGCGTTTAAAAGAAGAATAACACAATCCCTCTTAAATAACCACTTATTCCCCAAAAAGACCACTTAGACCAGATTTCGACAAATATAAAATTAACTTGATATAATTATTATATTAGAGGGATTTAGATTAGAATATAATTTAGGAGGTTTTGGTATGAATACCTTCAGATATAGTGATAAAAAGGTAAAATATATATTTTTTATTACTATGATTGTGTTAGTTTGTATTTCTTCTAAAAATGAGAGCATAGAAATTGAGAATGGTATAAATTTAGAAACAAAATCGACTAATATAAACTTTAATAAGTATGATATATTAAAGGAACTCAAGTATAATAATCTAAATATGGAGGACAGTTTTGCCAATATTATTTTTGTAGAAGATGACTTAATGTTCATAGTCCTAGAGAACCATTTAGATGATGATATTCCTATGGACCAAATGGGTCTAAGTATAGTTAATAAACACATAATAATGTATAATTACAAATTACAAAACATTGAAAGAGTAATTGAACTAAAGGAAGATATTTATTGCTACGATTTGGTAATAAGTAATGATGGAGAAATATTCATATCTTATATATTAGTTGGGCCTGGAGTAACTGGAATAGATATAGAAAATAATAATTTAGGTGAAATAGACTATTATATAGGAAGTATTAATGACGATGATAGTATAACAGTTTTAGATACATATAGAGGTTTTGTTTATAAACCCTCAAGATTCAGTAAAGTGTTATCAGATATATATTATACATACAAAGAAGAAAATGATACTAAGACTATTTGTGGAATTAAAAAGATAGATAAGAACAAAATAGTTAGTGTTCACAGGTTTGAAGATGTTGATTATTTAGATACAAGGTTATTTTCAAATGAAAATTTATTAATGATTTTTATGGAAGATAATAAAACTGCTTGTTTCTATATCTTAAATGAAAATAGTCTTATAGATAAGATATATTTAGAACCCTATGAAAAAGTATTCTCTTATAATATGTTAGAAAATGGAGTTGTTGTATCTTATGAAAATAGCAAAATTAATACATCAGAATTAATGTTTATAAGTTTTATAGACCATGAGAAATCAGTTATTCAAAGTAATGATATGTATACTATAGTTAGTAATGGACTAAATAATTGTCTAGGAACGGATTCTTTTTTTAATATTTATTATATAAGTATTAGTGATAAAAAGATTTTAACACAAACACTAGCTGATATAAACAAGCTTAAAATTAGTAATATGAATATTGTACGCTTATTTAAAAAAGATAAAAATCAATATGGTGTATTTTTTGAAAGCGAATATTTATATTTAGATTTAAATATAAGCGATGAAAGGAGTAAGGGTTAAAGTGCTAAGTCAATTTATTAGAAGATATGTTTCTTTGTCAACAACAGATGATGAAATAGAGGTAATACTCTATGGAATGAAAATCATAGGAACTAGTATGTTAACGGCTTTAATTATTGTATTAATTGGAATAATTATAGGACAAACTATTCCATCAATTATTTATTTAGGTGTGTTAATTTTACTTAGGAGAAATATAGGGGGATACCATAGTAAGACCTATTTGGGGTGCTTATTTATTACAGCCTTAAACTTTATAGTAATAGGGGTTTTAGAAATATATTTAAATTCCACCTTAAAACAAGTTCTGGGAATAATATTTATTATTTATTCCACAGTAAAGATTTATACCACTAAACCCATAGTACATATAAATAGAACTGTAGATGAAGATACTATAAATAAAAGTATTGCAAAAAAGGATAAGTGGTTAAGTGCTATATTGGTGTTGGCAACTATATGCCATGTATTAGTATTATTAGATATAGTAGGTGTACTTAATTACTTCTTTGCCATTAGTAGTTCTTTAATGGTAGTAGCATTAAGTATTTAAATTGTAAAATAGACTATAATGTAAAAGTATTTCTTCATTGTATAATCCATTGTTATAATATATAATTATTATTAAACTATAAATGAAATGAATAAAGGAGGTCGATAAAATGACTAACGAGGAATTTCAAAAAATAGTGCTAGAAAAGTTAGGAAACCTTGAGGATAAGGTAGTAGGTATTGGAAATAAGGTAGTGGGACTTGAAGATAAGGTAGTAGGACTTGAAGATAAGGTAGTAAGTCTTGAAGACAAGGTAGTAGACCTTGGAAATAAGGTAGTAAATCTTGAAAAAGGACAGGAAGAAATTAAAAAAGACGTAAAATCTATTATTGAACAAACTGCCAATTTAAGTGAATTTAGATATGAAATAAATACAAAAGTAGATAAGTTAACAGAAGAATTCAACACAATAGAAATAGTTACAGCGAAGAACTGGAATGATATAGCAAAATTAAAAGCAGCTAGATAACGTAAAAAAATAGAGTTATAGGGTTTAAACCCTATAACTCTATTTTTTTACATTTATTTTTGCAGTAAATTTATTGTAAGCTTATTTTTTCCCATAAACTTTTCTATTATTTGCTTAAGTCCAAACCATGAAAATCCTGCTATAGCTGCAATAGACCCAAGTCTTCCACCGACACCTACAAATACATCTTGAGTTAAATTAAAAACAATACCGCATATACATCCAATTGCCACCATTTCAATAAGCTTTGGGAACTTAATGGTAGATACCATGGCTGCATAGGAAGCAGTAGTGGCAGCAAGTGCTAAGGTGTCTCCTTCGATAAAGAAGTGTGGTAATAACAATCCCGAGCTCAAGGTTACTATAGCTGATGAAAGTACAGGGCCTTTTTTAAGGTGTAGCCCTAAGAAATAAGTTAGACATGCTGAGCATATGGAAATTATCATAACCATTTAATAACCTCCCTATATTCTAAATATACTTAGAAATAATCTTACTAGTTGAGTAGAAAGAGCCATTGAAGTACCACCCTTTCCACCAAATCCTACATATATATCTTTAGATAATATAATTATCATTCCAGCAATAAATCCCGTAAATCCAGCTATAGGCATAGTAGCTATTATGGTTTGAGATGACATACCTATAAAAGAAGCAGTATATATGATTCCTGCTAATTTGGGCGTAAATAATGTAGCTGCTAGGATTCCTATAAAGCCATTTGCAACTACTGCACCATAGCCCATTTCGTGATTTATATACCATGTTATTGTGGCTGATAGAGTTGAGCCTATTAAAATTTTCAAATCATCTTTAGCAAAGTTTCTTTTTTCCTTTCCACTTTCCTTATTTAACTTGCTTATTTCATAGAAATGATTTATTAATCCAACTCCTAAAAATAAAATAGCTGTCAGTAAAAAAATTCTACTGTGTAGTAATGTGTTATTCATTAGTGCTAAAATCAAAATACCTATACTTACTAAGCTATAAAGTAAGAAAAATATAGTTCGTTTCATAGCTTCCCTTCTTTCTATTGCAATTATGTTATGAGTGTTTATGTCTGTATATTAGATTAAAGTTATATCACAAATAAGTGGATACTAATATAATACCCCAAAAATATTAAAAATGCAAAAGGTAGTGGGAAATATTTTCCGACCATAAAAATTAGTATACCTTACTTTTGTTTATTGTTTTATATTTATAGAATGATGTATAATTAATATAATATGGAAAAGGAGGAGATTATGAGATTGTTAGTTGATTTTAAAGAAAAGATAGTAGAAAATGTATCAAAAGTAATAATAGGTAAAGAAAAAGAAATAGAACTAATTATAGTATCCTTTCTTTCAGGAGGTCATGTCTTATTAGAAGATATACCTGGAATGGGAAAGACTATGATGATAAAGGCATTTGCAAAGACATTAAATTTACCATTTAAAAGAATTCAATTTACACCTGATTTACTCCCATCAGATATTACAGGAATTAACTTTTACAATCAAAAAACAGCAGACTTTCAATTTAGAGAAGGTCCTTTATTCTCGAATATAATCCTAACAGACGAAATAAATAGAGCAACCCCTAGAACACAATCATCTTTACTAGAGGCAATGGAAGAAAAACAAGTTACAGCTGATGGAAAAACCAGAAAATTACATAGTCCATTTATGGTATTGGCTACACAAAATCCTGTGGAATCTTATGGGACTTTTCCTCTTCCAGAAGCTCAATTAGATAGATTTTTTATGAGAATAAAATTAGGTTATCCAACAAAAGAGCAGGAAAAAACAATAATTAAAAGAAATATAACTAATCCTTTAGATATAATAGAACCAATAGCAGATGGTGAAGAATTAGATAATGTATTAGAGAATATATCCAATATCTCCATAAAAGATGAAGTAATGGATTATTTAGTAAATATAGTAGGTGAAACTAGAAATAAAACAAATATTGAGTTAGGAGTAAGCCCTAGAGGGTCTATTGCCTTATTTAAGGCATCAAGAGTATATGCTGGAATCAATGGAAGAGATTATATAATACCTGAAGATATAAAGGCTATGGCTCCATATGTGTTAAACCATAGGATAATTGCTCGTGGTGTAAATAGAATAGAAGATTCAATAGAACTAATTGAGGGAATCGTAAATTCAGTGGAAGTTCCCTTAGAAAGTATATAGATATGATTTGGTTTTTATTAGGATTAGTAGTGTTTACCTACTTAATCAACAAAATCACATTGGACTATGGTTTCAAAAATTTATCCTATAGAATGGATATAGATAAAAGAACTGGAGAAATAGGAGAAGATATAGAGATTATATCTACAATAGAGAATAAAAAATTTTTAACAGTATTCTTTCTAAAGGTCAGCGAAATATTTCCTAAAGGATTTAATATAGAAAAAAATATATATACTCTATTTATTATGCCTTATCAAAGAGTTAGAAGAAAATATAAAATACAAGGAAGTAAAAGGGGAATTTACAGTATAAATAATTCTCATTTAGAGTTGGGAGATTTTATTGGACTTAAAACAAAACACCAGTATAGGGAAAATCAGAATGAAATAATAATATTTCCTCAAAAACTAGATATAGAAAAAAGTATTACCCCCTTAGGGTCTTTCAATGGAGATATTTCTGTAAAGAGATGGATAATTGATGATCCCCTTATGAATATTGGAATAAGGGAATATACTGGAAATGAATCGGAGAGATTTATACATTGGCCTTCTTCTTTAAAATACAATAGTTTAATGGTTAAAAATTTTGATTTTACCACAGATAACAATGTCCTTATAGCTTTAAATATTGAATCAATGAAACCTTACTGGCAATGTATAGATGAGGAAGCAATAGAAAAAAGCATTTCAATAACTAGAGCCATAATGGAAGAATTTGAAGATTTAAAAATACCTTATGGTTTTATTTCTAATGCTCATGATAGAAATTCAAATTATACTAAAGGGCACTTCTATCATCCAGGATTAGGAAATCACAGATTATATAATTTTCTTGAGATTTTAGGAAGTATAAACTATATAATTTCTTCAACTTTTGAAGAAACTTTAAATGATATTTTAAAATCTCAAGGAAACTATACTACAGTTGTAATAGTTACACCAAAAGTACTAGAACCATATATAGATGTTATAAATTCATTAAGTAAAGTTGTAAATAAGGTAGTTTGTATATCTATAAAAGGTGAGGATTTAAAGGACTTAAATAGAAATATACTGAAGTATAGGAGTGATTAAATGGATTTGGTTTTAATTGAAATAATATCTGTAGTTTCATTTATATATTCCCTATTACTTACTTTTTTTCCTTTTGCATCTTTAGATAAGGTATTTATAGTTTTTATCTGGACAATTTTAGGTTCTCTAATATTTGCATCTAATTATAAGGAAAAGAAGATATATAGAACAAGTATATTACTTTTGCTTTACCCATTATTATTTTTCAAGAGTATTTGGGCAAGGATTTTTATATTTATGACTACTATTATTATATTTGTATATATTAGAAAATCCTTACTTAAAGGTAGTCATTATGAGTATTCAGAAAGATTGAAGAAATCATATATGGCATATATAGCTGTGATAATTTTAGCTTTTTTAGGAGATGTATTTAACAATTTTATAGAATATTCCATACCATTTATAATCATTAGCCAAATGACTGTAATAATATTAATAAGAACAGTTAGACACTTGGATTCTGGAATGGATATAGAAAATATAAAAAAATCAAATAAAAGATACATAGGAGTTATTTCCATAGTATCCTTTATAGTTGCTATTGATAAACTGAGAAACTTTATATTCTCAACCATTGGAAGTGTATATAGTTTTATTATAGATATAATAATGAAGGTACTGTACTATCCAATTACTTTTATTTTTTATTTAGTAAATAAATTTATTGCATTTATTCAAGGGAAAATGGAGGCACGTAATTTAGAGATTTTATTTGAAAATATGAATATAGATAATCCTGAAACCATGGAAGAAGTAGAGGAAATAGTTCTACGAAATTTTCCAATATTGAAGAAAGTAATAGGTTTTTTGCTCATTATAGCTGGAACTTATATTATATATAAACTAATAGGTAAAATGGGAGATAGAAAATATAATACTGTAGAATATACTGAAGAAAGAGAATATATAAAGATCGCTAATTTAAGGAAGAAAAAGATAAGAGAAAAATATCCTAAGGAGTTAAAAGAACAGATAAGGTTTTACTATAGAAGATATTTAGAGAAATTAAATAAAAAGGATGTAGAAATAACGAAATCAGATACATCTTTAGATATAAATAAAAAAGCAGAAAGGGTATTTTCAAAGGAAGTAGAAAAGATAAGAGAAATTTATATAAATACACGTTATGGAGATAAAGAAATAAATACAAATACAGTAAAAGAGATAGAAAATTTATATAAGAATTTATAAAAAAGCTGAGGTTTCCATGGAAACCTCGGCTTTTTTATTGGTGATTAGCCTATCTATGTTTTTTTAATAACTGATTCTTAATATTCCATAGTTCTTGTGACAAATCTACAAAATATCTATGTGGCTTTTCAAATCTCTTTACTTCATCCCACATTAAATCCAACTGTTCTTTACAATGATTTTTTATTTCATGTATATTTGGACTTTCATATATACAGTTTCCATCTTCAAAGATCTGTACTAGAAGCTTTTTAGCATGGAAATTTTCTAATGTTTTTCTTTTCCAAGTATATAAAGGATGGAATATTTCATAAGGTTTACTAGTGTCGATTACTTCATCATGTAAAGTAATTACATCGGCTATTGCTTTTTTAGTAATATTATCAAATAATCTATATACTTGTTTAAACCCTGGGGTAGTTATTTTGCCCACATTTTCACTTACCTTTATAGTAGGAACAAGCTGTCCATTTCTTTCTATGGTAGTCAATTTATAAACACCACCAAAGACGGGTTGTGACTTTGCAGTTATAAGTCTTTCGCCTACTCCAAAGGAGTCGATTTGTGCTCCCTGAATAAGTAAGTCTCTAATTACATATTCATCAAGGGAACTGGACGCTACTATTTTACAATCGTTAAATCCTGCTTCATCTAACATTCTACGACATTCTTTAGATAGATAAGCAATGTCACCACTATCTATTCTAATACCCTTAGGTCTAAATCCTCGTGGTACAACTTCTTCATTAAATACCTGTATAGCATTTGGTAATCCTTGCTTTAAAGTATTGTACGTATCTATTAAAAGTGTACAATTATCTGGATAGGTCTTAGCATAGGCCCTAAAGGCTTCTAATTCAGTAGGAAACATTTGAACCCAGCTATGAGCCATTGTACCCATGGCAGGAATATCAAAATCTCTATCTACTATGGTATTTGCTGTTCCTATACAGCCACCAATATATGCAGCCCTAGCACCTAAAATTGCACCTTCATATCCTTGAGCACGTCTAGAACCAAATTCCATTACAGTTCTGCCATCTGCTGCCCTAACTATTCTATTGGACTTAGTGGCTATTAGACTTTGATGATTTATGGTTAGAAGCACCATAGTTTCTATAAGTTGTGCCTGTATTACAGGACCACGAACCACTACTATAGGTTCTTGAGGAAATATTGGTGTTCCCTCTGGAATGGCCCATACATCGCATTTAAATCTAAAGTCCTTTAAATAATCTAAAAACACTTGTGAAAATATATTCTTGGATTCAAAGTAGCTTATATCTTCCTCGTCAAATTTAAGATTTCTTAGATATTCTATTAATTGTTCCACACCTGCCATAATAGCAAAGCCACCATCATCAGGTATTGATCTAAAAAACATATCAAAATAAGCAATTTGATCTCCCATACCATTTTCTAAATAACCATTAGCCATGGTAAATTCGTAAAAGTCTGCTAACATAGTAAGATTTTTTCTATCCTTCCAATCTAAGCTTATCATTGGCAATCTCCTTTTTCATTATCATTACCCTAATTATAGACCTATAATATGAAAAGTTCAATAAACATAATAATAAAAAATAATAAATGGGTAATTTCTAATCTCTATAGAAATTACCCATTATATAAAATAGAACTTTATTTTGATGCCTAAACCTAATGGAACTACATTGTTTTTCAAATTCAATACGTTGATACACTCCTTAATGCTATAATTCTTTGATCATTTTCATCTAACTATTTAACAATGGAGGATTTACTATTTGCAATCCTAAGGGTAGTGCTATATACATTTTTATTTGCCAGTAAAACTATTTTTAAACTAAGGGGCCAATTAAATACTTTAATTAGGTTTAAGGCTAAAGTTCTATCTATTTTATACATACATCATGCTATATCAAAATACTGCTTTATCAATATAACTTGCTGATGTATGTATTCATATTATACCCAGAAATTTTATTTTAAACATAATATTAAAAAAAACTTTAAGAAATTTTCTTAAAGTTTTTTTAGTAATGTCTTTCCCTTGTCTGTAATACTTATGGTTTTTATTGGTGTACTTGTACACATAGATTTATATGCACAGCTACTACATTTAACATCTGAGGTAGCACATCCTTCATCATTTTTAATATACTCCATACGATATAGTTGTTGGATGATTTCCTCTACTAAGGCTTCTGATGTATTTAACTTTTTTGCTATTAAAGAAGTGGAAAGAACTCTAATTTCTGACAACTCCTTTAAAACATCTTTAAGCATACTATCAACTCCTAAAATCCTAATAGGCTTCCAACTTGATATACAATAACCGATAATATCCAGCCCATTACAAATGGATATATAGCCATAAAAGCTGCCCATTTAATTGATTTAGTTTCATGCTTTACAGTACCTATTACTGCGGCACAAGGAGTGTATAAAAGAACCATTACCATAAAGGATACGGCAGTTAATGGTGTAAATACATTTTGTATGGCAGAAACAAGAGCAGTACCTTCACTTACACCTGCATAAACCATTCCAAGGATTGCAACAACAGCTTCTTTTGCAGCGATTCCTGCAAATAAACTAACAGTGGCTTGCCAAGTACCAAATCCAGCAGGTATAAATATAGGTGATAAAATAGTACCTATTCTACCTAAAATACTTTCTTGACTATATGGCTCTACTCCAAATGGCAATACAGATAACACCCATAGAATAGATACTACAAAGAATATAATAGTTCCAGCTCTGTGTAGGAAGTCCCAGACTTTACTCCACATATCTTTTAATACATATTTAAATATAGGCAATCTATAAGGTGGCAACTCCATTATAAAGTGAGAGGACTCACCTTTAAATAATGTTTTTGAGAATATTTTACCCATTATTAAAGCCATAATGATTCCCAAAGCATAAAGTGTAAATAATACGATTCCTCCATGACTTGGAAAAAATGCAGCTATAAATACTAAATAAATAGGAAGCCTAGCTCCACAAGACATAAATGGGTTAATTAATAATGCAATCATTCTATCTTTTTTGTTATCTAAGGTTCTAGTAGACATGATACCAGGTACATTACAACCAAATCCTATAATCATTGAAATAAAACTTTTCCCATGAAGACCAAGGCGTCTCATAAATCCATCCATTATATAAGCAGCCCTTGCCATATATCCTGTATCTTCTAATATACCTAAGAAAAAGTATAAGACCATAATAAGGGGAACAAATTCAAATACAGCTCCTACTCCACCAAATATGCCTTCTGAAAGGAAAGAAATTATCCATTCAGGTGAGTTGATATTTTCCAATAAGGAGACTACAAACTCTCCCATAGATTCAATAGCATCTGCTACATATCCTCCAAGTAAATCCTGACCTATAACAAAAGTTAGCTGAAATACTAAAAACATAATTAAAGCAAATATAGGTATTCCTAAATACTTGTGAGTAACAATTTTATCTATTTTATCAGTTACAGTTTCTCTTTCTTCTGAAGGTTTTTTAATAGATTGATTTACTATATTTCCAATAAACTCATATCTTTTGTCTACTATTTCAAGTTCATATTCACTAGATTTTTCCTCTATATCTATTAATCTGTCTTTAATAGGCTGGGAAGCTTTTTTTGATAAAAGGCTATAAATTTCTTTATCTCCTTCTAAAAGCTTTACTGCTATCCATTTTTTAGGATATTGTAAATCTAAGTTATCTAAGATTTTTTCTATTTCATTTATCTCACTATCAATATCCTTTCCATAACTAAAAGATTTATTAGAATATTTTTCTTTTTTTATAGAGTCAATGGATTTATCTATTAAAAGATCAAGGCCTTGGCTTTTAGCTGCAACAGTGGGTATTATGGGAACCCCTAGTTCTTTAGACAATTTATCTAGATTTATCTCGATATTTTTTTGCTTAGCCTCGTCCATCATATTGAGAGCAATAATAACCTTTACTCCCATCTCCATTAATTGAGTTGTTAGATAAAGATTTCTTTCTATATTAGTGGCATCTACTACATTGATTACAATATCTGGATTTCCCTTTAAAATATAATCTCTAGCAACTACTTCATCCTCTGAATATGCTCCGAGGCTATATGTTCCAGGAAGATCCACCACATTATACTGATTACCTTTATATTTAAACTTTCCTTCTTTTTTTTCCACAGTAACCCCAGGCCAGTTTCCAACGTGTTGGTTAGAGCCTGTTAGTGCATTAAATAAAGTTGTTTTTCCACTATTTGGATTACCAACAAGTGCTATTGTATTCAAACGACTTCCCCCTTCAAAATCAGTCACTATTTAATGTTCAATAAATACATGGGATGCCAGTCCACGACCTAAAGCCAATTTATTACCTGATAAGTTGATAATAATAGGACCAAAATCATTTTTTACAACCTTGACGCAGGCATTTTTATGAAGCCCCAATTCATATAATCTTTTTTTTGCTTTACAACACCCTGAAATCTCTTTAACTCTTCCACATTCTTTGGGTTTTAAGGAAACTAAAGATGAACTGCTCATAATATCATCCTTTCATATATGTATATACGATATTGATAATAATTATCATTAATATTTCTATTATAAATGATTTAGTACATAAATGCAATATGTATTTCATATATAACGTGAATAAGTAAATAAATATTAATAAATAATAATTTTGTTGACAGAATTCAAGAATAATAATATAATAAAAATACACCCCCCCGTGGGGGTGGGATAAAAAGGAGTGATATAATGGAAACTAAAAAGATAAGTATAGATGTACTTGGAATGACTTGTGCAGCTTGTTCTGCTAGAGTAGAAAAATCTCTAGGCAAACAAGATGGAGTAGAGTCTGTAGCAGTAAACTTACTTTCCAATAAGGCAAATATAGAGTTCGATCCTAATAAGGTCAAACCAGAGAATTTAATCAAGGTAATAGAAAAAACAGGATATGAAGTTCCTCTAGTTAAGAAAACTTTGATTATAGAAGGAATGACTTGCGCTGCTTGTTCCACTAGGGTAGAAAAGGTTCTTAATAAACTAGAAGGGGTTAAGGCTACAGTTAATCTATCAACAAATAAAGCAACAGTACAATATTTATCTGGATTAACAGATGAAGAAACTTTAATTAAGACTGTAGAAAAAGCGGGATATAAAGCAGAAATAGAAATAGAGAGAGATTTAGATAGGGAAAAAGAAATGAGAGAAAAAGAAATAAAGTCTTTAAAAACATCCTTCATCATTTCAGCCATATTAAGTATACCTTTATTTTCTGCAATGTTTTTTCATATGGCCGGAATTCACAATATATTAAGTAATGGTTGGTTTCAATTAGCACTTGCAACTCCTGTGCAGTTTATAATAGGCTATAGGTTCTATAAGGGAGCATATAATGCTTTAAGAGGTGGGGGAGCTAATATGGATGTGCTTATATCCATGGGAACATCGGCAGCTTACTTCTATAGTATATATAATTTATTAACAGGAGTTCATGAATATTATTTTGAATCTTCAGCAGTTATTATAACATTAATTCTTTTAGGAAAAACCTTTGAAGCTGTGGCCAAAGGAAAGACTTCTGAAGCCATAAAAAAACTAATGGGTTTACAGCCTAAAACAGCAAAGGTTATAAAAGATGGAGTAGAAATGGATATACCTATAGAAAAGGTAGAAATAGGAGATATTATAGTTGTTAGACCAGGAGAAAAAATACCAGTTGATGGAATTATAGTAGAGGGAAATTCCTCAGTAGATGAATCTATGCTTACAGGTGAAAGTATTCCTGTAGATAAATCAGTAGATGATGAAGTAATAGGGGCTACAATAAATAAATATGGTGCTTTTAAATTTAGAGCAACTAAAATAGGTAAGGATACAGTATTATCTCAAATCATTAAATTAGTAGAAGATGCCCAAGGTTCTAAAGCACCAGTACAAAGATTGGCAGACAAAATATCGGGAATATTCGTACCAGTAGTTGTTGTTATAGCCTTACTTACATTTGTAGGATTCTATTTCATTAGCGATTTCAATGTAGGTCTTGTAAATGCAGTTGCCGTTTTAGTAATAGCTTGCCCTTGTGCATTGGGATTAGCAACACCTACAGCTATTATGGTTGGTACTGGTAAAGGAGCAGAAAATGGTATACTAATTAAATCAGGAGAACATTTAGAGAGAGCTCACAAAATGGATACAATAGTATTTGATAAAACAGGTACAATAACTAAAGGAGAACCTGAAGTAACAGATATAGTTTCTATTACAGAAATAGAGAAAGAAGAAATTCTTAGAATAGCTGCATCAGTAGAAAAAACTTCAGAGCATCCATTAGGTCAGTCTATAGTAAAAAAAGGTGAAGAAGAATTGCTTAAACTATCTATTCCCACAGATTTTGCAGCAATACCAGGAAAAGGTCTTAGGGCAATTCTTGAAGATAAAGAGATACTAGTTGGAAATAGAAAACTAATGGGAGATAATAATATTTCCATATCAGAAGGAGAAAAAGACTTACTAAGATTAGAAGAAGAAGGTAAAACTGCAATGCTAATATCCATAGACAATAAATTATCTGGAATAATAGCTGTGGCAGATCAAATAAAAGAAACATCTCAAAAAGCAATAGAACAGTTGAAATCCATGGGATTAGAAGTTTATATGATAACAGGAGACAACGAGAGAACAGCCAAGGCCATAGCTAAAGAAGTGGGTATAACGAATATATTAGCAGAAGTTCTACCAGAAAATAAGGCTGAAGTAGTAGAAAAACTTAAATCAGAAGGAAAGCATATAGGAATGGTTGGAGATGGTATAAATGATGCACCAGCTTTAGCTGCAGCAGATGTGGGATTCGCCATAGGAACTGGTACAGATGTTGCTATGGAGGCAGCAGATATAACCCTTATGAGGGGAGATTTATCTGGAGTAGTAACAGCCATTAAACTAAGTCATAGAACTATGAAAACCATAAAGGAAAATCTATTTTGGGCATTTTTCTATAATACCATAGGAATACCTTTTGCGGCTTTAGGTTTTCTAGATCCAATGATAGCAGGTGCAGCTATGGCCTTTAGTTCAGTTTCAGTAGTTACAAATTCATTAAGACTAAAGAAATTTCGTGCATAGTTATTTATAAAATAGAGGAGGAAGAAAAAGATGAAAAAAACCTTATTAGTAGAAGGAATGTCCTGTGGACATTGTGAAAAAGCTGTAAAGAACGCATTAAATGAATTAGCAGGAGTAACAAAAGTAGAAGTTGATTTATCAACTAAAACAGTAGAGGTAGAGGGAGAAAGTTTAGATGGTACTCTTATAAAAGATGCAATAGAAGATGCAGGATATGATTTAATAGAAATAAAATAGAGAGTAGTGATTTAATGAATGAGGGAAAAAGAAAAGCCGCTATTAAACTGAAAACAGCTAGAGGTCAAATAGATGGAATAATAAAAATGCTTGAAGACGATAGATATTGTGTAGATGTTTCTACACAGATTCTATCTGCAATTGGATTGTTAAAAAAGGCAAATATAGATATACTAAATAGTCATATAAGGTCTTGTGTAATTACTGCTATTTTAGAAGGTGAAGAACAAGGCGGAGAGAAAATAGATGAGATAATAAATATCATAGATAAATATATAAAATAAAAAAATAAGACAAATAAAACAACTTAATTATATTAAGTTGTTTTATTTTGTCAAAACTTTTCTAATATAATAGAAAGAAATCTATTGAACGAACATAGGTTTTAACGTATAATTTAAACTATATGATTTTATGTAGGGGGATAATATGAAAAACGAAATTAATAAGATTAGAGAAAAGTTGTATAAAGAAATGAAATTTCAAAATGATAATCATAAGGAAGTCATTCAAGTAAGTGAGGAACTGGATAAACTTATTGTAAAATACCATTTAGAGGAAGAAGAAAAATTAAATAAAAAGAAGCTGCAATAAAGTTGATTTTCCATTAAATCAATTTTACAATTTTAACAAAAGTCAGGGGAGGTCAAAGTATGACCTTATTTTTTAATAGAAGGTAAAATAAGTTTATAAATATCCTTTAAAAGAGATATTTGTTCCTTAGAACTACCTTCTAATATGTTCAATAATTCTTTTAGTTCATTGTCAACGGATACCTTGTAAATATCATTAAATGCCTCCGAAATACTTATATTTTCCATATAATAGTTATAACCATATAGAAGATAGTCTACTGAGATATTTAAAACACTGGATATATTTACTAAGGTATCTACACTCATTTTACGATCTCCTCTTTCCAGTTGACCAATATAAAATGATGATAATCCAACTAATTCAGCAAACTTTTCTCTAGATAATCCTAATTTTTCTCTTTCTAATCTAATTCTCAATCCTACATCTTTGTAGTTTAATGTCTTTTTTGAATCATTCATTTTCGCCACCTCAATAATAATGTATACGTTTCTGGGTCTTAACTAAATTGGCTAATGGCATATAAATATAATTGCCTATTTGCATAAAAAGTATTGTATTGCAAGTATGTTTTATTATATAATAAATGTAATAAAATTTATTTGGAGGAAAAAAAATGAAGAATAAAATTAATAATTTAAGGGAACATTTACATCAGACAGTTAAGTCCAACAATAAAGTAGAAATATTGCAAATAAGTCAAGAGCTTGATAAATTAATAATAGAATATCATAAAGAAGAAGACTTAGAAGAAAGTTTATAATTCACAGTTATATTGAAAAATAATAAAAATACTGAGAGGACATTTGCAGACAGAATTTAATTTTTGAGTTGCCATAAGCAAAAAAGATTTTAAGCAGTTTGCATTATTTGAGCGTAATCAGTGTGTATTTTTATTATTTTTTTTATTAACTGTGAAGAGTAATAAAAAAGGAAAAAAATTAACTAATTATATTGTTATTATATTGATTTTTTCAGTGAAAAATGTATAATTAAGTTAAAGGTCAAGGAAAGTCAAATAAGGTTGAATCATTTAATTATAAAAAGGGAGAAGATTCTATGGAATATAAAGATTATTATAAAATACTTGGTGTTGATAAAAATGCAAGTCAAGATGAAATAAAAAAGTCCTTTAGAAGTTTAGCTAAGAAGTATCATCCAGATCTAAACCCAAATGATAATAAGGCACAGGAAAAGTTTAAGGAAATAAATGAAGCCTATGAAGTACTAGGAGACGAAGAAAAGAAAAGGATGTATGATCAATTTGGTTCGGGATATAATTTTTCTAATGGTCAAAATTTTGATCCATCCCAATATGGTTTTGGTGGATCAGGAGGATATACCTATACTACAACAGATGGGGATTTTAGTGATTTTTTTAATATGTTTTTTGGTGGAATGGGCGGAAATCAAAGAGGTGGCAGTCAAAGAGGTTTTGATTTAGGGAATTTGTTTGGGAGTAGGAAAGCAACTAAGAAGCAAAGTCCTTCCTACGAATCGGAACTAAATATAACTATTGAAGAAGGTTATAATGGAATCCAGAAAGATATAAATCTTAATGTTGGTGGCGAAAATAAAAATATATCAGTAAAGGTGCCAAAGGGAATATTGCCTGGGAAAAAATTAAAAGTTAAAGGTGAAAAATGGGGCATTAATGGAGATATTCTCTTTAAGATTAATTTTATAGAAGATGAAAGAAATAAACTGGAAGGACTGGACATAATATCTAAAGTAGATTTACTACCTTGGGAAGCTGTATTGGGAGAAAAGGTAGTAGTAAATACAATAGATGGAAAAATTAAAATCGATGTTCCAAAGTTGATTTCATCAGGAAAGAAAATTAGAATACCTAAAAAAGGATATAAGGATATGCAAGATAATAGGGGAGACCTATATGTAGAAATAAATATAGTAAGTCCAAATAATATTACAGAAGAAGAAATCAAATTATATGAAAAACTAAAAAATATTAGTAAAGATAATAAGTAGTCAAGGAGGTATATAATATGGATTTAAATAAATTTACTCAGAAGTCTTTAGAAGCAGTACAAAATTCACAAAATATAGCCATAAAAAATGGAAATCCAGAGTTACAAGAAATCCATATTCACTATGGCTTAATGACACAAAATGAGGGATTAATCCCTAAAGTAGTATCTTTAATGGGAGAAGACTCTGAACTGGTTAGAATAGATGTTGAAAGAGAAATAGAAAAACTTCCTAAGCAATCTGGTGGTGGAGGTTCTATGTATCCTAGTAGAGTATATACAAAGATTTTATTAAATGCAGAAGAAGAGGCTAAGAAATTTGGAGATGAATATGTAGGAGTAGAGCATATTTATATATCACTTTTAAAGGAAAAAGGTTCTGCATCTGAAAGGATATTTAATAAATATAATATAAATCTACAAAGATTTTTAGAGGCGTTAAAGAAAATAAGGGGAAATCAAACCATTACTTCTGACAATCCAGAGTCTACTTATGAGGCATTGACTAGATTTGGAAGAGATCTAGTAGAAGATGCCAGAAAAGGCAAAATTGACCCCGTAATCGGCAGAGATGGGGAAATAAGAAATGTAATTAGAATATTATCTAGAAGAACTAAAAACAATCCTGTTTTAATAGGAGACCCTGGAGTAGGTAAAACAGCCATAGTAGAAGGTTTAGCTTCTAGAATAGTTAACGGAGATGTTCCAGAGGGACTCAAGGATAAGACCATATTTGCATTGGATATGGGAGCATTAATTGCCGGAGCAAAGTATAGAGGTGAATTTGAAGAAAGATTAAAAGCAGTTTTGTCTGAAATAGAAAAATCAGAAGGTAGAATAATAATGTTTATAGATGAAATTCACAATATAGTAGGTGCAGGAAGAACTGATGGAGCTATGGATGCTTCAAATCTTTTGAAGCCAATGCTTGCAAGGGGAGAGGTTCATACAATAGGTGCTACTACTTTAGATGAATATAGACAGTATATTGAAAAAGATGCAGCTTTAGAAAGAAGATTTCAAAAAGTATTAGTTCAGGAGCCAACAGTTGAGGACACCATATCAATTCTTAGGGGATTAAAAGAAAAATATGAAATCCATCATGGAATAAGAATATCAGATGGTGCTGTAATAGCTGCATCAACTTTATCCGACCGATATATATCTGATAGATTTTTACCCGATAAGGCAATAGACTTAATGGATGAAGCTTCAGCTATGATAAGAACCGAAATAGATTCTATGCCTGTGGAAATTGATGAAATAAGAAGAAGGATATTACAACTGGAAATCGAGAAGTCTGCTTTAAAAAAAGAGACTGATGAAGCTTCAAAAATAAGATTAGAAAAACTGGAGAAAGAATTATCAGATTCTAAGGAAAAGTTCGATATAATGAAGGCCCAATGGGAAGATGAAAAAAAGAGTATATCAAATATTAAAGATATAAAAGAAGAAATAGATAGAGTAAAAAGGGAAATAGAAGAAGCAGAAAGAAAATATGATTTAGAAAAATTATCACAATTGAAATATGGAACTTTAGCAGAATTAGAGAAGAAACTACAATCTGTCAATGAGAAAAACGAAAAAGAAGAAAGAATGTTAAAGGAAGAAGTTACCGAAGAAGAAATAGCAGAAGTAGTGGCTAAATGGACAGGAATTCCAGTGTCTAAACTGGTAGAAACAGAAAGAGAAAAGCTGTTATCCTTAGATAAAATACTTCATAAAAGAGTAATAGGGCAAGATGAAGCTGTGGAATCCGTAGTAGATGCAGTAATTAGAGCTAGGGCAGGAATGAAACAAATAAATAGACCAATAGGATCTTTTATATTCTTAGGTCCTACAGGAGTAGGTAAGACAGAACTATCTAAAGCTTTAACTACCACATTATTTGATGATGAGAGAAATATTATAAGGATAGATATGTCCGAGTATATGGAAAAACACTCTGTATCTAGACTTGTAGGAGCACCTCCTGGATATGTTGGATACGATGAAGGTGGTCAATTAACTGAATCTGTAAGAAGAAAACCTTATTCAGTAATCTTATTTGATGAAATAGAAAAAGCCCATCCCGATGTATTTAATATACTTTTACAAGTATTAGATGACGGAAGGTTAACCGATAATCAAGGTAGAACAGTTGACTTCAAAAATACAGTTATTATAATGACTTCCAACTTAGGTTCATCTTATTTATTAGAAGGAATCAGACCAGATGGCAGTATAGATGAGTCTGCAAAAGATAAAGTAATGAATGAAATGAGAAGAACTTTTAAACCTGAGTTTTTGAATCGTATAGATGAAATTGTAATGTTTAAGCCATTACAAAGGGAAGAGATATTTAAAATAATAGACCTTCAAATAGAGGAAATCCGTCATAGACTAGAAGATAGGCAGATTTCTATAGAATTAACAGATGAAGCAAAAGACCTTATTTTAGACAGAGCCTATTCCATACAATATGGTGCAAGACCAGTTAAGCGATTTTTACAAAAACATTTGGAAACTGAAATAGGTAGAATGATTATTAGAGGAGATTTGAAAGATAAGGATAATATTCTAGTAGTATGTGATGGAGAAGATTTTAAATTTAAAGTAAATAATATTGATTAAATAAAAACTTGGTACAATTATTAATAATTGTACCAAGTTTTTTACATAAATGGGTTTCAAAAAGGTTATATTCATATATTTATATTATTCTGTACTGGAAGCTAAACTTATACCCATTGCTTTTGCCACACCTTCACCATAGGCTGGATCTGCTTTTAGACAATTTTCTATATGTCTCATCTTTATAAATTCAGGAACGCCCTTCATATTTCGAGCTGTATTTTCAAATAAAGCTTGTTGTTTTTCTGGAGTCATTAATCTAAAGAGCTTACCAGGCTGTGTATAATAGTCATCATCATCTTCTCTAAAATCAAATCTCATAATATGTCCAGAGGTCATTTCAATTGGATCACCATATTCAGATTGTTCCTGCCATTCATTATAACTATTAGGCTCATAGTGTAATTTTGAACCATGGTTTCCATCTACTCTCATTTGTCCATCTCTATGGAAACTATTATAGTCTTTAACCGCTTTTGGATAATTAACAGGAATTTGATGATGATTAACTCCCAATCTATAACGTTGTGCGTCTCCATATGCAAATAATCTTCCTTGAAGCATTCTATCAGGAGAGAAACTTATTCCTGGTACCACACTAGCAGGATTAAAAGCTGATTGTTCTACATCTTGGAAATAATTATCAGGATTTTTATTTAACTCTAATATACCAACTTTTATTAAAGGATATTCACTTTTATACCAAACCTTTGTTAAATCAAAAGGATTGTATGGCATACTATTAGCTTGATCTTCAGTCATTATTTGAACATACATTGTCCATTTAGGGAAATCACCTTTTTCAATTGATTCATATAAATCTCTTTGGTGACTTTCTCTATCATTTGCAATTATTGCAGCTGACTCCTCATCTGTTAGATTTTCTATACCTTGATGAGTTGTAAAATGGAATTTTACCCAAACCCTTTCATTTTCAGCATTTATAAAACTATAGGCGTGAGAAGAAAATCCATGCATATGTCTATAGGACTTTGGTATTCCTCTGTCACTCATGGTAATTGTTATTTGATGTAATGCTTCAGGAAGTGAAGTCCAAAAATCCCAATTGTTTGTAGGACTTCTCATATTAGTACGAGGATCACGCTTTACTGCATGATTTAAGTCAGGGAATTTGAGAGGATCTCTAAAAAAGAATACTGGAGTGTTATTACCAGCCAAGTCCCAGTTTCCTTCTTCAGTATAAAACTTTATTGCGAATCCCCGAATATCTCTTTCAGCATCGGCAGCTCCTCTTTCACCTGCAACAGTAGAAAAACGTACAAATACTTCAGTTTCTTTACCTATTTCTGAAAATAATTTTGCCTTTGTGTATTTAGTAATATTATCTGTCACTGTAAACTTTCCAAAGGCTCCTGAGCCTTTAGCGTGCATTCTTCTTTCTGGAATAACCTCTCTATCAAAATGAGCAAGTTTTTCTAGAAACCAAACATCTTGCAGTACCATAGGACCTCTAGGACCTATAGTCATAGAGTCTTGATTATTAGCCACTGGTGCACCTGTAACTGTGGTTAACTTTTTGTTTTTATCCATATTCCGTCTCCTCTCTTTAGTTTATGACTCAGTTATTTAAATACCCCAATTTAAGACATTAAAACTATAAACCATTATAGTCTCTTCGCTTTTGGTATAGATATTAAAAGCCAAAACCTAGCTGAAATAGATAAAATGATTATCGGGAGAAATTTGAAAGATAAGATAACGTAATAGTTTCTTGTGATGAGTAAAGTTTTTTAAATTCAAGGGGAAAAATTATTATAATTGTTTTTTCCATATTATTCTTATACAATAAATGATAGAATTAGGTTATCAGCTCAGTATAATGAATGGGATGTATATATTAAGGCTGAAGGCAGAAGAGAAATTAGAATGAAAGATCATTGTAAATATTATTCTAAAATATAATAGATAATATTAAAAAATATACTAAGGGAGGTGGGTATTGTGAATAAATGTGAAATTTACATTTGTCAATCTAATACTTTTTTATGGGAGGTACTGATATTTGAGTTACAAAAATGCAGCAGAAGTATTGCCACCTCATTTGCTGGAAGAGGTTCAAAAGCATATTGATGGAGGACTAATATATATACCTAAGGTTAGCAACAGATTGAGTTGGGGTCAATTGACAGGTTCTAAAGAAGCCCTTGCAGAAAGGAATAAAGATATTATCAAATTATTTCAAAATGGTATTTCTATTAGTAAGATATCAGAAGAGTATTATCTAAGTCAAGAGACCGTTAGAAAAATAGTATATGGTAAAAAACTATTATAATTGTTTTCTCTATATGATTTTTATAGAATAAATGAGAAAATATAATTAACCGGTTAACATAGAAGAAGGGAGATGGTATTTTGAAAATAATAGAGGTGTTTTTAGTATAAATTTTTAAACAAATAAGCTAGGTCATAACTGACCTAGCTTATTTGTTTATCTAGAGGATAGAGATTTAATCACAAGTCATGGCAGAATAATGGTAAAGGCGTTTAAAATATCAATTAATCCAATTAATAAGGTAATATTTATGGATTTTGAACTAATTCTTCATGATTTTTATATTCTAGTATTCCATACACTTTGGCATAAAATTATAATTTATATTCATATAATTTTGTGCTTTTTCATATCTTAAATATAATATTAAAAAGATATTATTATATAAAAAAAGGATAAACAGATAAAAATTATGGGGTGGTAGAATGATTCTTGGAATAATGGGAGGTATGGGACCAGCAGCTACCTGTTACTTATTTAATAAGATTATAAGTCTTACACCTGCAACTAAAGATCAAGAACATTTACATATTATTATTGACAATAATGTGGAAATACCCGATAGGACAGCATATATTTTAGGACTAGGGGAAAATCCTATTACGGAGATGATAAAATCTATTTTAAAACTAGAAATAATGGGAGTAGATTATATAGCCATACCATGTAATACTGCTCATTATTTTTATGATGAAATAACTAAGTATACTAAAGTAAAGATATTGAATATGATATATGAAACAGCAAAATATTTAAAAAATAATTATACTCACAAGAAATATTTACTTCTTGCAACAGAGGGGACTTATAAATCTGAAATTTATAAAATCATATTTCAAGAATTTGATTTAGACATTATATATCCCGATGATACTCATAAGAAAACTCTGATGAATTGGATATATGACGTTAAATCCTCAAAATTTAATGTAGAACCAATGGAAATTCAAGGTCTTATAGATAAATATATTGAAGATAGTCATATGCCAGTGATTTTAGGGTGTACAGAGTTACCTCTTTTAGCAGAAGAAATAGGTGCTCCAAAGGAATATATAGATCCTATTGTTATATTAGCTCAAAGATGTGTAGAAATGAGAAACTATAAACTAAATGACTGACAGTTAGTTTATAGTTTCCCTGATTTTAGTATAGATATTAAAAGCCAAAATCCAGCTAATCCTGCACCTAAATAGCCTACGATACCTATGGCAGATATACCATAAACCTTTAATCCTATATTGGCATTTATGACTAAAGAAGAACTTACTAATAATCCAGCTACAATAACAGAGAAGATAATTCTATTTACCATTTTATTGATTTCATTAAAGTTTTCATCCATATCTTTAAACTGTAAGTTAAGCTTTAGCCTTCCTTCAATACCTCTATCAATAAGTTGAAGCAGCTTCAAAGGCAGGTCCAAAAATGAATTTCCGACAGATAAGACCTTTCCCCCTAATAAATTGAAATCAAAATCCCTTAGTTTTTCTTCTATAATTTTATTTTTAAAGTAGGGAGTTGCAATGTCCATGATATTTAAATCTTTATCTATTTTAGCCAGAACTCCTTGTAAAGTTAATATACCTTTTGCAAGGAAAACTACGTCTTTAGGCATGGCTATTTTATTTCTTCTACAGGTAACAATGATTTCTTCTAGGATTTGAGCCAAGTCATATTCATAAATAGACTCATTTATATATGTATTATAAAGAAGATCTATATCTTGATAAAGTTTATTTATATCTATTTCATCTTTTTTAATACCAATACTCAAAATAGAACTAGTCATTAATTCCACATTATTAGTAGCCACTCCCTCTAAAAATAGATTAAATTTCTTCTTGAGCCCTAGATTCAAATCTCCCATTAGACCAAAATCAATAAATCCAATTTTGTTCTCATGAACTAAGATATTTCCTGGATGAGGGTCTCCATGGAAAAAGCCATCTTCAAAAACTTGCTTAAAATAATTATAAGTAAGCTTTTTGGCTATTTCTTTAGTATCATATCCACCTTCTATTAACTTGGAAATATCGTCTATTTTTATACCACTAATGTACTCCATTACTATCATATGAGAAGTACAATATTTTTCGTAGACTTCAATATGTTTAATATATTTTATATCCTTATTATTTAGATTAAATTTCTTTATATTTTCTTTTTCATTTAAAAAATCTAGTTCCTTTTCTGTAGCAGCTTGGATTTCCTCAATTATTTCATTAATATCAAAGAATTCATTCTTTGTTGTCAATTTAATAAAAGGACTAAGTTTTTTTAAGATATGAATATCAGCTAGGATTTTGTCTTTTACAAAGGGACGTTGGATTTTTAGAACTACTTGTTCTCCAGTTTTTAGTCTAGCTAAATAGACTTCTGCAAGAGAAGCAGAAGCCAAAGGTGTAGTTTGAAAATCTAAAAACACATCTGAAATATTTCCATTGAGATTTTCTTCTATAAGTTCTTTCATTATATTAAAATCCTCAGACTTCACATCATCTTGAAGCTTTTCCAATTCTAGTATGTATTCCTTAGGTAGTATATCAGAACGTGTAGATAGTATTTGTCCAATTTTAACAAAGGTTGGTCCTAACTCCTCTAAAACCAGCCTTAAATCTAAGGGATTTCCTATTCCGTTTTTTAGCCCATGCTTAATGGCTACAGAAATAATTTCTTTAAACCTTAATTTAGTATAATTATTCTCCATATTGAAAAATACCTTGAAACATCAAGGTATTTATTTTCCCTCCAAATTATTGTTTTTTTCAATAGCCTTGATTCTTGACTCAAGATTAGTAATATCTTCTTTAGTTGCTAGATTTAAGTCCTTTAAGATTTCCTTTAAATCTTCTTTGCTATCTTTACTATTCTCTTTATTGTTTATAACTCTTTTTAACTCCTCGTTTAATTCTTTGCCTTGTTCTACAGTAATTTTACCTTTTTCCACTAAATTCTGTATCATTTCATTAGATTTTTCATAAGTTAAAGCTAAAGTACCAATTCCAGCTAAAAATATTCTTCTTATCATATCTTCCAAATTAATCACCCCTATGAAAGAATATACCCATCTATATAAAAAATATTCGATTATTTTATGCTATTATATCCATTAGAATTCCTTGTATATCGTTTAGTCTTTTAAGAATGTTTAATCGTTTGTTTTCTAAATCCAAAAATTCCTGAGTCAACTCATCTAATTCTTGATCTACTTTTTTAACTAAGGAGTAGATTCTATGTCTGCCTCGCCTATCGAGAGAGTTTTCTTTGAAAAAAATATGAGAGTTATTTACTGTAATATTTAGAAATTCTTTAACTAATTTTTTATAAGAAATTAAATCGTCTATAAATAATTTATCAGATAATCGATTGGATTGCTCCTCAATTTTATCGTATAAGGATTTTAATTCAGTTCTAATTTGCTCTTGTTCTAATTCATTTAATTTCAATTTAAAAGTATCTTTTACAGCTTTTTTATCTACAGCCCGGGAAATCTCTATAGGTGAAACATTTTCCATACCAGTTCTATTTATCCGATTCATATTAATCCCTCCTACCCATTCATTATATATTATCGACATAAATAAGGAAATAAGTAATAAGTCCCTCAAGGAAATTTTTAATATTGTCGATATATAGTAAAAGTAGTGGAAAGTTATTCATTTAATCAATGAAAGGAAATCATTATGGAAATTTTAAAAATAGGCAGCAAAGAAAATATAATGAATAGTTACAACACCCCAACCCTTCCTTATGATATAGAAGGAGTTTTGGTAGAACAAAATGGTAAAGATATAAAGGTTCAAAAGACCATAGATAATAAGACTATAGAATATTCTTTAAGACTAAAGGAAGAAATGGTAAAAGATTTAGGGGAAGAAATAGTAGTCGAAAAAGAAAATATAGTATCTTCTAAAGTAGAAGAAAAAGAAGAAGTAGTAAAAGAAGAGCAAGAAACAAGAAGGGCAGCAGATATATTAAGTGAATTAGGATTAGAATATACAGAGGAAAACATAAGGATGATAGAATTTCTTCTTAGTAGTGGCATAGCAATTACAAAAGGAAATGTGGATTCCTATATTAAGTCAAAAGAATACCTAAATAAAATAATAGAGGATATAGACACAGATTCCATAGTAAAGCTTATAGATAGAGGAATTGATTTAGAAAATGTAAATTTACAAAAGATAAATGAAGTTTTAGAAGAAATAAAAAATGAAAAGCCTGAGTTTTCCTTAAAAAGATTTTTGAAATTAGAAAGGGATTTGACCTATAAAGAGGCAGAGGAAATATGCAAGGAAATCTATGGTCAGAAAATGGGAAAAGATGTATATGATACTATTATGATATTACACAAAGAAAAACTTCCTATTACAAAGGAAAATATAGATAAGACCATGGAAGTTATGAAAAAATTATATAATTTAAAGTCCCTAAAGGAAGAGGCATATGTAAAGATAATAGGTGAAGATAAAGAGTTCAATATAGAGAATTTATATAAAATAAATAATTCTTATATAACAGATGAAATAAGTAGCAACTCTGAAGCTAAAAACTTTGAAGGTTTTACAATAGTACAAGAAACATCAATAAATAGTTTAAGAGAAATACTAAAGAATTTAGATATAGATGAAAATGTAGAAAACATCAATATTCTTAGAGAATTTATAATAAACAATATGACCATGGACAAGGAAAAATACAATGAAGTCAAAAATATGAAGGAAGCTGTAAAAGAACTAGTATCCATATTAGATCAGAGTCAAATAATAAACTTAAATGAAAAAGGTATAAATATATTAGAAGAAAACATTCATGAATTAATAAAAGAATTAAAAAGTGAAGACTTATCAAAAGAAATATATGAGCCTATGGCTAAAGACTTTATTGATAAAATAAAGGAAGAACTGGAAGTACTAGGAAAGATTACAGATAAGAATCTTTTGCAGTTACTAAAAAGTGGGGAAGATTTTAATATAAAAACCATTAAAGAAGTAATAGATACAAATATGCAAAAACACTTAAATATAGAGGAAAGAACAGTAGATAAGACTATTCATATATCCAATATATTTAATAATTTAGGAGAAAACCTAAATCCTACGACAGTATCTCTTACAGAGAAGAAGTTTAACGCTATTACCCTAGATAACCTATACATGGTTCATAAGGAAATAAATACAAGTATAGAAACCATTAACCCAGTCGATAAAATAAGTAAGGGGTTAATATTTGAAGAATATATAAGGGCAAAAAATAGCCTAACTACAAATATAATAAGGGAAAGCATTAAAGAAGGAAAATCCTTGGAACATATGGAAATAAATGAATTAAATAATTATATAGAAAAAAAGATAAACAGATATAAAGAAAACCATAGAATGACCAAGGAAATAAAAGATATTAAAGGAAATGAAGAAAGAATATTACCAATTATAATGAAGAATCAAATTCCTATGACCTTAAAAGAGATTAAAGACGTAAATCTTTTTTTAAATGGAAATAAAGGAATTGCCAATATATTAAAGGATATACAGGATCCTCATAATTCTAAATACAATGAAGAATTTAAAGAAAATATAAAAATTCTTCAAGAGAAAATATCGGAATCCATTAAAAATGGTGATGATAGCTTCAAAGAAAACTATAAGGATTTAGTAGGTCTATTGAATAGTGGAGAAAAGTCTTTTGATTCCAATGATAAAAGAGAACCAAAGGACGAATATTTAAGTATTCAAAAGAAGATAACTAAAAAAGATACAATACTTCAGTTGCCACTGGAAATAGGAGATGAATATAAAAGTTTAAATATTATAGTATCCCATGGGGAAAAAGCCATTGATAAAAATAATATGAACTTTTATATAAGTCTTGAAACAGAAAATTTGGGACTTATAAATATGGATTTTAATGTAAGAGGCAAAGAAGTATATGTAAATTTAGAAGAAGATTCTTTACTCCAAAAAATTAATATATTGGAAAAATCTCTAGAAGATTTAGGATATAAATTGGTGATACTATGAAAAGAAGATTAATATCAAGAAAATATGTTGAAAAGGCATATATTAAAGATGAAGTAAATGAAAATGCTTTAAATGAAGAAACAATAGAAGAAAAGGTGGACAAACTGCCAAAGGAAATGTTTCAAATATTAGGAGAGGTAATTTCATTTATAGAAAAAACAAATAAATTAGAGGGGGATAAAAACCATGAGAATTAACAACAATATACCAGCATTAAATACCCATAGACTATTAAATATGAATACGGAAGGATTACAAAAATCCTTAGAAAGACTTTCATCAGGTAAGAGAATAAATAGAGCGTCAGATGATGCAGCAGGTCTTGCTATATCGGAAAAGATGGAAGCACAAATAAGAGGATTGAGGCAAGCCTCAAGAAACTCCTTAGATGGAATCTCTCTAATTCAAACAGCAGAGGGAGCATTAAATGAAGTACATGAAATGCTTCAGAGAATGAGAGAATTAAGTGTACAAGGAGCAAATGGAATTTATAAGGATGAAGATTTAGAAACAATAGCTGATGAGATTAAACAATTAACAGAACAAATTGATAAGATAGGTAATGAAACTGATTTCAATGGAATAGCTTTATTAAAGGGAGATTTAGATGGAAATGGAGCCACTGACTTAAACCTTCAAATAGGTTCTAAAGAAGGACAGACTTTGGAAATTGATATGAAGGAGATTAATATTGTTGTAGGAGGATCTGGATCAGATGGATTAGAGATAGCAGATGGTTCTGTTATCTCAGGATCTAGTGGAAACTTTAGTGTAAAGACTGGATTAACAAACGATGATTTCGACAAAGCAATTTCTACTTATGAAAAAGCTATAAAAAAAGTTTCTTCAATGCGTTCCAAACTTGGTGCAATCCAAAATCGATTAGAACATACAATAAAAAATGTAGATAATACAGCAGAAAATTTAACAACATCAAAATCTAGAATAGCAGATTTAGATATGGCACAAGAAATGAGTGAATTTACAAAACTAAATATTTTGCAACAGGCAGGTACAAGTATGCTAAGTCAGGCAAATCAGTTGCCGCAAATGGTACTTCAACTATTACAGAGATAGGAGTGACATATAGATGTCAAGTATGACTTTAGAAAAAAAAATATTATCAACTAATGATTGGGGATTATTAGCACTTTTACATGAAGGGCTAATGGAAAGATTTGAAGATGCAGGAAAGGCCATAGAGAAAGAAGATTATACTATGTTAAATGAACTTATTAACAATTCAAGGGACATTATATCTGAATTGTTAATAACTTTCAGAGAAAAAGACGAATTATCCACAAATCTTAGATCACTTTATTTATTTACAAATAAGCTAATAACAGAAGGTGAAATAAAAAAGGACTCATCTAGTTTTAAAAAAGCTATAGATATAATAAATCCAATATATACAGGATTTAAAGGACTTGAAGGTAAAGAAGAGGCTAATATAGTATCTGGACTTACTTATGGAAAAGAAGAACTATTGGATCATTTAACAAGGTCAAATAAAACATTTCAAGGATAATACTAGGTGGGGTAACCCACCTTTTTAATTTCATATACAAAAAATAAAAAAACTGTGGAAAACCACAGTTTTTTCACTATGTAACCGTGCACCCAGCTTTGACAATCCTGTTCCAAGCGTTACCTAGACAGTTAACTCAGATTAGGCATCCCCACGGCACACGAAAATATTCACTTATCGCTGCTTCCTTCCGGACCTGACGAGGTTCATGAGTTTCCGTTGCGTAGGACCCAATCGTCACTGCCACTTATCTAGGGCAGACCCCACAACAGAGATGCCTAGACTGGGAATTCAATCCTACTATAGCGGATTGTAGGTTATAGGGCACCGCTACCTCCCCATCTAGCACGGTAAAATTTTCTAATGGCGGAGAGAGAGGGATTCGAACCCTCGAAACGCTTTCACGTTTACCCGCTTTCCAGGCGAGCGCCTTCAGCCAGCTCAGCCATCTCTCCACAAAATATTTAATAGTTCACAGGACTATATTATAACTAATATATCCTAAACTGTCAACTATAAATTCACAGTATCAGTAAGAAACAGTAAACCTCTTTATAATCAAATAGGAAAGTTTTAATTTTGTATGAAGAATATTTATTCTTTAAGGCTGTAAAATCTACATTAAATCAGATTATTTATATAGTAAATAAAACATAAAAATACAGTATTCATAATATTATTTTAATCTATGAATACTGTATTTAATTTTTAAGATTTAAATCTATCAATACTTTCCTTCATCTTCCCTGCTAAACTAGATAAAGAGTCACTGGCATTTGCAATTTCTTGCATAGATGCAATCTGCTCTTCTACTGAAGCCGAAGCTTCTTGTGTTCCTGCTGCATTTTCCTCTGATATAGCAGATAGACCTTCTATGATATTTATTATCTCATCTTTTTTAACTATCACCTCTCGTCCAGATATATTTATATCTTCTATGGACTTACGAATACTTTCTATTGAATAAGCTATTCCTTCAAATTTATTGGTAGTGTAAAATAATCTGTGCTTTTGCGAAATAAAATTCTCTTTTCTGGCAAGAATCAAAATATGATTTAAACCAGAAAGGAGAATTTTTTATGTCAACATTACCAAAAGAAATTTTAAGAAA
>NZ_VUNQ01000034.1 GCF_009695605.1 Tissierella pigra
GTGGTGTTCATTACGAGTACAGAAAATAGTCTAACAATCTTAGGCTTTATTGGCATGCTCAAGATTCCTGGGCTGCCTTTTTTTTATTTAATAGGAAAAGTAGGACTTTCCTATTAAATAAAAAAAGAAGAGAATTAACTCTTCTTTTTTCATTTAACATGGTCCTCCACTATTTAATTGTGGTGGGAAAAATTCAGGAAAGTCTGCATAGTCAAAAGCTTCACATATATCTGTTGGACTAAACTCTGTACATTCAGGCGGTGTTGGACAATATCCTAATGTTGGAATTAGTAGTTGTACAGTTCCTACTACTTTTATTATAATAAATGTTCCTATTACTAAGCTTAAAGTTTTTCCTGTTTGTACTGGAGGTGCTAAAACTTCTGACATTGTTTCAACAACTATTCTGAATTCAAATTCATCTCTAGAATCTGGAAGATATAATATTATATCCTTTAATATGTCTGGTAAAAATCCTTCAGCTACTACATTTCCGTTACAATCTAACACCTGGAATGGAATTCTTACAGTAAATCTTACCCTCCTAAAATTAGGGGTATCAGTGTCAGTAACTACTAATGTATTAGGTACTATAAATCCAGGTCTAAATCTTACGCTTCCAAATGTCTTATCGCATAATTCTACTTCTACCTGTGGAAAACATTCTCTTTGCTGACAGGATGCAAATACCTTATCTGTAATTATGCAATCAAATTCCAAACATCGAAGAGCCTCAACTGTTCTTTCATTAATATTTAATTCAGCCACGCTATTCACTCCTTTTAATTTAATATTTCTATTTTCATTATCATATTATGTATATATAGACTAATGTGCTACTAAATTAATCGCGAGGTGAAAAAAATGTTTAATCAAAATATTAGTATTATATTCAACTCTAATGAAGAGACTTTTTTATTTGATTTATCAGCAAATAAGGAAATAGTTTACACAATTTATGATTCATTTTTTTACGAATTAGAATCAAAAAATATACTAGATGAAAATATAATGAAATACTCTGTACTTATTGATAAGAATAACGTTATACATCTTATTGCTTTAACAAATACAGGAGAATTAAATTATTATAAATATATAAAAGATAAGTGGATAAAAAACAATGTTGCTAAATTTGATTTAGCATCAAATTTATATAATCAAATGGAAATTCTAATGGTTAAAGATAAACTTCATATTATATACAATTATTCCAATATAATTAATTCTAATATATGGACTATTCAACATGTAATCTTAAACGATAAAAATGGTGAAAGACATAATGCCATAAGATATATATCAAAACGAATTCCAGATCCATTCTTTGTGGATGCAGATAGTTTAGGTAATATTCATATAGTATATAAAACATATATAAATAATGATTCCCAAATCTATCATGGATTTTATAACCCATTTACTAAATCTTGGAGCTCTGTGTCTAAACTTATTTCTTCCAAAGACTTTAATAATATTTTTCCATTTTTATTTATAGATTCAAAGGACAATATTCATATTCTATGGATAGCAGAATCAAAAGATAATCTAAACCTAAAATATCTACGAATGAAAGGTAGTGGAAAAGAAAAATACATATGGAAAGAAATAGCCTTGCCTCATATGGGATTATCCAAAAATCATCCAATTATATTTGAAGAAAACAATGAGTTGAAACTCATATGTTTTTCCAAGGACTCCATGATACTTTCATCTTCCAAAGATTATGGAGATAGTTGGGTAAAGAAAGAAAACATTCCTTTACCACAGAATATCTCCATGGTTAAGTTTAACTCAAATATATTACTTTCAAAAAATCACATAAATTATGGTTATTTAAATACTTTAGAAGAACCTACGCTTTGTTTTTTAGAATTGTATCATAAAACTTCTCCCATACTAACTAACGATGAATCTACTTTGGAATCAGAAGTTATTCATGAAGAGAATAATATAGAAGTAGACGAAAAAGCATCTCCTGAAGCAACAATTCTAGATTCTACATTCTTATATGAGTTGAAGAAGTTAGATGAAAAATTAGAAAAAATAATAGATAATCAATATATTTTAACTAAAATATTAGATAATCAACTTAATATTGAGAATAGGCTAGATGATCTCCAAAGAACTATAGATTCTAATAAAAAAAAAACATTTTTAAATAAGTTTTTTAATTCTTGATGATTACTTTTGAATACTTGTATTTACCTTGCAGTTTTTCACAAAAATATATCTCAGGAATCTCCATGTTTAACGCCTTGGCCTCATTAACTATAATATCTATATATCTTTCATCTTTAAATTTTATTCCATAATTGCATCCAGCCTTTATACTGCAAGGCAAAGATACTAGCTGAAATACCCTATATCCTACAGTTTCAAGTGTAGAATAAAGAAATATGGCTTGATTTTTAGTTTCAAATACAGTTATATAATAATCATTGACCATAATACTCCCCCCTATATATTAAGGTATTTACTTTACCATATATTGGTTACAATTTTTACATGAAATTTTATTAATAATGAGAGTAGGTTATATCATTTATGATAAGATTATATATGATAACTATGCTATGGATAGACAAAATAAAACAGGGAGCTAAAGCTCCCTGTTTTATAATATTATAAACCTAATTTAATTTTTAATTTATCTAACATATCTTTAGTCATAGCGTCTAAATCATATTTTGGATTCCAGCCCCATTCTTCTCTAGCAGCTGAATCGTCTAAAGAGTTTGGCCAAGTATCAGCAATAGCCTGTCTTACTGGGTCTACTTCATAGTCTAATTCAAATTCTGGAATAACTTTTTTAATTGATGCCGCTAACATTTCTGGGTCAAAGCTCATTGCAGTTACGTTAAAAGCATTTCTGTGGATTAGTTTAGCTGGGTCTGCTTCCATTAAATCCACTATGGCATCAAGAGCATCTGGCATATACATCATATCCATCTTTGTATCTTTACCTATAAAGCTAGTATACTTTTTATTCTTTAAGGCATCGTAATAAATATGAACTGCATAATCTGTAGTTCCTCCTCCTGGTAATGTTTCATAAGAAATAAGACCTGGGAAACGAACTCCTCTAGTATCTACTCCAAATCTTTTAAAGTAGTAATCACATAATAATTCTCCAGCTACTTTAGTAACACCATACATTGTAGTTGGTCTTTGAATTGTGTCTTGTGGAGTATTATCTGGTGGAGTAGTTGGTCCAAAAGCAGCAATTGAAGATGGAGTATATACCATACAGTTTTCTTCTCTAGCAACTTCAAGAATATTATATAATCCATTCATATTTATATCCCAACACTGTTCTGGATACTTTTCACCAACAGCTGAAAGAATAGCAGCAAGGTTTATAATAGTATTTACATTATGTTTTTTAACTATTTCAGATACGTCTTTGCCTTTAGTTATATCAACTATTTCAAAAGGACCAGATTCTATTAACTTCTCATGACCTTCCTTTATTCTTCTACCACTGGCAATTACATTGTTCTCTCCATAAACTCTTCTTAGTTCAGTTGTAAGTTCTGAACCAATTTGTCCTAATGCACCTGTTACTAATATTTTTCTCATTATATGCACCTCCGCAGTATTTAATATCCTTAGCTCGTTATAATTATATCATGAATTGTAAATTTTGGATATGCTTTTTATTAATAAAAACAAATTCCTATACCTTTAGGACCCAAATGAGCTCCAATTACTGGACCTAACTCATCTATAGTAACTAAAGCTTTTGGAAACCTTTCCTCTAACATACTTTTAAATTTTACAGCAGAATCAATATCCATTACATGACAGATTCCTATTTTTTCTACATTTTGGGGCACTTTATCTATTATTGAAGCTATGGCTTTATTTTTACCCCTTATTTTTTCTAATAACTGAAGTTCCCCATCTTTTAGTTGAATTATAGGTTTGATATTCAGTAAATTTCCCATAGTGGCTTGAACTGATGAAAGCCTTCCTCCCCTACCTAAATATTCTAAGGTTTCAGTAGTTAAATACACTTTCATCTTTAGTTTTTTAGAGTTTATATGAGCTTCAATTTCCTCTGAGTTTTTTCCTTTCTTAGCCATTTCCACTGCATCCTCAACTAAAAATCTTATATTTGCTGCAGCATTTCTGGAATCTATAATAGTAATTTTTTTACCCTCTAGCATATTCTTTGCAAGTGTTGCACTGTTATAAGTACCACTTAAACTAGAAGACAAAAGAATGGCTATTATCTCATCATATCCCTCTTCAAAAGACTTTATAAATACATTTAAAAAATCTCCTGCTGCTGGTTGTGAAGTAGATGGAAATAACTTTGTACTACTTAGTTTGTTGTAAAAATTTTTAAATTCACCCGGAAAAGGTTCTTTACCTATTTCCTCTCCAAATATATAGTTCAGAGGTACTACTGTTATATTCTCTTTGTTCACATATTCTTTCGAGATATATCCTGTACTATCAACGATTATCTTTATTTTTGACATTTGCATTCCTCCTAACATGTAAATAATTCCACAATTAAATAATAGCAGAATTATTATATTATTTCATACTTTAATTTATTTTACAACTATTATCTGATTCTTATTACTTGATTTTTAAAAATATTGTACTTAGTTCTTAATTCTTTTAATAATCTTATCTTTTTTATGCTTCATATTCCGTAATTCATTTTTTTGCTAAACCGTTTTTTATATTTTCTTCTTCTATAAAAAACACTGATAACCCACCTAATCGTACACGAGTACCTACTGCTGACATATGAGTGCATATATTCTAGTATTGGCTGAAATAAAGCATATAATACGATTTGTGACGGGTGTTTTCTTGACTTACTATTTGATTAATGGTATACTTTTCACATTGGTATGAAAAGTATGAATATGGAGGGGATTGAAAATGTCATTACCAAAAGGTAAACATATTTTTGGAACAGTCAAGGTAGGAGAACGAGGACAAATTGTAATTCCTAAAGAAGCAAGAGATTTGTTTGATATAAAACCAGGAGACACTTTATTGGTTTTAGGAGATGAGGAACAAGGAATTGCTATTGCAAAAGCCGATGTTATGCAAGAAGTTGCAATAAAAATCCTTAAAGGTTTAGGAGGGTTTAAGCCAGATGATAAATAATATGGCAAAATTCTTTAGTATGTCAAATGTAGGCTTTATTCTCTTACTCATTGCAACGATTGGGGATTTGGTTATACCTTTTTTTCTTGCACCATTTTGTAAAAAATATAATCATTTGACAATGGTAATGAGTTTGTTAGGTAATCATAATTCCCCAATACATTTAATATATAACTTGTGGCTCATTGCTGCAGGAATTATGCTTATTCATGGTAGTTTAAAATTGTATGCAATATATTTACCTACTTCAAATATACTTTCAAAAGTATTGCTATTTTGTGTAGTATTTTATGCTATTGGAGCCTGTATATTATCTGGTATATTTTCAGTTGGAGAAACAAAGACACTTACAACTCTACCCGAAAAAATACATGGATATGGCTCTGTTTTAGGATTTTTTGTTTTAACCTTTATTCCCTTAATTATTGGGATTGTATCTATACACTCAAACGATATAGTTTGTAGTGTTATGTCATTTATATTTTTTGCTTTAGCTATAATGTTTTTTGCTTTGTTTATAATGGCTGATAAGGCAAGGTTTGAAAATACTATAATTTCTAATGAGGGAATATGGCAAAGATTAAGTTTGTTTTGTATGTATGCGCCAATCATTATAGTTTCATTCAAAAATATATTTATGAAATGAAGTGCTACAATGATACTATAAAATTGTAAATGCACAAAATCAAATAATGAGGGTTGTTAAGTCACCATTTGAAGTCATATATACTAAGGATTCAGTAACAAAATTAGCTAATAAAATACTTGACTTAATGGAAACTATTATATTTTTATTAACACTTTACCATTACTTTACATATTCTATAATGAGTGCTTTCACTCGTTTATAAATATTAATAATATAGGGGGTGTCTTCATGGGTGGCTTATTTGGAGGAAGAGGCTGTGATAATGATGATTCTTTATTATTCTTCTTTTTACTATTAGTGGTTCTTTTTACTAATAGTGGTTGCTTTGGCGGCGGAGGTCGTAGATGCTAATATAATATAAATGCCCTAGATTTTTTCTAGGGCATTTGTTTGTTTATTTACTTAATAAGTGCTTCGCAGAAATATTTATTCCTATTGCTCCCAGTGGTGCTGTAATTAATATGGATAATACTGCGATAGCCAATATAATATCTCCTGATTCTACTCCTAGTGACAGTGGTACTGCTCCCATTGCAGCCTGAACTGTTGCCTTCGGTATATAGGCAATAACACAAAATATCCTCTCTTTCCAATTTAAATCTGTGTTCAATAAAGAAAACATTACTCCTATACTTCTACCTATAAGACCAATTAATAATACTATGATTCCTATTTTACCTGCATTAAGTGCAACTCCAATATTTACCTCAGCTCCTACTAATACAAATAGCATTATTTCAGCAAAAATCCATATTTCATTAAACTTTCCTGCTAGTTTTTTACCTACCTTTGGTATCTTTTCAATTATAATAGCTCCTATAGTCATAACTCCTAATAATGAAGCTAAGGATACCTTTGTCTTTAGTAGTTCTTCTAATTCAGTAAATAAAATACATAGTCCTAGTATTAATAAAACTTTCTTTGTATCTTTTATATTATATTTATTAAATATCTTCACTACTATGATTCCAACAATAGCACCTATCAAAACTCCCAATAATATTGATATTGGAATATTTAATAACTGCATACCTATATTGATATTGGACCCACTATATAAACCTAAAAATCCACTGAATATAGTAATTGCAATTACATCGTCAATAGAGGCTCCTGCCAATATTAATGTTGGTATTCCTTTATCTGTTCCAATATTATTTTCCATCAGTTTTAACATAGAGGGAACTACAACAGCAGGAGAAACTGCAGCAATAATAAATCCTAACATTCCTCCCTCAACAAAAGAAAAATCCAAGAACTTAACTGATGCAAATGCAATGAAAAATCCTTCTACCAAGCCTGGTATACAGCTCATTTTAAGTGCAATTTTTCCGACTTTCTTTAAATCACTTTTATTTATACCAAATCCTGCCCTAAGCAAAATTACGATTAATGCAATTTTTCTTAAATCAGCAGAGGAAGTTAACATATCCTTTCCAATTAAATTAAATCCATAAGGTCCTATTATTATTCCTAATATTATCATTCCTAGAAGTCCTGGTAATTTTATTTTTTCAAATAACTTGTTTACCAACAACCCTAATAATAAAATAATTCCTAAACTCTTGGCCATAAAATTCTCTCCTTTCATGTGACTATAAACAAAAAAACTCCTACAGAAATACTATAGTATTTCTGTAGGAGTCATTAGCTTTAAGCAATTTCGGTGAACTCCATCACCCTCTATTGTATTATCAGTATAGTACTAAACTTTAATTGTGTCAAGAAGCTTTTTAATCTATAAATCAAACAAACTGATTTGTTTAGATTTATCTTTATTTTCAAATGTATAAAGATAAGTAAATATCTCATTTATATTATATATAATTCCACTTCGCTTACATCTTTCTTGAAATAAATCCATCAATTTGTCATTATTTTTACTTTTTATATCATATACATTTCCAAAAGATTTTATATATTGTTGTTTGAGTCCGGGAAACTTTTTATCTAAAGCATTATAAAAATACTCTCTATTACCTTCTCTAAGTGTTAATCCCATACTAAAACAAATAATCCCCTTTACCTTGGCTTCCTCACAATAGTCTAAAATTCCATTTATATTTTCTTCAGTATCATTTATAAAAGGTAGAATTGGACACAGCCAAACTATAGTAGGAATGTTGTTGTCTCTCATTATGTTTAAAACCTCAACCCGTTCTTTTGTAGTAGATACATTTGGCTCTATTAAGGAACAAAGTTTTTCATCAAATGTAGTTAAGGTAATTTGAACAACAGATTTAGCCTTTTCATTTATACTTTTTAATATACCTAAATCCCTAAGGATTCTATTGGATTTAGTCTGTATAGCTACTCCAAAACCATATTTATCAATAAGTTCTAAAGAGCTTCTTGTGTGCTGTAACTGAATTTCAATTGGAATATATGGATCAGTCATGGCACCTGTACCAATCATACATTTTTTCCGTTTTCGCTTTAAAGCATCTTCTAGTAATTCAACAGCATTAATCTTTACTTCTATATCTTCAAAATCATGATGCATTTGATAACATTTACTTCGGGAATCACAGTATATACACCCGTGAGAACAACCACGATATAAATTCATTCCATTTTTAGAAGATAAAATTCCCTTTACCTTTACTTCGTGCATATCTTACACCCTTACTTTCTTTTCCATATATAATCAAATTAATTTTAATCATATCATCTGATTTTCTTATATTTAGAAATCAACTCCATATCACTATACCTTTCGAGTTTTAGTAATTCATCATAAGGATTACCCTTTAAATTTAGTATCTTTGCAAATGACGGTTCTGTTTTTAATCCATTTATCTTTAAATTAATTACCTCTTTTCTAAAATCATCACCATATAAATTTAAAAGTCTGTCTTCTATAATCATATGTCTATATCCATTTGATTTTTCTGTATCAATTTTGGAGCCATATATTTCTATTTCAATATTATTTACTATGAAATTACACACTAATATATCATATTCATAATTTGTAATCTTAAAACAATCGTATCTTTCAAAATTACTTTTTAATATATTTTCAAACATATTAAAATCTTCTACTTTACAAACTATATCTAAATCACTATTTTCAACATCTATATCTATTGGAATTGTTCCTACTATTATTGGAGTATAATTCTTTAAAACATCTAAAATTTGTGTATTTATAAGGATTTCATATGTTTTTCTTTGTTTAGAATTACCTTCTTTTAGATATGATATATCCTTCCAATTTCTTTTGCTAGTATTAATCATTTTTAATCTCCACCAATTTATATATTTACTAAATTACTTAACTTTTTGATGTAATCTAAAAAAATCTTCCTTTGTTATTTCATAGTCAACTGCGCTTCGTAAGTTTCCTAGCTGATCTTTCCAAGTATTTTCTCTAATACCAATTTTCTTTGCTCCGATTTTGTTTTCATAAACATACTGTGCTCTTTTATTTTCAAGCATAGTATCCCAAACAACTTTTTCTATTAGAAACCTGGAATTAATTGCTTCATCTGTAAAAAGAAATTCCAATAACATTATAATGATTTTAGACCCGTATCCTTGATTTTGATAGTTAAAGTCGCATATTTTCCATCCCGGCTCTACTGTATTATTATCTTTGATTCTATAGCATAGTTCCCCTACAAGCTTTCCATCTATTTCTATTATACAACGTTGGCTTAGTTTTCCTTCACGGCTTTTAATACCAGCTATGGTAGTTTCTAAAGATTCTCCCAATCCATTGGGAAAACCTGCGTGTTCCATGACTTTACCATCATTCCACCATTGATTCAATTGTTCCGCATCATATATCGTTACACTTCTAATAACTATATTTTCTTTCTCTATTCTCATCTGTTCCTCCAAGATTATAATTTTATTTGTATATTTAATAATAATATGATTTTAACCTTCTGTATTTATTTCCAGTCTACTCTCTATTATATCACCCACAATAATATAAATGGTATATATAAAATAATAAATCAAAATAAAACATAATATGCTAAGACATTATGTTTTATTTTGATTTATGTGTACTTTTAAAACCTTAACTATTATATTCATTAAAATCAGAAAGTTTTCCATATGGTAAAGGTTAATCTTTCATTTATTTTTTTCATAATACTTAAGTAAAATATTCAATCTTAGAATTAATAAAATTATCCTGAATTAGTACTGAAATATATTCTTTTATTTCAGTACTTTGTTCTTTAGGATAAACGTATTTAAATTTTCCATAGGGTCCCCACTTAAGCTGCCTCTTTTCTTCATTAAGATCTAATTCAGTATTTGGAAATCTAGTAAGAATTAATTCCTTTGCAGTAGCCGTAAATCTATGCTGTATAAGTTCAAAGGTAATCTCTTTATTATAGTCCACAAGTTGAGATTTCAAACTTGTTAGCAGTTCCCTATAATCCTCTTTCCAGTTTTCATATATCATAATCGGAGCAATAATAAAACCTATGGGATATCCTGCCTTTGCAATTTTTGTTGCAGCTTCTATTCTTTCTTCAAAGCTAGAAGTACTGTGTTCAAATTTTCCTATTATATATTTAGTATTTATACTAAACCTAAACTTAGTATGATCATTATGTTTTATATCTAAAAATGAATCTACATTATTAAATTTAGTGATTATCCTAAGTCTTCCATTTTCACTATTAGAGAAGAATTCTATGCACTTTTTTAGACTTCCTGTTAAATGCTCAAGGGCAACTGGATCTGTAATACTTCCACATTCAAAAGTAGTTATATTCGGTAAATTCTCATCTATATGTTCCTGAACTACCTTCAATATTTCATCTACATTTGCAAACACTTTCATAAAGGGTTTTTCACCTTGCGTTGTTTGTAAATAACAATATTCGCAATGTCCAGGACATGAACTTGATAAAGCAAATTGATAATCTGCAGATGGCTTACACTTTCTTAGTTTTTTTTCCCTATTAACAGTTAGATAAATAGTCTTTTTAGCTTTAGCATAATTTTCAGAAGGTGATTTACCTTCTATTTCAACTTTTTTTGTTTGTATTATGGGAATATTTAACGTTTCTAATTTTTCCTTTATCATTATTCCAGTATCATATTCTAAGCTTTTAGGATCAATATATACTCTATCTGGCATGAACAATTTCATTTTTTCACCTCAGAAATATTATTTCCTTATTAGCAAATATTAATTCAGTAACTATATATTTAGATAATAGTCCTTACTTAAAAATTGTTTTTCACCATTTAGACTATTATAGGAGCTATCTGAATGATATTGAAATCCTAATTTCTCCATTACCTTTTTTGAACCAATATTATCAATGGCATGTCTACAAAAAAACTTTTTCTCTCCCAAAGTATCTATGCCAAAATCTAATATTACTTTTCCAGCTTCTGTAGTCAGTCCTTGTCCCCAATATTTTTTCATAATGTTATATCCAAGTTCATAACAATTAAGATGTTCCTTGTAGTATATGCCACCTGAACCAAATAATTCTTCAGTTTCTTTTAACACCAATCCCCAATTATAAAGACCTTCTTTATGAATATTTTCTACTTCTATTTTTAACCATTCAATAGTCTCATCAATAGATTTATGTGTATCCCACATCATGAATTTTGCTACTTCTGGGTCAGATGTCCAACTTCTATAAATATTTTCAGCATCATCTATAGTAAGAGGTCGAAGGATTATCCTTTTGCTTTCTAATATAGGTGTTTTCATAATCTTTCCTCCTTATATTCTTTTTAATGGATTTTATTTACTAGTTATAAATAAAAGATGGTTACTTGTTCCTAAAAATTCCGGTTTTTCACAGCAATAATAGTGATAATTTAGCCATTTATTATAGCTTTCATCATTCATATTATTTATTTTATCTGCTAATAACTCACTTAGCCCATCTGTAGCAACCTCATTATTAATTGTCAAATCTGAATCTCTCAATATTTGTCTACAATCATCTACTGTATGAAAAACAAATGGAAAATCTCTAACCTTAAAGGTATGGTGATTATATGTATCTTCAGTTAGAAAGCTAGGATTGTAACACATGGTTTCAGTGGTAATCACCATATCATTGGAAATAAAGGCAAAGAACATTTTACCATTATCTTTACAAACTCGCTTTACTTCTTCTATACATTTCATTCTGTCCTCAATTTTCTCTAAATGATATAATGGTCCAAAACATAATACTATATCGTAGGTTTTATCTTCAATAATAGATATATTCATTGCATTTCCTTGAAAAACTTCAAGTGACATTTCCTCGTTAATTTTTTCTTTAATCTGAGAAACATGATTTTCCACTAATTCAACTGCTGTTACTTGGAATCCATTTTTTGCGAAATATAAACTATATTCTCCAGTACCAGCACCTAAATCCAATATTTTCATACCTGGTTTAAGATATTTTTCAATCTGTCTTATGGTAGTTAGAAATTCAACTCTAGTTGCCTTAGTAGATAATCGTGTACTTTCATCAAAAATATTATAAATTGCTGAAACTCTTTCTTCTTCATTTTTTATCTCAAATATATCTTCCATTCTCAAATTTAATCACTCCATTTTAATAGATTTCACAAATATAATTATCGTAATAAGTTTATTTCTATTTATTATAAAACAGCAAGATTTTACTCCTGCTGTTCTAAATTAATTTCAATCCCTCTTCTAAATCTTCAATTATATCCTTGCTATCTTCCAATCCAACAGATATTCTCACCATACTTTCTGTAAGACCAAATTCAGCCAATCTTTCCTCTGGATACCCTCTATGAGTAATGGCAGCCGGTATCTGAACTAAGGTTTCACAATCTCCTAGACTAACTGCTAACTGAGCTAATTTTAATCCATCTACAAATTTTATTGCAGATTCTAACCCACCCTTTACTTCAAAGCTTATCATAGCTCCAAAGCCTTTCATCTGTTCCTTTGCTATATTATGACCTTTAAAATCTTCTAAACCTGGATATAATACTGAATCTATCTTTGAATGATTTTTTAGGAAATCAACTACTTCCTTTGCATTTTTTTCATGCTGCCTCATTCTAATTCCTAAGGTTTTTAATCCCCTAAGAAGCAGCCAAGCATTAAAAGGACTCATGGCCCCTCCAAATTCACACATATATCCAAATTTTAAATAATTTATATATTCCATATCCTTAGATATGGCAACTCCTGCTACTACGTCTCCATGACCACAGATATATTTTGTAGCACTATGAACTACTACATCTGCTCCTAATAATAATGGATTTTGAAAATATGGTGAAGCAAAGGTATTATCGACTACTATTTTTATATTATTTTTCTTTCCTATTTCTGCAACCTTTCTTATATCTATAATAGATAAATCAGGATTTGATGGAGTTTCAAAATATATAACCTTAGTAGATTCATCTATTGTGTTTTCAAGCTCATTCAAATCTGTTAAATCTACAATTTTATAATTTATATTATATTTTGGCAGCAATTCTGTAACTACACTATAAGATGAACCATATAGGGTTTTGTGAACTATAATGGTCTCTTTGGGTTTTAATAAAGAAAATATAGTAGAGCTAATGGCTGCCATTCCTGAAGAAAAAGCTACTGCTCCTACTCCATGCTCTAATTCTGCCATTCGATTTTCAAACAATCTAATGGTAGGGTTGTTTCCTCTTGTATAAACATAATCATCTGATTCAAAAGACATTATTTTATTTGCATGTTCTATATTATCAAATACAAATGTGGAAGTTTGAAATATAGGTGGGTTTAAGGCATTACTTGGATTTTTGCCTTTAATCCCTCCATGAATAGTCCTTGTATCGAATCTCATTTTATCCCTCCAAATCTTATTTTAGATTACTTACAGTTCTATAATTGAATTATTACATTTACAATTCTCTTGATTTAAATCACTTGAAAATACTTTAATAAATCCTTCTGTAATCTTTGCTTTGCTTTTTTCCAAAGCTCCCTGAATGTCATGTATGGCAATTTCCCCTTTGATTCCCGTACACCAATTCGTAATGATTCCCACTACTCCATAACATATACCTAACTCTTTCGCCAGTACTACTTCTGGCACATTGGTCATTCCTACTACATCTCCCTCTAGATTCTTGTACATCTTTATTTCATACTGTGTTTCAAATCTCGGACCTTCAGTACATACATATACTGCCTCACCTTTTATATCTAATCCTATATCTCTAGCAGTTAGATAAAATTTCTCTCTTAATTTTTTACAATAGGGTTCACTCATATCCACATGCTTCACTGGCTCATCTTTTCCTTCAAAAAAAGTCATAGGTCTTAGTTTTGTAAAATCTATGAAATCTTTTATTATAACAATATCTCCCGGTTCATAGTTTTCATTACAAGATCCCACTGCCACTGTTGCATATATATATTTGATTCCCAATTGTTTTAGAGCCATTATATTTGCTCTATAGTTTATTAAATGAGGTGGTACAGAATGTTCCTTTCCATGCCTTGCCAAAAATACTATTTCCTCTCCATTTATATTCAAAATATCTACTTCAACTTCACCATATTTTGTATTTACTAATCTTTTTTCACTTATACTTCCTGCATCATATACTCCCGTACCCCCGATTATAGCTTTTTCCATATTTTCACCTCTATAATTTATATTTAATTCTTATTTTAATTTCATAATATTCTCTTTATATGGAAGTCTAATAATTCCTTTTTCAGTTATTATTCCAGTTATATTCTCCCAAGGTGTAACATCAAATGCAGGATTATATACATCTATTCCTTCTGGAGCAATTCTTATTCCATCTATATGAGTTACTTCAGATATGTCTCTTTCTTCAATTTCAATTTCTTTACCTGTTTCTATATCAAAATCTATAGTGGTTGTAGGTGCTACTATATAAAATGGAACATTATATGTTTTGGCTATTACTGATAACATAAAAGTTCCTATTTTATTTGCAGTATCTCCATTAGTAGCAATTCTATCAGCTCCAACTAAGATTACATCTATTTTTCCATCTCTTATTAAGGTTGCAGCCACATTGTCAGCTATTAATTTTGATGGAATTCCTTCCTGTACCAGTTCCCAAGCTGTTAATCTGCCTCCTTGAAGTCTAGGTCTTGTCTCATCTGCGTATACAAATATATTCTTTCCAGTATAGTGAGCTTCTCTAATTACTCCAAGGGCTGTTCCATAACCTGCTGTTGCCAATGCTCCTGTATTACAATGAGTTAAAATAGCAGCATTTTCTTTTATTACTTCATTTCCATACTTTGCCATGACCTTATTTGTTTCTATATCTTCATCAAGTATGTTGTCTGCTTCCTTCTTTATTCTTTTATATAATTCATCTAAAGGTATGTTCTTGTTGCTTTCTATTAAAACTCTCATTCTTTTAATTGCCCACATTAAATTTACTGCTGTAGGTCTGGAATTGCCCAGAAAAACTAAAGCTTCCTCCATCTTTTTAAAGAATTCATCTTCTTTTAAAAACTCCTTCGCCGCCAATACTACTCCATAGGCTGCTGTAGCTCCTATGGCTGGTGCTCCCCTGACTACCATATCTCTAATGGCAAATTCTATTTCTTTATAATCATTACACTGAAATATTTCATAAATTCCTGGCAACTTTCTTTGATCTATTAAATATAATATATCATCTTTAAACTCTATGGTTTTTATCTCCATTATTCTTCTCTCCCTCTAAATCTAGTTTAATCTTTTTTCACCTGTCCATAGGTCTTAAATTTTTCAATCATTAAAGTCATCTCTTTTTCAGACAATATTACTGGCTCTCCTATGGCTTTAGTTCTATAATATAATTCTGCTACATATTCAATTTCTTCAGTGATATTAAAAGCATTGGCTAAATCCTTTGAGCCTACTAAAAGTCCATGGTTGGCTAAAAGAACTGCATATCTATCCTTCATAGCTTCAAAGGCATTTTCTGCTAACTCTTTAGTTCCATAGGTAGCATAATTTGCACATCTCACATCAGGCCCTGCTAAGGCTAACATATAATGTACTGGAGGCAATGACCAATTCAAACAAGCTAATGTAGTTGCATACATAGTATGAGTGTGAATTATGGCATCTATGTCATCTCTATTCTCATAGAAAATCCTGTGCATATGATATTCACTGGAAGGCTCTCTATGACCATCTACTATATTTCCTTTTAAATCCAGAACTACAATATCTTCCACATCTATTTTAAAATAATCTATACCTGATGGAGAAATAGCCATTAAGTTCTTCTCTCTATTATAAATACTTAAATTTCCACCTGTTCCTTTAGTAAGATTGGATGTAACTAACTTTTTCCCATATTCAACAATTAGCTTTCTCTCTTCTAACATTATCATTAAATCCACTCCTATTCACTAGTTTAATAACAATTTCTCAAAAGCAACTCTTTCATTTCCATCTTCTAAATATATTATTCCACAATATTTATATCCGTTTTTTTCTAAAGACCTTTGCATTGAAAGGTTTTCACTATGGGTATCTACTTTTATGCTATGAATATTCTTACTTAAGCAAATATCTTCCACATATTTCATCATAAGGGAGGCAAGTCCCAATCCTTTATATTCTAAATCAACAGCCATTCTATGTATCACTGCATATTGTTCATTACTTAGCCATTGTCCTTTATAAATCTCTTTATAAGTTGGTTCTTCATCAAAGCTTAGATATACAGTTCCAATAATAACGCCATCTTTTAGTAACACATAACTATTTTTATTTTTTATATCTTCTCTTATAATATCATGATTAGGATAGTTGTTTTGCCACTGATCTATTTTTTTGTTTCTAAAGTTTTCTTGAGCCTTAAATATTATATTCATTATATCATCTATGTCCTTATAATCTGCCATTCTAAATTCCATTCCATCACTCCTACTTAAAATATAAGATATTTTTAAAATTAAACCAATTAAAGCTAAATATAATCTTAGTTAACGGATAGCTTGTCCTAATTATATATAACCTTAAATATTTTTATGAAATCATTATACTAATTTATAAAAGTATGATTAAAACTATTATTAAATTTTCTTGTAATAATATTCTTAATATCTTTATTAATTTCTACTGGATTTCTCTTTGTTCCAAAATACCTTTCCTCTATGATTATTTCTACTCCATGGTCCTTCATTACTCTTTTCATTGCTTCCATTGTAAAACCCATACTTAATTCATCTGGACCAGCACATACACCTATTATAATTGACTTTATGTTTTTAGAATCTAATTGGCTGCTCCAGCTACCTTTATGGAAAGTAAATAATGAAAAAAGCCTATCAAGAAATACCTTCATATATGAAGTCACATTGTAATTATAAGAAGGTGACCCTAAGATTATACCTTCTACAGTTTTAATTTTTTCAATTATTTCAGACATTTCATCATTGTAATAACATTTTTTATTCTTAATACAATATTCACATCCACTACAGATATTTTGTTCTATTTGGCTTAATACAACCTTATCTACTTTTCTTCCTCTTTTACTCAACTCTTCTATATAATGATTAATTAATGTATCAGTGTTTTTCCCTATTCTTGGACTGCCCAATACTGCAAGCCATCTTTTTTCCATTGGTTTTCCCCCTAAATATATCTTTTCCATAAATATTATCTTTAAAAAAATCAAACAAAAAACCTCTTAATCTTAAAATAATTCTGGAAATTTAAAGTTGATTTTCTTACTTAATGTTAAAGTATAATATTAACATCAAAGAAATAAAGTCGTATTTTTCAATCCTTGGGCTTTAAAGTTAAAGTTAAACTTTAACTTTAACTATTATATTTTCTAATATTATAACAAACTTTCCATTAAATTGTAACTGCTAACTCACAAACATCAACTATTAATGCTTTTAGAAAAAAATACTTATGATCATTATAATCCCTAAAATCAAAACTGGAATACCAACAACAATACCAATAACAGTTAAACTTAGTATAATACCAGTGATAGTGAAAAATAAACCTAATAATCCAACTAGTAATCTACCGGTTACTTTTAATACGCTCCCTATCAATGCAAATATTAATGTGAATAATATAATAAAAGGCAATAATAAAATCTTCATTTCCATCCTCCTTTAAAATCTAGCTAATTTGACTTTTTATCCAATTCTTTATATATACTAATATTCTATAAATCTTACTCCTATATGTTCCTAAAAAATTAAGAATATTAAAATGTAATGAAAGAACTTTTTTTGTTCATTATAAAAAAACTCCTACGGATAACATTATCCATAGGAGTTTGGTATAAAAACTTTTATATGTATCTTTTTTAAGATACCTTTACCTTTAACTGTAACAACGTCTCTTCTAAAGAATTCTTGCTACTATTATGACATCTTAATAAAGGTATGTTTTTTCGTTTCGCTTCTTTTGCCGCTGTTAAAGCCATCTTGTGAGAAACTGTATTGGTAAATAATACAATAGCATCTGGATCACCAATACTTTTATTAAGTTTCGATGGCATCTGTGTAAAAACTTTCATTTTACAACCATATCTATTACCTACCTCTTTATATTCTCCATGCATTCTATCGTGTCCACCTACTAAAACTATACACATTTTATTTTCCTATTTAATTTAAAATTAAATAGGCTATCCCCCTTTCACTAAGTAAATTTTACTTTTATGTAGATATTGATAATCATTATCAATTGAATGTTCTAAAAAAACTACTTTTTTTTAAGTAGCATTTATTTATCTATCTATTTATAACAATTACGTTTCTTATTTTTATAATATCAAAACAAGCCCTGATTGTCAATATATTTTTTAGAATTTTCTAGTTACTTTACCACTAATATCAAAAAATTAAACAGTCTTTTATTTTACTATAACAAAAGACTGTTCTTATATAAAAATTATATCAATTTTTCTCCGCAATTTCCACAGAAATTTCCTGCTCCAGTTTTTTCTCCACAATTAGGACAAAAGTTAGGCTTTGCTTCATTGGAGGTTTCTTTAGTTTTATTTACATTCTCTATCATTTCTTTGGCTATATTCATTCCCATCATCATTCCAGCCATATCCGATGCTGTGCCACCACCTTTTACTTTTCCTGAAGCTATTCCATCTACCATAGACACTTGTTGATACTTACCTACATCACCTATCATACTATGAGAAGCATTTTTATTTATCATTTCTTGAATTTCCTCAGGGTAATTAAAGCTCATTACATTAAATCCAGTAATATTTATTCCATCATTTAAAACCATCATATCTAAATCCTCTTTAATCCCTTTAGATATATCAAAAGCATTGGCCTGAAGATTAAACATATCTTTTCCTTCTTTAGTAATCCATTTCATTAGTAATTGATCTAGTGTAGATGTTATCCTAAGTTTTACATCATCTACTAAATAGGTATTTTTTATACCAGCTACTTTATCTATTAATGTAATATAATCTCCCACCTTAAAATTAAAAGTACCATTTGCTCTAATAGGAAGACCACCAGGAAGTCCTAGAGTAGGAATATTTATTGCATTTTTAGTACCCCATTTTACAGTAAACTCCTTTGTATTTATAAATAGAACTTCTGCTCTCATACCTGTATTGAATCCAAATTTAAATCCTTTTAGTGTAGATAAAAAAGGTATTATCTGAGACTCGATATCATATTCTCCCTCGTCTCTAAATATCCCTTCTATTTTTCCATTAAATAAAAATATAGCATCTTGACCAGGGCGAATAATCAATTTACTTCCTTTTTTAATTTCTCTATTGGTCCACTTCCAAAAAATCATATCATCTCTAAATTCTTCCCATTCTACTACATTAGCAAATTGTCCTTTAAAAAAACTCATCTATATCATCCTTTCATTTCTCAAATAGTATCTTAAAATTTACCTCTGCTGCCACTATGAGAGTGACCTCCCCTTGACACTCCTCCGCTACTTCCTCCTCTTGAATTTCCACCACCAGAATTATTATTATTTGATGGTTTTTTACGTTTAGTTACATCAGTTCGCAAATAGGTATCTCGCCTACTAATAATCTTAGAGTTTGTATGATCTTGATAAGTACCTGCATTTACCGTTGTTCTTCCGCCAGTATTATAGGTCATAATCCCTACTGCTATACCTGCTATTCCAAGAGAAACCATTACTTGAAACCAAAATTTAAATAATATATTTTCAGGATTTACTCCAGGTCTTATTCCCATATATTTGTAGGAGGTTTTAATAAAGGAATAAAAAGCATCATAATAATTTCCTTTAGATAAATCAGGAGCAATTTTATCTCTAATAATATCTAACCTATAATCATCTAAGTATTTTTCTGCCTTATGATAACCTGCTAAATATATATCTCCGTTTTTCATATCAATAGTTAATATGGCAGTATTTCCATGGGATTTATCATATCCTAAACCCTTTTCATCATAGAAATCTTCCGTATAATCTATAATATCCTTTCCCATTGAGTCTGAAATAGTGAGTATTATAAGATCTGTTTCCCTTTTAGAACTATATTTATTTGCTATATTTTCAAGTTCCATTTTTTCCTCTTTAGTCAATAGATTGGCAAAATCGTATATTCTCTCTTTAGGACTTAATTCTCCTAAAGCCACACTGGATACTACAGTAAATATAATCACTAAGGACAAAATCCATTTTAAGTATATTTTATATTTCAATATAGACCACCTCCCATAAGTAAAGATATAAGCTTAAGACCTATAAATATACCTACTGAAATTCCTCCAAACCATGCTGCAACTTTTCCTTGGCTAATAGGTGGTTTCCCTACAACTTTTCCTGTTTGCCCATTCATAGCAAATATATATTCTGACCCTTTATAATCATAATAAACCATCCAAATTGGTAAAAGAGTATAATAAGCCTGTTTTTTATTTGTATCTATATCTTTTCTGTTATAGTTAACCATTGTATATCCAGATATAGTAGAACCAATAAATGATTCTATATATCTTTCTATTTTTGATGCAGCCCTTGGAAGCAATTCTTGATGATTATAATTATATTTTTCAGCAATATATCCTGCTAAATAAGGAGTATTAAAGTCTTTTAATTCTCCATAATTGAAAGGCTCTAATTTATCCATAAGCTTATCATCCATTTTCTCTGAGGCGTCTATGGGAACTTTTATATAATCAATATTTATATTTCTATATACATCATAATAACTAGTTTCAGTATATATATATTCACCTTTAGTATAGGTTCTTACTTTAGTACATATGGCATTTACCTCTACCTTGCTGTTTAAATCATATAACCAAAATGGCACATACATTCCAGTTATTCCCTTAACTCTATCTGCAGTCATAAAACCTTTTGGAGTCAGCAATCCATTTTTACACCAAGTTCTAAAGGTTTTCATGGCCTTATCCTTATTTATTGTAAATGGAATTACTTTAGATGGAGCTAAATCTCCACTTAATCTATCCAATAATACTACTCCTGCCCCACAAAAACTACAGTTTGTAGCTGTAGTTTCTTTATGGGTAATTAACATGGCACCACAATTTTTACAATGATATTCTTTAGCATCATTTTTTCCAAAGGTAGTCTTGATATTCTCTTTAGGAAAACTATCTATATTGTCCTTCCTTCCACAGCTTCCACAGCTAAGCATCCCTGATTCACTGTCAAATACCATATCAGAACCACAATTAGGACATTTATAATGTATTACCATATCCTCACCTCTACAAACTAATCTATATACTTCAATAGGAAAGCCGTAGACTATGCTACAGCTTTTTTATTATTTATTTAATCTTTTCTTCAGTTCTTCTAATTCATCATCTATATCTGTATTCGTATCATATTTAGCGGTTAAATCCTTTATATCATCTTTTGGTCCTCTATTAAGTTCTGCCATTGCATTTGCTTCATCTAAAACTTTGTTTGCTTTTTCCTCCATTCTCTCAAAAGCAGAAATAGATCTATTAGCAGAATTTACAGATGATCCAATTTGATTAATCCTATCTTGAGTTTTGGCTACTGCCATCTTACCCTTTATCATTGTCTTTCTTGATTCTAACTCCCCAATATCAGCAACTAATTTGTCGTGCATTTCTCTCATTCTTGTGGCATTACTTTGACTTAAATTATAAGATTCCTGTAATTCAGATTGCTTTGCTGTAAGAGCTACTTTTCTCTCTAGGAATTTTCTAGCATCATCTTCATTATTTGCTTCCAATGCTTTTACCGCATATCTTTCCATTTTATTAACTTCTTCTATACATTCATCTAATTCTCTTTTTGCTCTTTGTTCTTGTGCCATTATAGATGCAGTTTCAGCTTTTACAGCACCTAAATCCTTATTTAAATTTCTTAAAACTTGATCTATCATTTTCTCTGGGTTTTCCGCCTTATCTAATAATGCGTTAATATTACTAGACATAATATCCTTAAATCTTGTTAAAATAGTCATAGTACCCATCTCCTTTAAAATATATGGTTTTATTTTTAATCTATGTATCGTATTTGATTAATATCCAATTCTATGAAAATTAATCAAATATTATTTATTCCACATCATGGAGTACTCAATTTCCTTAGTCTCATTATTTACTCTTTCTTCTATTATTTTAAATCCACATTTCTTATAAAAATTTATGGCTTTCAAATTTTTACCATAAACATCTAATTTTAAAGTAGAATTATATTCCTTACACTTGTTAATCAATTTACTACCTATTCCTCTATACTGATATTCCTCTGCAATAAATAGTCCTGCAATATAAGAATCTTCTACAATACCAACAAATCCTTTTACCTCATTTTCTTCTTCATAAACAAATACAGTAGATTCCGGTAAGACTTTCTTTACAAAATCATAGTTATCTCTCCAATAATTTTCAGAAATAAAATCATGGGCAGTAATATTTGTTTCAAGCCAAATTTTCATTATATCATCCATTTTAGATATATCTAAAATTTTTATCATTTTCTTTACTCCTTTAAAACTCGCTAATCTATTAATTTAGAAAGTTTATTTTATTAAATTAGAATCTATAATAATATAATTTGCTCTATGAATATATAAGCTTTTTCCATCTATATTTAATCTTGTCATCTTAGGCAAATTATCTGGCACTGTTACATATACACTTTTACCTTGATATACTCCTATTGGAATCCCCATTTGACTTGATATAATAACAGTCTTTTCTTTACCAATCTTATTCTTGAAGTCATTTATATACCTATCTAATGGTACAAATCCACCTCCTGATTCTACGTTTATATCTGTTGGAACTTGAAATCCCTCTACCATATCTAATCCATCTTCTGCAAAAATAACTGTATTCCCAACTTGTAACATTTCATCTCCATTAATTGTTATTTCCAATACACTAGACCCAAATCCTGTAGACTCTAAATCTTTATTAGCATCATTTTCAAACAATCCTACTGTTATTTTACTTCCCTCTAATGATAGAGTTTTATTAGCATAATGGTCATATGTTGATATATTAAAATGCACTCCTATTAAATCTCCTCTTATTGTGGCAAGCTTATCTCTAATTATGGCACATCCAGACAAACTTATAACAAGAGTTCCTAAAACAACTAATAAAATCAATTTAATATTTTTTTTATTTTTCATTGCGGTCTCCTTTTATATTATTTTAGAATATTATATCATAATTTAATCATATAAGATTAATATAATATTAATATAAAGATATATGAAATTAAAATTATTGATAGGATGATGCTAATACTTTTATTTATTGTTTCATCTGCATTTACCTATAGCTATCTAGTAAATAAATTTCTTCATCCTATCTCTATTATTTATTTGACATAGTCAATTGATATATTGACAATTATGGCAAAGTAAAAATATAATTCCGATTAATATTATATACTCTATCTTCTATAATCTTTTATAATACCATAGATTGCTATTTTATGGGCTTTTTATTATAGCTTATTAAGTTCGCCAGATTACTTCCATTGGCATAAACATTGCATCTAATTGAATATATCAAATAAATATGTAAATGGAGTGATTCTATGCAATTGCCTTCAATCTATGTAGATACTAAGAAAATTCAAAAGAATGCAGAGTTAGTTGTAAATATTTGCAAAAAATCCGGAATTGAAGTAATGGGTATTACCAAAGGAATTTGTGCATTTATCCCAGCAGTTAAAGCTATGTTAGATGGTGGTGTACCAAAGCTTGGGGACTCTCGAATGATCAATATTATAAGTATGCGAGATGCTGGAATAGATGTACCTATATACCTTATTCGAATCCCCATGATGGCAGAAATCGAAAATGTAATTAAATTTACTTATGGCAGTCTAAATTCCGAATTAACAGTAATAAAGGCATTATCAGAGAAAGCCGTTATCCTTAATAAAGTTCATAAGGTAATTTTGATGGTTGATGTAGGAGATTTAAGGGAAGGTGTACTTCCAGAAAATGTATTGGATATTGTTGAAAAGATATTAGAACTCCCTAATATTGAGTTAGAAGGTCTTGGAGCAAATGTAGGTTGTTATGGTGGTGTATTACCAAGTTATGAAAACACCAAAACATTAGTAGATCTGGCCATCAAAATCGAAAGCAAATATAAAATTCAATTAAAAACTCTTTCTGGGGGCAGTACCGTTAATTTGGATTTACTAGATAATGGAGAAATGGCTTTAGGTATAAACCAACTACGTATAGGTGAAGCAATTTTACTTGGGACTGATATTAAAACTCTTAAGTCTATTCCGGGAGCCGAAGTAAATACAATAGTTCTTAAGACTCAAGTAATAGAACTAAAAGTAAAACCATCTCGTCCTATTGGGGAAATTGGAAGGGATGCTTTTGGTAAAATAGTAGATTTTCAAGATAGAGGGAATAGAAAGCGAGCAATTGTAGCCTTAGGTAAACAGGATTGTGGATTAGATGGTATTTCACCTATGGACAGTTCTATCAAGATATTAGGTGCTAGCAGCGACCATATGATTTTGGATGTAACGGATTGTGAACTAGAAATTCAAGTAGGTTCAATAATTGAGTTCAATATGGACTATGGTGGCATGCTAGACCTTACAACATCAAAGTATGTAGAAAAAAACTAAAAGGCAAGATCTTGCCTTTTAGTTTTTTCAATTATTCTGATACAGTTATATTTTTTTTGCCTTTTAGTTTTACTTGTGGTTCCCTTGGTGTGCCGAATAATGGTATAAACTTATCAGCTCCTGTTAATGTAAGTAGAAGTATAGATACAACTGCTATTATACTCATGTAGTTATATTTTATAATATCACCAAAAGTAAATGTATGAAGTGGGTATATAGAACTGGCTATAGAGAGAAAATATACAACATAACAATGCCATGGTACAAATTGAGCAGAATAAACACCCATTGCGTCAGATAAGGTAGCATTTCTAAGGCGCAATTTATACATATCTTCTTCACTGGCTTCTACATTCTCATCAGTCATACCTTTAAGTATTGGACCGATAGTGACAATTTGTGCCATCTCATCTGCTAAGGCTGCATTACCAAATATACATAGTATACCATTGTAGAACATTAATTGTTTTACACTTCTCAATATTTTCATTATAAATCTTGATAATGGCTCAAATGCATTCATCATACCCATAACAGCTCCAAAACCAACGGCCCATAGCATCATTGATATAGAGTTATTACCTGCATCTGAGAATCCTATATATAATAGATCACTTAAAGTTCTAAAATCAATAGTCTTAGCCACACTGCCCAGTATAAAAGCTCCAATCATTCCTATAAGTAAACATACAATTGTGGGAAGTCCTTTAAATGCAGCAACAAGAACAATGACTAAAGGTATGGCCATATACAGTGGCACACCATCTTTAACTTGATTCAAAAGAGCAACTGCTGATGGTCTTTCTGCCTCTAAAGTTAACCAAGCTTCCTCCGGTATTTGGTTGATTGCTTCTGCTGCACTAATGGTGTTATCTGGAAGCCGCATTCCAATAGCTGTTACATATATTAATATTGCTGCTAGAATTAAACATAATATGGACCATATCCCCTGATGCCTTATTCTATCCACAATTCCTACTTCCTGAATTCCTGAACTCACTATTGTGGTATCGGAAATTAATCCTATATTATCTCCAAAACAAGATCCTCCAACTATGGAAGCTAGTGTAAGTGCAACACTTCCTCCCACAATATGGTTTGCCCAGAGAAAAATCGGTGCACATGCGGCAAAAGTTCCCCATGAAGTACCAGTTGCAACTGATAAAACGCATGTAACTAAGAACCCGACAAGTGCAACTGTTTTACTTGATAATCCCAATTGTAGAGAAATTCTTATTATTGATGCTCCTACACCAGTAGCCATAAATACCTCAGCCATAGCGTATGAAAACATCAATATGAAATAGACTTCCATTACAGAACCTGCACCATCATAAACTACTTTAGTTACATCCTTAAAATTACGTTTTTCAACTAGCATAGCTATTATAATACCATATATAGTTGCATAACTAGCAGCAACCTTTACATCTATACCTAATAATAAAGCAGTTACCATCACGATTATTGGTGAAAATTTAATAAAAATCATTTTTCTCCCCCTATCTTATGGAATAATGATAATATTTTTTAAAAATATGGCTCGTATTCTATTTGTTAACTTCTTGATTTTCTTCTTAATATTCTGAAAAATGCAGATGGAAAAATAGGTTTCATTAGTGACCTACTGAAACCTTATACATTATGTCCATTCCATATCCAATTTTAATTCTATAATATCCTTCCAAATTCTTATCAAGAGCTTCATCACCTGTATATATTAAAAGTGGATTTCCTTTTAATTCAACTATCTTTGAGTTTGGAGAAATTACTATGATATTGTCTTTTTTTATTTTTTCAATAACTTTTGGACTAATTTGTTGATTACCTCTTCCTAGAAGATAACCTTGCCCTCCTGTAGGAGTAATGATTAATTTTCCTACACTATTTCCTAATATATCTAATATATCTTTTTCATTACAGTCCAATTTAACTATGGTTTTATTTTTAATAATATCTACACCTAATAATGAATTAGGCAAGTTAAGTTGATCCATAATGGCCTTTGTAGTAGTACCAGGACCTATTAGATAATATATATCTTCCAGCATATTATCTATTATGTCTAATCCAATTGCCTTTTGACTCTCTTCTTCCCCTAAAGGAGTAGGTGCCTTTTTGTTTTGTAACCATTCTTTTTTATAAGGTACCTTCAAATATCCAAAAAGTTTTGTCCTAACTTGATTATTTCTAAAGGCCTCTTCATCTATATCTACGACTTCCTCTTCCTTTATGTGAAGATTACCATCTTTTAAATACATTAAAGCTAATTCCCCTGCTAACTCCGGTGTATTTCCATAGACAGGAGATTGAATTTTCACCCCTGCAGGAATTCCCACTGTAACAACTCTATTTTCCACAGCATTATAAATATCCCTTGCAGTGCCATCACCGCCTACAAAAATAATTAAGTCTGCACCCCTTTTTTCCATTATTTTAGCTGCATTTAAAGTATCTAAAAAAACAGTTATTTTATTTGATTTGTATACTACTTCATGATTAAAACCTAAAGCTTTACATTGATTTTCACCCATATCTGAAGAAGAAGTTAAGATCAATAATTTTTCCTTTATTGGTTCTAATTTTCTTAATGCTTTTATAGCTTTGTTGGGGGCTTCTTTAATAGCCCCCAGTTGTATGGCCTTATTTAAAGTTTCTATACCATCTGTACCTTTTAGTCCAACTCTACCACCCATTCCAGCTATGGGATTAATTATTAGACCTATGATTTTCATGCTATCACTTCCATATTAATCTTCTTTTGTCTTTCTAAGATAAACTCTCCAAGTTGGACACCATTTTTCCGAATCATCTAGGCTTGTTTCATCTACTTGATGAATAGTACTATTATGTGGTGCATTATGGATTATTTCGGGATTCTCATATGCCTCATCAAATATGTGATGAATTGTCTTTATATATTCATCTAAATCATCTTTAGATGGTGTTTCAGTAGGTTCCAAAGTAAGTGGTTCTGGGATATAGTACGGATGGTGACTTGACCAAATATGCATACCAAAATCCATTACCCTCCTAGCTAAGTCCCCTGATGTAATACCTGTATCCTTAGTTATTTCTTCCATAGTATATCTAGCTTGTTCAATCCTTTGAGTATCTACTTTATATGGCACTGTTAACCCTTTATACTCTAATAATTTCTTTATTAGATAAATATTATTAAGAGATGCAATCTTAGCTACTTCATAGAGTCCTTCAGCTCCTAAACTCATAATCCAAGCATATGCCTTAAGCACAACTTGAGGACTACCTTGGAATGACTTTACCTTTCCAATGCTGTTTTTCAAATCATAGTCCAAGAAATATTTATCTCCATCAAATTCTACTAAGGGTTTTGGTAAATAATCTCTCAATTCTTCAATTACTCCTAATGCACCAGAACCTGGGCCACCACATCCATGAGGTGTTCCGAAAGATTTGTGAAGATTGAAGTAACACATATGAAAACCTGCTTCCTTAGCTCTTGCTATGCCAAAGAGTCCATTGGCATTAGCTTGATCATAACAATTTAACCCACCAGCTTTGGTGATTAAATCCGTGAACTCTTTGATTCGAGGATTAAAAATTCCAGTATCCTCAGGATTGGCTACTACGAAAGCAGCTGTTCTTTCACTAACTGCAGCTTTGAACGCTTCGTAATCAGGTTGACCATTTTCATCTGTCATAATTGTAATTATTTTATATCCCTTTAAAGCTGGTGCAGCAGCATCTGAAGGGTGAGAGTATACAGTTGTTATTATTTCATCTCTCTTGTCTTCTTCTCCCCTCAATCTATGATACATTCTAACAATGGACGCCATAGACATAGTTGCCTGTGATCCTCCACCTGGTTGAAAACTGAAGTAATTCATACCTGATATTTCTCTCATCATCAAATCTGTTTTATATATTATCTCCAATATCCCCTGAACAGTGCTTTTATCTTGTAATGGATGCAAAGCTGTCATCTTTTCAGTATTTGCTATTTTATCGTTAATCTTAGGATTATATTTAACCGTACAAGTCCCCTGTCCGATTTCAATATTAACATCTCCACCTAATGTTTCTTGTGATAGTCTCAAATAGTGCATTAATACCCTTTTTTGATTTATCTCCGGCAAGTTAGGCAATCCATTTCTTCTCATTTTGGAAGGAATCTTAGATAATCCATCTCCAACTTGCTTTACTATATCTGCTTCTGCTTTTGGCACTAAGACCCCTCTCTCACCCTTACGACTTAATTCAAATATTATTGGCTCATTCCATCTTGCTTGGTGAAAATCTCTAACCTTAGAATTTCTAACTATTCGCTTCATTCAATCAATCCTTTCTATAGATTATCATTCTATGATTTCTCTAATAGCCTTCACTAGATTATCTATATCTTCCTTTAAGTGAATTTCAGTAACACAATATAAAGCACATTGCCCTAATTCAGGAAATTCCTCAGATAAGTCTTTTCCACCCAATATGCCTTTAAATAATAGTTTCCCATTTATTTCTTCGACAGTTTTCCCCGTGTCATTAAAATCTACAACAAATTCCTTAAATCCAATATTATTAAACCTAGAACCTTTTACACCCTTTAACTTAGATAGTTCTTCAATAGCATATAAAGATTTTTGTACAATATTTTCTCCTAGTTCATACATTCCTTTAGGTCCCATCAGAGATAAATAAACTCCAGCAGTAATACCCAGTAAAGCTGTTTGAGTACCTACATATTCCTTTCCCCTCTCCCTTAAGTTACCAAAGGAAGTTCTTTCATAGGCTATATCTCCAAATCCATATTCTCCTTCTTTAATGGTGGGAGCTATACCAAATAATCTAGATGGAAACTCCATTACAAATCTTTCTTCGTCCTTAGTGGATATAAACCCTGACTGATTGCCACCATAGTTCATATGCATACCTAAAGGTTGAAGATCTCCACAAATTATATCGGCACCATAATGGGATGGAGGAGCTAACACTCCAAGGCTACTTGGATCAACGCCTACTACCAAAATTGCACCTCTGTCATGGGTTATTTTTGAGATTTCTTCCCCTTGATCTTCCAAAAATCCTAAATATGATGGATTTTCAAAATATACTGCAGCAGTATTATTGGAAATGTTTTTCTTTAAATCCTCTAAGTCCATTCTCCCTGTTTCTTTATTGAAATTAATTAATTTAATTTCAACTCCTGGATCACAATAATTTTGTATTATCATTAGCCTATCAGGGCAAATAGTTCCTACAACTAAGGCTTCTGACCTCCTAGTAATTCTTGAAGCCATTCTAAGGGATGTAGCAGCAGCTTGAGCCCAATCAAATGTTGGAACATTAACTACATCCATATCTAATAGTTCTGCTACTAAAGATTCGTATTCGAATAGTGTTTGAAATCTTCCATGATCATTATAGGGTTCACCTGCATACCCCGTTAAAAATTCAGCTCTACTATTTATTTCATCACATACGGCAGGTACATAATGTTGCCAACATCCTGCTCCTAAAAAGTTTATATATTCATTACTTGAAATATTTTTATTCATTATTTTATTTATAGATCTTTTAAGTTCATATTCTGACTCAAAAGCCTTTGGTAAATTCAAAGCCTTCTTTAATTTTAATTCTTCTGGTATTTCTACATGCAAATCGTTTAAAGATTCCAATCCTAATTCCCTTAGCATTTCCTGCTGAACTTCTAAATTAGAGTTTGGAATATAAGGATGATTTTTAAATCCACGAATTGTCATACTTCTACCTCCTAATTTTTATTATGCAATCCCTCCACCATCAACAACTAAAGCTGTCCCAGTAATCCATTTGGATAAATCACTACATAAGAATAGTACCGCTTTAGCTATATCTAGTGGCTCTCCTAACCTTTCTAAAGGTCTTCCCTTAGCCGAATCAACTAAAAACTTATCTATTTCTGATTTAAAACCTAATTGTTCTCCTTCACTCCTAAGCATAGCAGTATCTGTGTCTCCTGGATTAATTGAATTAACTCTAATATTTTGTCCCCCATGATCTATTGCCATAGCACGAGTTAAGTTTACAATCCCACCCTTTACTGCACAGTATGCTGCTGCCTTATCTCCACCTTTTAAACCCCAGCCTGACCCAGTATTTACTATGCTTCCTCCACCACCTCTTGCCATTACGGGTATGGTGTACTTGGAAAGTAGATATGTTCCCTTAAGCCCTACATCAAGAACAAAATCCCACTCAGCTTCAGTCAAATCTACCACTGTCTTTCTTACTGTAACACCTGCATTATTAAACAATATATCAATTCTACCAAATTCCCTTTCTATTGATTCAATAGTAGTTTTACACTCTTCATTATTGGTTACATTACATTTTTTAAAGATGGCAAAATTACCTTCATTTATTATTTCCATAACTGCATTTTCTCCACTTTGCTGATTTACATCAAGTAGTACAACTTTTGCACCATATTCTGCTAATAATTTTCCAGTGGCTAACCCTATTCCAGAAGCCCCACCTGAAACAATAGCTACCTTACCTTTTAAATCTAATGGATTATTCATCTTCTTCCTCCTTTTTTAATCTTCCTTTACATTCAGCAATATATACTTGCATAAAATATGCCAATAATAATTCTTTTCACAAAACCCCCATGATTACAGGAAATATTCAGAATATTGCATATCATCCATTGCTTTGTCAAGCTAATATGATATAATTTAATTGTCTTTAAAGGCAAATATTAACATATTATTGCCAACTATGACAAAGAGGTGATAGATATGGATTTGAAAAATATTAAACCTAGTTTGGAAAACATAATATCTACTATGGCTAATCTAACAAATATGGAGTATGCCGTATTTAATACCAACTCAGAATTAGTAAGTAGCACACAAATTTATTTGCAAAGAAAAGGAAGAAATGTTCACTCAGCTTCAATAGAAGAAGTTTTGAACCTAGGAAATGTAATAGTAAATAAGCCTGGCTTAATGAACTCCTGTATAGGATGTAGATTTGTAAATAATTGTCCTTCCACTATAGAAGTTTTGTCTTGTATTAAATTAAATGGAATTCCTGTAGGTGTTTTAAGCCTTACTTCCTTTTCCCAAGAAGGACATACTTTGATTGAAGAAAATATACGTAACTATATGAATGTTTTAGAAAATACTTCACAACTGATTTCTATGTTTGCTCAAAATGAAATTTCAAATAACAATATTCAAATGTTACATAAAGTAATTCACGAGATAACTAAAGAAAACAATTCTAGTTATATAATAATAGACAAAAATGGCCTTCTGGTACACTGGGATCAAGAATTTGAAGACCTACTTTCCTATTGTAATTTATACACTCAAACTATAGATATTATTTTCCCTGAAAACATTTGTAATTGGATATTGAATACTAGTAAACCTAGGAAGAAATATTCTGTTAGTGAAAGTTTTCAAGGAATTATTCATATTACACCTTTAATAATAGAATTTGATATCATTGGCTATTTTCTTAAATTAGAAAAAGATGTTGGTCCATCTAAACAATATTTACATCAAGATTATTTAAATTCTATCATTACTAATGATTGCAAAATCAATAATATAAAGAATAGAATTAGAAAATTATCAACATCATCTTCTTCAGTTTTAATTACTGGAAAAACTGGTACTGGCAAGGAGTTGATAGCCAAGGCTATTCATTATACAAGTAATAGATCTGATAATCCTTTTGTCTCAATAAACTGTGCAAATATACCTGACTCTCTATTTGAATCTGAGCTTTTTGGGTACGAAGAAGGAGCTTTTACTGGTGCTAAGAAAGGTGGTAAATTGGGAATTTTTGAGATAGCTAACGGTGGAACAGTATTCTTAGATGAAATAGGAGAATTACAAGAACATTTACAGGCTAAACTCCTAAGAGTACTTCAGGAAAGTACTATACAAAGATTAGGAAGTGTTACCCCTATATCTGTAGATATTAGAGTTATTGCTGCAACTAATCAAGATTTAGAATCTATGATGGAAGAAAATAGGTTTAGAGAGGATTTGTTCTATAGACTAAATGTTATACCTATTTGCTTACCTCCACTAAATAAAAGGATAGATGATATAGAGTTACTTACTAGACATTTTATAGATAAATACAATAAAAAACTTTTTAAAAATATTAAAGATATTTCAAAAGAAGCCTTAGATATTTTAAAATCCTACTCATGGCCCGGAAATATAAGAGAACTTGAAAATGTCATAGAATACGCAATTAATATGGAAGAAGCTGATATGATTGGAATTGATAATCTTCCTGATAGAATAGCTAAATTCACTGCAAAAGAGAGATTTGATTTTAAAGAATCTATAGCACAAAAGGAAATGGATTTAATTGTTAGTGCATTAAATAAGTATGGTTGGAATTTAAGCGGAAAGGAAAAAGCATCAGAAGAACTAGGGATTAGTATTAGAACCCTATATAGAAAAATAGCCGGCTTAGAAAAATAGAATACTCCTTACCTCATTAGGTCATAAGGGTAGTGTGAAACAATATAATATTAATTAACACTTCTTTCTTTCATTACATATTATATCATGAGTGGAAACCACTTAATATAATTATTAATTGGAGGTGCCCTTATGACCGAAATATTAAATAGAAGAGAGGAATGTTCTGATACAGATAGTTCTTTATTGTTTTTCTTTTTACTATTAGTAGTAATCTTCTGTAATTGTGATATGTTTGGAAGAAGATTCTAGGCTCAAGACAGATAAGGCTGCCAATGGCAGCCCTATTCTACTTAACAACTAAATATTCGCAGATACACTTTATTTAATAAATTAAATTCACTTTATTTAAAACTATGTAAATTGCACATTTTTATAGAATAGGATAGAATTAAACAAATTAATTCTAATCAAGTTTAATAAAATATTTCTGCATTTTTCTGACAGCAAAATAATAAGGACAATATGGTCCTAATTATTCCTCACTTATTTATTTCTATTAACGATACATCTATAACTTTTTTCAATACACTAGTTATGTAGCTTCTTTCATTTTCTGTAAATTTCATAGTATCTAAAGAATACAATAAATCCTTAGATATAAGCAATAAATCTTCTAACATAATTTATCACCCCTTATATAGATTTACCTATATACTTCTACATAAGTTTTAAAACTCCTTCAAAAAATAAAAAACTTGAGATTTCTTCCTAAATTTCCTGCACTAATTCTAAATATCTTTCATAAAATCTATGCTTGACTAATGTCTAGCATCTTATTTTTACGTTCAATATAGTTCTATTAAATCATACTATTAATTCTTAAGCTTTTAGCATTATTGATTTATCCTTAAAATTATAATAACATTTATTTTAACCTCTCTTTTGTTACACACAAATATCACAAGATGTATTAATTCTGGAAATACTACATAAGAATACCGTAAAATTCATTTCTGAATAATACGGTACATAAAAAAGTACTTTACTTTATAGTTATTAAATATAATGTTTATTTTTTGATGTACATTGATTCCTTTTCCACAAATAAAATGCCAATAATGAAAATAAGATGTATCCAACAATTGAAACAATAGATGCTTCTATTCCAAAATCACCACCAGTAATAATTATTGATTTTGATTTGAGAACATATGAGAAAATTGCTTCACTATCATATGTTGGTCCAATGTTTAAAACACCACCAATCATAATACAATTCCATATACCATGTATGATTGCACTATACCAAACGGAACCACTTTCATAAGTAATAAGAGAGAACATGATTCCAACACTGGTGCCAGCTACAAAGAGAAGTAAAATACTAACGAGGTTCATCTCTCTCCCTATTAAATGCAATAATCCAAATGCCATGGATGGTATAAGAATAGCAACCACCTTATTCCATCTCCTTTCCAATGTATGCATGACAATACCACGAAAAACCATTTCTTCAACGACACCAGCACCAATTCCATAATAGAATAATGCTGCTGTGATGATATTCGTCCCTTTAGACAAAGAAACAGAATTACTTATTAACTCTCCAGGCATACATAGTAATGCTACTGAAACTATTGATGGGAGCAAAACAGCACTGATTAACCATACCAGTTTTAATTTTGGCCTTCCCATACCATAATTCTCTAAAAAACTTTTCAAAAATTTAGTACATAAAATCCTTAATAAAAAATATGTCAATAAAACATAAACAATACCAAATATAATGTTACCAATCCAATCTGGAATTGCAGTAACATAGGCAATACTACCTATTAGGTTAGCTACTATTTGCGATACAATCAAAATAAAAATACTTAACATAGCAATCATTACTTCTTTAATTGAAACTTTATTCTCCATTACGACCTCCTATAAATCATTTTTATTCTACATAAATATACTTATACAATTTATCTAATGAGAAAATTATACCATATTATTCCATATCGTCTTATATTTTCAATACTGTACTCTTCAGTTTTCAAGGTTTAATTACACACAAATAGCATTCTATTCTATATATAATGCTTGTGACAGTTATTTAGAAACAACTAATTCCAAATTTTTTTCTTCTTCTGCAATCCTATCTAATATACTAAAGTTTTCTCCATCTTCTATGCCCTGATAATATACATCTCTAAAACCTTCAAATTTTGTATTAGTATTAATAGTACCTTTGAATTCTTTATTATTGTATTCATCTATGACAGCTTTATCTTTAACTAATACTAACCCCCATTCTTGATTTGCTTCTTTTTGTTTTTCAAAAGCCTTATTTAATCCTTCTATAAATCCTAAGGCATAGTCGTTCTCCAAGCCTTTTGTTGAATATCCATCTTTTATATATTCATATCTGAGTTTCTTTATAACACTATTTATACAATCAATTGCATATTCTAATACTATAGTACATACAGTAACATCTTCATCTCTCCCCATAAAAGTTATGGTATGAGTTCTATTAGTTCTAAAAAAAGAATAGCATCCAAAATTCTCTGCAATTACATATGCTAATCTACCTTTCCATTTGGCTTTAGTAAATGTTATATTTGTTTTATTCTCTATTACATTTATTTTTAAATCATTGCAGTCTTCAACCTCTCTTATTGAAAGCTTATGTTTTATTAGCAATTCTTGAGCTTTTAGCATTGCTGATTTGGCTTCATATTCATTTGAGCTTTCACTAAGCGCTAATAATTTTTTTATCCTCACAATTATAGTAGTATTTATTTTAACCACTCCTTTATTACACATAAACAACACAAGATGTATTAATGCTTGAAGTACAACACAAAAATACCGCAGAATTCATTTTTGAATAATACGGTATTGGATAGGTTACACTAGTTAGGACAGGTTTTCTCCGAACATGATATAATAATATTAGGAGGAGAAAATCATGTCAAGAAAATATTATGAGGAAAATTTCAAGAAGCAATTAGTCAACATATACAAC
>NZ_VUNQ01000035.1 GCF_009695605.1 Tissierella pigra
CTGCTCATATTATCACCAATTTATTTATACCAAAAATAAATAGAATATTAACATGAGCAGAAAAATTTAATTTTCAAATCGAAGTATAGTACGCAAATATTTAACGCGTCGTAGACGCTCTTTTTATTTTTTGTAGGAGGTAAAGTTATGCCAATATATCTTTAAAGAAGAAAAACAATAAGGAGGAATAATAATTATGTCTAAGAGTAAAGTTATGAATAATGAGGAAATAGGTTCAAAAGAAGTCTTTACTATAGATTGTAAAGATATAGTATTAAGAGAGTTTAGATTAGAGGACTTAGATGAGCTATATAATCTTACGTTACAACCTGAAATAACAGACTATTTACCTGATTGGAAAGGGACAAAGGAGCAACGTAAAAAATGGCTAATAGATTTTCATATGAAAAGTAACGAGAAATTTTTAAAAGCTATTCCAAACATTGGAGAGCAATGGTTGAATCTAGGTATTATATTAAAGGAAACAAATGAGTTTATAGGATGGTGTTGTACAGGACCAAAGGATGAATTACCTTTACCAAATAGAGAGATAGCCTATGCTATTTCAAAAGATTATAGGTCTAAAGGATATACCACTCAGGCAGCAGAGGGATTAGTAAAATATTTATTTGAAAATACTAATGTTGAGGTGCTAAATGCAATAGCCTTAACGCGTAATATACCTTCAAATAGAGTAATTCAAAAATGTGGCTTTGAGTATATAAATATTATTGAGATTGAAAATGAGGAATTTCATCATTATAAACTTAGTAAAAATCAGTGAAAGTAATTCTTCCATTGAAAAAATGTTCAAGTCTATGGAGGGTTGAACATTTTTGATGTTCAATTAAATTTGTATGCCAATTTATAACAGCCATGGTAATTATGATATAATAAAATTACTATATAATTATAGAAAAGAAGGTATTAATACATAAGAATATAATTGAATGGGGATAGTGGAATTAGCAAAGGGGGTATTTTATGAAAAGAGAATTAAGGATATTGGTAATAAATTTAATCATAATATTATTAGCAGTAGCCTTTATAGTAATTTCAAGAAATATTAATAAATCAAAAGCTACTGAAGCAATTTCAGAGTTTAAGAAACATCCTAAGAGAGGTGATTTATATAAACTGAGTCCTAAGAATATTAGAACTGTAAAGCAAAAAATAAATGGAGATTATATTAGAGGACTACATTATATTCCTAATGAAATCCATCATAAAGGAGTTGTAATTACATTTGGCGGGTCAGAAGGAAGCATATATGAGACCATGGCAGACTATTTATCAAGTGATGGATATGAAGTTGTTGCAGTATATTACTTTGGTCAGCAGGGGCAATCTGAAAATCTAAGCAAAGTTCCTTTGGAGATATATGAAGAAATTTATTCTTATATAAAAATAAATTGTAAAAATATTGATCAGATTACTATAGTAGGCATTTCCCGTGGAGCTGAGTTAGCTTTATTGATGTCTACATATTATGATAGTATCAATAATGTTGTATTATTTGCTCCTTCATCTTATGTTTTTGGTGGAATAGATTATGGAAATCCAGCTTGGATATATGAAGGTAAGCCCTTAGAATATCTTAATGGAGAAGTTAAAGGTATACCATTCATTCAGTTGTCTCTTTGTTACGGTTTAAATAAACCATATAAAAATATAATAGGTTCTGATGCTATTATAAAAAACAGCTCTAACCTAGAAGAGTCAAGAATTAAGGTAGAAGATTCCAATGCAAGGATATTGATATTTTATGGAACTAATGATGAGGTCTGGAATTCAAAAGATATGTCTAAAGTTATTGAAGAATATGCTAAGAAGGAAGTTATGATCTATGAAAATAAGGACGCAGGGCATAGTTTTGGGAGTCCAATGATAATAATGAATAATATGTTTAACGGTGGAAATTTAGATGCTAATATTGAAGCAGACCTAAATAGTAAAAAGATAGTTCTTGAAACTCTTAAAATATGGCACGATAATTAGGAAAAGAAAAATGTTTTTAGAAGAGGTGGTTTTGTGGAATTACAAGGAAAATATAATATAGCAAAGGTATTTACTGATAATCTTGAAGAGGGTGCAAAGGAGCAGATAATTGAATTACTAAATCAAGATTTCATTAAGGACTCTAAGGTTAGAATAATGCCTGATGTACATCAAGGTATGGGTTGTGTAATTGGATTTACAGCGTGTATGGGTGATAAGGTAATACCTAATATTGTTGGAGTAGATTTAGGATGTGGTATGATTACTGTAGAACTAGGAAATATAGATATAGATTTACCTAAATTAGATGATATAATACACAAAAGAGTCCCATCAGGAAAATCTACTCATAATGAAAGAAGATTCAAGTTTGATAAATTAAATAATTTATATTGTTTTAGAGATTTGAAAGATACTAAAAGAATTGAAAGAAGCATAGGAACATTAGGAGGGGGCAATCACTTCATTGAAATTGCAGTAGATAGTAAGAACAGCAAATACTTAGTAATCCATTCAGGCAGCAGAAATCTAGGAAAGCAAGTTGCAGAAATATATCAAAGACTGGCCATAGACTTATGTAGTGGAAAAGAAGATTATTTTATTAAAAGAGATGAAATAATTACTGGATATAAAGCAGAAGGTAAAAGAAAAGAAATAAAGAAGGTGCTTGAAGAACTGAAAAAGGAATATGATAATCTTCAGCCTAGCTACCCAAAAGCACTATGTTATTTAACTGGAGAATATAGAGAAAAATATTTACATGATATGAAGATTTGTCAAGAATATGCAAGTTTAAATCGAGAGATGATGGCAGATATTATTTTACAATCTCTATTTGAAAAAGGATTACATGAGTTTACCTACTTTGAAACCATTCATAACTATATTAATTTTAAAGATAATATTATTAGAAAAGGTGCTATATCAGCTTATGAGGGAGAGAAGGTCTTAATCCCTATAAATATGAGAGATGGCTCTATAATCGCCATAGGAAAGGGAAACCCAGAGTGGAACTATTCAGCACCTCATGGTGCAGGAAGGCTTATGAGCAGAAACGTTGCCAAGGAATCTGTCAATTTAGATGATTTTAAAAAAAGTATGGAAGGGATATATTCCACATCAGTAAATGAATATACCTTAGATGAATCTCCTTTTGCATATAAACCAATTGAGGAAATTCTCAATAATATTGGTGAAACTGTTGAGATTGTAGATATAATAAAACCAATATATAATTTTAAGGCATAGGGAAAATATTGTTGACATATTTACACCTCTATGTTAATATGATTAATAACTTAATAGCTTTACTTATCAAGAGTTAGGGTAGAGAATTAGCTCCATGACCCTACACCAACCTGTTATTTAACAAGGTGGTTCTGCTAATGCCGATAATATAGATTCGTGAATCTACCTTCTTAGCATTGGCTAGGAAGGTTTTTTTAATTACAATTTAATATTTTCTTATCTAGAGAGGTGGAGGGACTGGCCCAATGAAACCCAGCAACAGTTTTAAGCTATGGCTTAAAAAATGTGCTAATTCCTGCGGCGAAAGCTGAGAGATAAGAAGCGGAATTATATTTTTATATAAAAATCCCTTCTTATTTTAGAAGGGATTTTTCAATTATAAAAGGAGGAATAAAGGATGAAAAAGGAAATCAAATGTTTAAATGACAGATTATATATAGGTGGATGTAATAGATGGGTCTAGTAATCAATGAAAATATTTCAGCAATAGATCTATTAAGAAAGGATAATATAGACATTAATTTTCAAGGAGACTTTCAGGACTCGCTGAAAGTATTGATATTAAATTTAATGCCAAATAAATTGGATACTGAATATCAACTATTGAAATTATTGGGAAATAGTTTTGTAGATATACAAGTAGATTTTCTATATGTAAAATCACATAAACCTAAAAATACAAGTTTGAATTACTTAGAAATAGCTTATAAAACATTAGAGCAAATAAAAAATACAAATTATGATGGCATGATAATAACAGGTGCTCCCCTAGAATTTGTGGATTTTGGTGATATATCTTATTGGAATGAGTTAAAGATTATAATGGATTATTCTAATAAATATGTCAAGTCCACTATATACCTATGTTGGGCAGCAGTAGCAGGACTGTATTATAACTATAAAATACCTAAACATATCATTGATAAAAAGGTAGTAGGAATATTTAGTCATGAAATCATAGGAAGAAATTCTCCGTTATTTAAAGGACTTGAACAAGAAATAATCACCCCACATTCTAGATACTTTGAAATTAGAGAGGAGGATATAAGAGATATAAAAGAATTAGAGGTTTTATCTAAATCTAATGATGTGGGAATACATATATTAGCTGAAAGGGAAGGAAAGGCAATATATATTACAGGACATCCAGAATATAATACAGATACTTTGAAAAATGAATATAAGAGAGATAGAAATAAAGGATTAGTACCTAATTTGCCTAAAAATTATTTTCCCGATGATGATTTTTCTGTAATACCTAAAAATACATGGAGGAATCATTCACAGAGATTAATAAATAATTGGATAAGATATTATTTAGTATAAGGAAAGGGGAGTAGCAATGTTAAATATTGGATTATTAGGATTGGGAACAGTAGGAGTAGGCATTGTACAGATATTAGAAGAAAGAAAGGACTATTTAGAGAAACTTATAAAAAAGGAAATTAATATATCTAAGATACTGGTAAAGGACATAGAGAAAATAAGAGATGTAGAAATAAATAGAGGAAAGCTTACTACAGATGTTCATGAAATAATGGAAGATAATAGTATTGATGTAATTATTGAAGTTATGGGTGGTTTAGATAAGCCCTATGAATATATAAAGGAAGCATTAAGTAGAGGGAAGAATGTAATCACAGCAAATAAAGCTGTAGTAGCAAAACATTTAGAGGAGTTAACGGATTTAGCAAGGAAAAATAACAAGTTTTTTCTATATGAAGCTAGTGTAGGTGGAGGAATTCCAATTATAAAACCATTACAGGAGCAAATAAATATAAATGAAATACAACAAATAAAAGGAATTTTAAATGGAACTTCAAATTATATACTGACAAAGATGGTAACAGATGATTTAAGTTTCACAGAAGCCCTAGAGATAAGTCAAAACTTAGGTTATGCAGAAGCAGACCCTACTGATGATATTGAAGGCTATGATACTAGAAGAAAACTTAGAATTTTATCTACTATTGCATTTAAAGACAGGATAAATGAAGATAATATCTCATGTTATGGAATCAATAGTATAAGTTTTAAAGATATAAGAAATATAAAAAATATGAATTGCACAATTAAGCTATTAGGTACAGCAGTTTTAAATCATAATAGATATTATGCTTCTGTTGAGCCAGTTATTTTGAGTCAAGATTCTTATTTAGGTAAAGTTGATAATGCTAAAAATTTAGTCTCTTTTATAGGAAATATGGTCGGAGAATTAAGGTTTTTTGGGGAAGGTGCTGGGAGATTTCCTACAGCTAATGCGGTCTTAAGTGATTTAATAGATATTACAACCAATACTTATCCAAAAGTAAATTTAGGAATGAATGTGAATTTAGATAATATGAACGGATTATATAAAGGAAAATATTATATGAGAATTGATACTAAAGAAAATATTGGGGATAAAATAGAAAAATATATTAAGGATAATGGGATTATAGAGAATATGCTCGAAAAGCAAGAGAGTATTATATTTACAACTAAATCCATATCAAAAGAAAAATTAGAAAGAATGGCAGAGTTGTTCAAGATAGACAAGAAAGATTATTTCACTGCAAGATTAGAAGTGTAAAAAGGGTGTGATTTCATGATTATTCAAAAATATGGAGGGAGTTCAGTAGAAACTACTGATAAAATCATTCAAATTGCTAAAAAAATAATTGAAAGAAAGAAAAGTACTAAAAATATTATAGTTGTAGTTTCAGCTATGGGAAAAGATACAGATGGATTGCTTGAATTAGCAAAAAAAATATCTTCAGAGCCTATGGAAAGAGAATTAGATGTATTGTTATCCATAGGAGAACAGCGTACAATATCCTTATTATCCATGGCATTAAATACTTTGGGTCATAAGGCTGTTTCTTTAACAGGAACACAAGCTGGAATAAATACTAAAGGAAATTATACTAGGGCAAGTATAGAAGATATTGAAAAAAATGTAATAGAGAAATATTTGGAAGAAGGAAATATAGTAATTGTAGCAGGGTTTCAGGGAGTTAATGAAAAAGGAGATATTACAACTTTGGGAAGAGGGGGTTCTGATACTACAGCTGTAGCTTTAGCTGCTAAATTTAACTGTCCTTGTGAAATATATACAGATGTAGATGGAATATATTCCATTGATCCTAAGTTATATAAAGAGTCTTGTAAGATATCAGAAATAAATTATGATATTGCCCTGGAAATGGCTAGATTAGGTGCTAAGGTAGTTGATAAAAGAGCTTTAGCCTTGGGAAAGAGGTATGAAGTACCAATATATGTTGGAAATAGCTTCAAAGAACAGTTGGGAACGAAGATAGGAGGGGAAAGCATGGAAGAATTGAAAATATTATCATTGTTGGTAGATGATAATCAAGTAGAGGTAAGGATAAAAAATATTCCAAATAAAATAGAGGAATTATCTAATGTATTTAGAATATTAGGAGGATATAATTTAGATATTGGGATGACAGAAAACAATTTAATAGATGAACATATAAATATATCCTTTATATGTTCTAAAGAGTATATGAAATTATTTCCCTCCATAAAGAAGGATATAGTAAACAATGTAGATAGATTTATAGATGTGGAAACAAACCATACTACTAGAATATCCATAGTAGGTACTGGGAGAATAAATCAAGCTAAAGTCACATCAGAGATATTCGATATAGTAAAAGAATTTGGTATGAAATATAAGAAATTCTGTACATCTGAACTAAGCTTATCCTATTATTTTGAAGGTGGAGATATAAAAGCATTAGTCAGCAGAATAGCCCAAGCTTTTAATTTATAAAATAAATAAGAAGATGATTTCTGTATTAAACAGAGATTATCTTTTTTATTCTAAATATTTTGTGTTAACTCTAAAAGAAAGGGTATTATATACATAAGTTAGGCATGCCTAACATAATATAACCATGGAGGAAGAATATGAATATAAGCAAAGAAGATTATCTAAAGACAATATACGAGCTTGGTGGTGACAAGGAGCAAGTTAGTAATAAGAATATAGCCACAGCCCTTAATATATCACCTCCCTCTGTATCAGAGATGATAAAAAAACTATTACAGGATGGCTATGTTGAATATACAGTATATCAAGGTATAAAGCTTACAGAATACGGAGTGACAGAAGCTAAGAAAATCAGAAGGAGACATCTTTTATGGGAGGTTTTTCTTGTGGAGAAACTAGGATATAATTCTGAGGAAGTACATGATGAAGCAGAAAAACTAGAGCATGTAACTAATAAAAAGCTGGAAGAAAAATTGGATGAATATTTAAATTATCCCAAGGTATGTCCCCATGGGTCAAAAATAATAAGGGAGGAATAAGTAATGAAAAAAATATTGATTTTAATAATGGTTGTATCCATATTAACTGCTGTTGTGACAGGATGTGGAAATCCAAGTAAGGAGAATGATACTGGATATAAGGTGGTAGCCACTACTACTTTAGTAGCAGACCTTGTAAAATCCATTGGAGGAGAATATGTAAATGTTCAAGGGTTAATGGGACCAGGAGTTGACCCTCATTTATATAAAGCCAGTGCAGGAGATGTGAAGCTAATGCAAAATGCAGATATGGTAGTTTATAATGGTCTTCATTTAGAGGGAAAAATGGGAGAGATATTTGAAAATATAGAAGCTGGTGAGAAAGTAGTTTTAGCAGTGACACAAGATATAGATGAATCAAATTTTATTGATTTTGTTTCAAGTCCTGGAAGCTTCGACCCTCATATTTGGTTTGATGTAAAGCTTTGGAAGGAAGCAGCAAAAACTGTGGCAGAAGGACTTAAAGAACTAGATGAAGAACATACAAAGGATTTTGAGAGTAATTTAGAGAAATACTTAGGAGAGCTTAATAAGCTTGAAGAATATATTAACAAAAGAATAGCTGAAATTCCCGAGGAAAATAGAGTTCTTATAACTGCCCATGATGCTTTTAATTATTTTGGGAATGCTTATGGGTTTGAAGTTAAGGGGCTACAAGGCATAAGTACTGCTTCAGAAGCAGGGACATCTGATGTTCGTGAATTGGCAAAGTTTATTGTGGAACGAAAGATTAAGGCAATATTTGTTGAGTCATCAGTGCCACGAAAGAGTATTGAAGCATTGCAAGAAGCTGTTAAGGCTCAGGGATTTGAAGTGGAAATAGGAGGAGAACTATATTCTGATTCTACAGGTGATGCAGGAACTGATGATGAAACCTATATAGGAACATTTAAGGCAAATATAGATACAATTATTGATGCCTTAAAATAATTGAATAATTGGCAAGGAGGAATGAAATATGAATCTTGATTATATAATAGAGGTCGAAGATATGACAGTTGCCTATGAAGCAAAGCCCGTTTTATGGGACGTTGATCTTAATATACCAAAATCCATTTTAATGGCAGTAGTAGGACCTAACGGAGCAGGAAAGTCAACATTAATAAAGGCTATGTTGGATTTAATAAAGCCAGTATCAGGAAATGTATTATTTAATGGGGCATCTTATAAGTCCCAAAGAAAACATATAGGATATGTACCCCAGTCTGAATCTGTAGACTGGGACTTTCCTACAAATGTTTTAGATGTAGTTCTTATGGGGAGATATGGGGAAATAGGATGGATAAAACGACCTAAGGAAGAAGATAAGAAAAAGGCAAGAGAAGCCTTAGAAAAGGTAAATATGATAGAATTTGCAGATAGACAAATATCACAGCTATCTGGAGGACAGCAGCAGAGAGTATTTCTTGCAAGGGCATTGGTTCAAGATGCAGATATATACTTTATGGATGAGCCATTTAAAGGTGTAGATGCTAAGACTGAAAAGGCTATAATATCCATTTTAAAGGAATTGAAGGAAAGGGGAAAGACCATAATAGTTGTTCACCATGATCTTCAAACTGTGGAAGAGTATTTTGATTGGGTGGTATTATTAAATACTCAGATTATAGCCAGTGGACCTGTTAGTGAAGTATTTACAGATGAAAATCTAAGAAAGACTTATAGAAGTACAGGGCAAATTTTAAAGAGGTAGGTGAGAAAGTTGTTAGATATGATATTAACAGATTATACTTTACAGATTGTATCCCTAGGCTCTGCACTTCTGGGGATAATATCAGGGGTTTTGGGAAGCTTTGCTGTTATAAGGAAGGAAAGTTTATTGGGAGATGCGGTTTCTCACTCTGCCTTACCAGGAATTGCATTGGCATTTTTAATGACTCAAAGTAAAAGAACAGAGATACTTCTTTTAGGAGCTTTGATTTCAGGATTACTATCTACATTTATTATTCTTTCCATAGTGAAGTATTCAAGAATTAAATTTGATAGTGCCTTGGCATTGATACTATCGGTATTCTTTGGAGGTGGCATTGTTCTTTTAACTTATATTCAAAAAATACCAAATGCAAATCAAGCAGGTTTAGAAAATTTCATCTTTGGTCAGGCATCTACTCTATTAAAGAGAGATATACAAATAATGGGTATATTGGGAGTGGTTTTAATAACTTTGATTGTCATATTCTGGAAAGAATTTAAAATAGTCTCATTTGATAGCGATTTTGCTGAAAGTCTTGGCTTTTCTACCAAAAAAATAACTACATTACTTTTTATTATGATAGTAACAGCTATTATTATAGGCTTGCAAACTGTAGGAGTTATCTTAATGAGTGCCATGCTTACAGCCCCAGCTGTAGCTGCTAGGCAGTGGACAGATAAATTATCTGTTATGGTAGTTTTATCGGCTCTATTTGGAGCTGTATCAGGAGTTATTGGTACTATATTAAGCTCTTTAGTTTCAAAATTACCTACTGGTCCAATGATAGTAATCGTTATAAGTATAATAGTAATTTTTAGTTTATGTTTTGCACCTAATAGAGGTTTGATATGGAAATATTTTAGAAATAGAAAGAAGGAAAGGACCATAAATGAAGACCAGGTTCTAGTGAATCTCTATCGTTTAGCTATGAATCATGAAGATTTGAATCATAGTCACAATATCTCTATAATAAAACCAGATAAATCTATGACTGTAAAATCAGCAAAAGAACTTACAAAGAAACTAGAATCCTTAGGAAGTAGAGGTCTTGCTAAGAAGGATTACTTCAATAAATGGGCAATTACTGAAAAGGGATTAGAATATGTGGAAAATTATTTTAAAAAGGAGGAGTTATAGATGTCACCACAAATGGAAATTCAAATCATAGCAGTTATAGTGGCAGTAGCGTGCTCCCTCCCAGGTGTATTTTTAGTTCTTAGAAAAATGTCTATGATGTCAGATGCTATAACCCATACGATTTTATTAGGAATAGTAATTGGATTTTTTATGGTAAATAGTTTAACCTCTCCTTTTCTAATAGTAGGAGCTGCTTTAATGGGAGTTATTACTGTATTTTTAACAGAGATGTTAAATAATACTAAACTAGTATCTGAAGATTCGGCAATAGGAATAGTATTTCCTTTGCTTTTTAGTATAGCCATAGTAATTATATCTAAGTATGCTAGTTCGGTTCATTTAGATACAGACTCTGTGTTATTAGGAGAGCTTGCCTTTGCACCTTTCAACCGTATGAAGGTATTTGGAATAGATATAGGGGCGAAGGCAATTTATTCCATGGGAGGTATTTTAATAATAAATCTTTTATTTGTAATAATATTCTTTAAAGAGCTTAAAATAGCAACATTCGATCCTGCATTAGCAACTGTTTTAGGATTTTCACCTGCTTTGATACATTATAGTTTGATGACCATAGTCTCAATAACTGCTGTTGGAGCTTTTGAATCTGTAGGATCTATTCTAGTAATTGCTTTTATGATAGGTTCTCCAGTTACAGCATATCTAATTACAGATAATCTAAAAAGTATGATTATTTTAAGTGGATTGATTGGTGGATTAAATGGAATTTTAGGATACCAATTGGCTTCCTTTTTAGATGTTTCCATAGCAGGCTCTATGGCAGTTATGACAGGAGTAGTATTCTTGTTGGTCTTTATATTTTCACCTAGCAGAGGATTATTAACTATTGTTAGTCGAAGAAAACGACAAAAAATAGAATTTGCAGGAAAATCTTTAATGTTTCATATATATAACCATGAAGGTAAAGAGGAGGAGGCTTTAGAGAGTGGGATTTATACCATTAAGGAGCATCTACAATGGAATGAGAAATTTTTGAAATTAATAATAAAAGAACTTAAAGATAAGGAGAAAATCTATATAAAAGATGATATAATAAAACTAACTGAATCAGGTAGAGAATATGCTATAAAAAGCTATGAGGAAATAGTATCTGGATTCTAAAATAAAACTATATAATAAATTTGCAGGAGGCTATATGATTTTAATTTTTGCAGTAGATAATAATTGGAACATTGGATATGACGGAGATATGCTATATAAAATATCAGAAGACTTAAAGCGATTTCGACGACTTACAGAGGGAAATATTATTATAATGGGAAGAAAAACATTTGAGTCTTTACCAGATAAAAAGCCATTGCCTAATAGGATAAATATTGTAATAACTAGAGATAAGAACTATAAAGCTGAAGGTGCAACTGTGATTAATTCTTTAGAAGACTTATTTCCATTGCTAGAGGAATTAAACCCTAATAATGACATGGAGAATTTCATAATAGGGGGAGGGGAAATTGTTAAACAAACCATTTCCTATTGCAATAAAGCGTATATAACTAAAATATTTAACTCCTTTGAAGGAGCAGATACCTTCATACCAAACTTAGACTTATTAGATGATTGGAAAATAGTAAAAGAATCAGAAATAGATAGACAAGATGACTTAGAATATAAATATGTAGACTATATTAGAGTTAAATAAATATTCCCAGCGGAACAAGTTTGTTTAGGCTCTAAAGGTGGAACTGACCTTGAATACAATATAAGAACTTCTATATTGGCATAACTTATTAAATACATCGGGTATTTACTAAGTTGATGTTATCCATCTCCCATCTAAGAAGATGGGAGAATTACATATTAGAGATTAAATATATTAACAAGTTATTATGCTCAAACTTTTTTATAAAATTAAAAGTAAATATATGGGGGATGATTATGGAGTATAACTGCAGGATAACTAAAAAAGAAATAATAAGAAGAAATCTAGGTTTGCTTATAGACTATAAGACTTTAATTGCAGTTATATTTTTAGTTATAGGATATCTAGTAAAACCCCTTAAATTTATTTTTTTATTAGGTATTTCCTATTTTATCTTATATTTAATATTCATAATTAAATCATTACTAAGTAAGCAGAAAATTATATCCTTAGATTTTATAATTGGAGAAGATGAGCTAATAGTTAAAGTAAAGAATCAACAATTAATATTTCCTTTTAGAGATATAAAAAAGATAAAGGAAAATAGCCATGGTCTAATAATTAAGATGAATAGAAAATCAGAAGCGACATTAAGGACATTTGAAATACCATATGATTTAGAGGACAAGCATATAGGATTTATAAAAGAATTAAAGTATAGATATGAGAGTTATAAACCAAAGGACAAAGCAGAGGAAAGCTTTGAAAATGCCATAGTAGCATTTAAACTGAGTCCTAAAAAAGAAGTAATTAGATATATTAAATATTCTAAGAGAATTTATTTTAATATACTTCTTTCAGGTGTTTGTCTTTTTATTTCAATAATGTTAATAGATAGCAAACCATTGGCTGGTATTACTTTGATATTTTTAGCCATAATGTCTTGGGTTGGATATTATATTGATTATAGAATGAAAAGCTTAAGAAATCCTTTAATATGCTCAATTGAAAGATTAGATAATGAGAGTTTTGAAATTAAAGGAAATACATTTAAAAGTATTGTAAATATAAAGGATGTAAAGCTTTTAAATATAAATCATAAGGAATACATTATTAAGGTTGAAGACATAACAAATGAATCATATGCTTTTACTGAAAAAGAAATAATAGCTGGAGATATTGATAATCTTGTTAAAGTCATAGGCGAATCCTATATAAAATTGAGAAGTGAAAAACTGCCAATATTATCTATGATATCTGCAATCATTAGTATTCTATGGATGCCAATGGTTCTTACTCCTTTGGGTACAAAAATATCTTTATATCTTCATTTTACATTCTTTATAATTTCATTGATCCTTGCAATTATTGGATTGACTAAGAAAAACATAATAAAAAGATTTATTTATGTGACTTTGTTTTTAGACTTACTATTATTAATATTTTATATCCATGTAATCAGTAAGATATTATAAAGATTTTATATATTGAGATAAAATGATAGAAAAGTTAGGGGGAAGACATGGCTAACAAATTATTTACAGTGAAAACTCGTATGACAAAAGAAGATTATCATAAATTTTTATATGTGGCAACATTTCGAAGGAACAAAGTAATAATTCCTTTTATAATTATATTAGCTGCTTTAATGGCTGCATTACTTGCCTTTGATGATAGGGAATTTAATATAATAAGGTTTTTTATGCTTTGGATTCTACTTGCATTAGTTTCCTTTAGCACAATGATTTTTAAGGTTGAAAGGAGAACTAAACAAAGAATAAAAACTGATAATACAGGAGTATTTGACTCTCAAGATATATTAGATTTTCATGATGATTTTTTAATTGTAAAAAATACAGCAATTGAAGGTCAATCTAAAATTAAATATGACCAATTTTATCAGGTACTTGAGTCGAAGGACTATTTCATAAACTATTTTAATATGAATCAGGCATCTTTAATAAGAAAGAAGGATATGGATGAAGAAGCTATTAAAAAGTTGAGAAATCTATATGAAAAACAAATGGGAAATAAGTATAAGAAGATCTAAAAATAAAGAGGATATAAGATGATATGATACTTCCAAAGTAGACAATCTAATTAATTTAATATTATTACAAAAATAAAGTGTTTTACAATATAAATGTAACTGAATATAAGAAAGACAGAGGAAGATAAATATCCTCTGTCTTTTTGACCTATTTTATATATTTATCAAAATATCCTTGGATATAAACTATAGGAGTTCCCTTGTCTCCACTACCAGAGGTTAAATCTGAAAGGGAGCCTATTAAATCAGTAAGTCTTCTAGGAGTAGTTCCTAGAGAATCCATACCTTCAGTAAAAGAGGATTCTTTACTTTCAATATACTTAGATATGGCTGATTTTAATTCATCTCCTTGTAAATCGGCAAATTTATCATCTGCTAAATATTTTAATTTTACTTCTGAAGGAGTTCCTTCTAAGCCAGAAGTATAAGCAGGAGAAACTACAGGGTCTGCCAATTCCCAAATTTTTCCTACAGGGTCTTTAAAGGCACCATCTCCATAAATCATTACTTCAACGGTTTTACCTGTTTTTTCTTTGATGGATTCTTGGATTTTATCTACAACAGGCTGACAATCCCTAGGGAATAATTTTATTTTGTTTTCTGTTGATTTATTGGAGCCAAGTAAACCATATTTTTCATTATATCCACTGCCATTTATAGATGAAGTTAAAATATCATCAAGTCCATAAATGTTTTCTCCTCCATTTTCCTTTAACAATCTTTTAGTTCTAAATCTAGTATGAATATCACATACAATTACATTTTTAGTATAATCTAAAATAGTTTTTGGATTGTTGGAGAAAATTATTTCACAATCAGTTTCATATTCAGCAATTATGGATTTATAATATTCGATGTAATCTACATTAGTAAAAGGGTGTAAAGTATAGCCAAAATGTTTTCTAAATTCTTTTTCACTTAATACATCTGTCCAAGGATTTACTCCAGTCATATCAAATGTGTCTATATCTACTAAATGATTTCCAACCTCATCTGAGGGGTAGCTTAACATTAGTACTATTTTATTTACTCCTTTAGCAATGCCTCTTAATATGGTGGCAAAACGATTACGACTTAAAATAGGGAATATTACACCAATGGTTTTATCTCCAAATTTCTCCTTAATATCTTCTGCAATATCATCAATATGGGCATAATTTCCTTGAGCACGAGCAACGAGAGATTCTGTTATGGCAATTATATCTTTATCTTGAATTGTAAAATTTTCTATTTTGGAAGCTTTGATTACAGAGTCCACTGCTATGTCGATGATATTATCTCCTTCTTTAATAATGGGTGTTCTTAAACCTCTAATAACAGTTCCTACTACTCTTTCCATTTATATCGCTCCTTTCATATCCTACAATTTTAATATATAATATTTTCAGGTATAAGTAAAATAGGTATATGATATAATAGGCATAAGGAGTGGTTATATGTCTATTAGATTAGAGCTTTATAAAGTATTTGATAAAGTAGCTGAATGTGGAAGCTTTTCAAAGGCTGCTAAAGAATTATATATGACACAACCTGCTGTAAGTCAATCTATAGCACAACTAGAAGAAGAATTAAAAGTAAGACTTTTTACCAGAATTCCAAAGGGAGTAATACTTACCAATGAGGGAAAGATTCTATTTGAATATACGAATTCAGCAATTAGCTTATTAGATACTGGGGAAAAAAAAATAAAAGAATCAAGAAATTTAAATGAAGGGGAATTAAAGATAGGAGTTAGTGATACAATCTCTAGATATTATTTATTACCATATTTAGAGAGTTTTTATAAAGATTATCCTAAAATTAAACTAAAAATAATTAATCGTACTACAGATGACCTTAGAAATTTAATAAAATCAGGTGAAATAGATATTGGAATATGCAATTTACCAATAGAGGATAAATCATTATCTATAAGAAAATGCAAAGATATCCATGATATATTTATAGGTGGAGAAAAATACAAAGATTTGGCTTTAAAACCCATGACATATGATGAACTTTTAAAATATCCTTTAATATTTTTAGATAATAGGTCTAGGTCAAGACAATATGTAGAGGAATATCTTTTTTCAAAAGGAATAAGAATAAACCCAGAAATCGAACTAGGTTCTCATGACTTACTTCTTGAATTTGCACAAATAGGTTTAGGTTTAGCCTGTGTAGTTAAGGAGTTTTCAGAGGATTATTTAACACAGGGAATCCTATATGAAATTAATCTTGCCCCAAACATTCCAAAAAGAAGTATAGGGATTTGTTCATTGACAGGAGTCTCTCTTTCTCCAGCATCTAAAAAGTTTGTAGAGTATTTAGTTAAATGAAACTAGTTATGTTGCAAAGTTAATGTATTAATAGTAAAATATAACAAAGTATAGATAAGGAGTAATGTATATGAAATGGTTAAATAAGTTTATGACTGGTAGATATGGTGGAGATCAACTTTCAGTAGTATTGACATTTTTAGCTTTATTCTTGACTTTAGTAGCTAGATTTGCCAATATCCCTGTATTAATTTATATTGGATATATTCCATTGGTTATAAGTATATACAGGACATTTTCTAAAGATATAAATAAGCGTAGAATGGAGAACTATAAATTTACAACCTTTATGAGTCCTATTTATTCATGGTTTAAAAGGACTGAGAGAAAAGCAAAGGATTTCAAAACCCATAAGTATATTAAATGTTCAAATTGTGGTACAAATTTAAGAGTTCCAAAGAAAAAAGGAAAAATCATGGTTACTTGTCCGAAATGCAAGGAAAAGTTTGAACAAAGGACATAGAATCTTTTAATAAAGAGAGGTTTAATATTATATGAATATATTAAAAAAGACATGGGGTAATATTTTATATATTATTGCTAAAATAGTTTCTGTAGTATTTGATGTTTTTATTGGAGTTGTAGAGTTTATTGTGAGAATTGTAATAAGTGTTGGAAGAGGAGTATTAGGTATTATATCCATGGGTGGATGTTTATTGATTATGATATTAGGACCTGCTTTGCTACTCAACCCTCTTACTCTTTTTGGAATTGTATTTCTCCTCATATTTCCAATTTTAGGAACAAAGTTTATATCTTATTTGAAATATATAAAGTATATGGTAACAGAATATTTATTTGACCATGCAGATAATCTTATAAAAGGTAAAAAAGCAGAATTCGGTACATTTAATGAATATGGCAGTAAGTATAGAAGAATAGAAGAAGAAAAAAGAAGAAGAGAACAACAACAAAGACAAGCAGAGCAACAAAGGGAGTGGGAAGAGAGATTCAGAAAATGGGCTGAATATCAAAATGCCCAAAGGGGAAGTAGTGGGTATGGTGGTTACAGTAGTTACGGTGGTAATTATCAGAATACAGAATATGGAAATAGTTATGTAAATCCCAATATTGAATTTAAAAGTAAATATGAAAAGAGCTGTGATTTATTAGGAGTTTCCTATGATTCAGATAAATACCAAATAAAACTTGCCTATAGAAAAAAGGCAAAAGAATATCATCCAGATTTAAATAAATCGCCAGATGCTACTGTGGTATTTCAGCAAATAAATAATGCCTATGAATTTTTAAGTGATGATAATATAGAAAGATATAAAAATATAAGGGGAAATTAGGATAATCCTATTATCTTTAAATAAGGAGGATAAATATGTTACCAAATAATATTATTAGTGAAAGACTAATACTGCGTGATATGATGATGGATGATTCTAAAGATGTTTGGGAGATATGGAGTAATAGTGAAAATGAAAGATATATGAGTGATCCTGTTGAATCACAAGATGAAATTGTGTCCATATTTGATACAGACGATAGAAATGGATATTTAACAGTTGCGATTTTAAAAGATACTGATGAAATTATTGGAACTTGCTGTTTTGGTCCTACAGATAGAAATGATGAGTGGGGATTCGGGTATTCAATTAGGCAAGAGCATTGGAATAAAGGTTATGCAACTGAAATTGTAAAATCAGTTATTGAATTTGGATATAGTTCAGGAATTAAAGATTTTATTGCAAGTTGTGCCATAGAAAATACTGCATCAGGTAAGGTTATGGAGAAATGTGGAATGTATATAGACCATAAAGGTAGTTTTAGACAGCCCAAACTAGATATAGTATATGAGTCAAATGTTTATAAGCTGCATATAGATTAGCATTGGATAAAGTTAAGAGGATTAATCAAAAGATTAATCCTCTATAGTAATTCTTTTCGTAATTCTTCCATTGATTTATGAGATAAGTATCCTAAAGGAATATCAAATATAGTAATAGCACCAATTTTTCCTTCTAAGGTCATCTTATAAACTGCCCTAGCATAAGCTACCAGCACAGACGAAGTGAATTCTGGGTTACTATCAAGAGTAAGGTTAAACTCCATTTTTTGTTTGTGTTCTAGTCCTGTATTTCCAGCCCTAATGACAAATCCTCCATGGGGCATTTCATTATGATTTTTGTTGAATTCTTCCTCTGATATAAAGAATACAGTTGTGTCATATTCAGCAAAGTAATTTGGCATAGTCTTTATTTCTTTTTCTATTCTATCTTTATCTTCATTATCTTCACACACTACATAGCATATCCTTTTATGTCTACTACAGATTGGAGTATCTAAAATCTCACAATTTCTTACTTTTTCTAGAGCTTCTTTAACAGGTACAGTATATTGTACTCCATATTTTACACCATTTACTCTTCTAATTGCGTCTGAATGACCTTGGCTCAAGCCCTCTCCCCAAAAAGTATAATCTTTCCCATTTGGTAAAACACATTGACCTAATAATCTATTGAGAGAAAATAGCCCAGGGTCCCATCCAACTGATATAAGACTTAAATTTTTATTTTTAGATGCTATATTATTGATTTTTTCAAAGTATTCAGGAATTCTTCCATGATTATCAAAACTATCTACAGTATTAAAATTTTCTGCTATCATGGGTCCTTGTTCATCAAGGTCCATTAGAGAACCACCACATAGTATCATTACATCAATTTTATCTTTAAAATCCAATATATTAGAAATATGTACTACATTAGTATTTGTATTTAATAAATCAGGTTTTCGTCTTGTAAATATGGCTACTAGCTCCATATCAGCATTTTCTTTAACGGCTAATTCAGCACCCTTACCTAAATTCCCATAACCTACGATACCAATTTTAATTTTCTTATTCATATTACACCTCCAGTTTGATATTATAATTATATCATTTATTGATGGATATTATAATAGTATTAGCATATTATTAGAATTAGAATAATTGGGTATTAATAGTTGAAGAGAATAATATATAGGACCTAAGGGAGAGAAATAAATGGATTATGCTAGACAAATACAAGAAATAGTTAAATATTTTATAAATGGAGAAAAAAATATAGAGGACTTTAAAATTGGAGTTGAATTTGAACATTTTATAGTAGATAAAGATTCTTTAAGGACTATCTCCTATTATGGTGAAAATGGTATAGGTGAAACGTTACATGAACTTGAAAAAGGTGGTTGGACGGGAAGTTATGAAGGAGAATACATTCTTGGACTAAAAAAAGGAAATAAGACTATAACTTTAGAACCAGGAAGTCAATTTGAACTTAGTATAGAAGCTAAAGTAAATATAAAAGAACTTGAAAGAGAGTATCTAGGATTTTTAAATGAAATAGTTCCAATACTTCATAAAAAAAATCAAGGGCTAATGGCAGTATCATATCATCCAGAAACTAAAATAGATGATATAAAGCTTTTGCCAAAGGAAAGATATGATATTATGTTTAACTATTTTAAAACCAAGGGAAAATATGCTCATAATATGATGAAAGGCACAGGGGCATTACAAATAGCCATAGACTATAAGTCGGAGGAAGATTATAGAAGAAAGTTTAGAGTAGCCAATGGATTGTCTCCAGTATTATATGCTCTATTTGATAATGGATTTTATTTTGAAGGAGAAAAGTGGAATAAATATAATTTGAGAACTGATATATGGAATAATTGTGATAATGATAGATCAGGAGTAGTACAGCATGCTTTAGATAATGATTATGGATATAAAAAATATGCCGAATATATACTTAATAGTCCCCCTATACTTATAATAAAAGACAATGAAGTAATACCAACTGGTGAAAGAAAAGTAAAAGAAATTTTTGATCCAGAAAACTATAAGAAAGAAGAGTTGGAACATTTATTGACTATGTTTTTCCCAGATGTACGAACTAAAGGGTTTATTGAAATTAGAATGATGGACTCAGTTCCATATCCATTAAGTTTTGCAGCAGTGGCTTTAATAAAGGGGATATTCTATGATGAAGAAAATTTAAATAAAGTATATGATTATATTAAGTATATAACTATCCATGATGTAAATAAATCAAAAGAGGATATTATGGAAAATGGACTAAAAGGTAGGTTAAATGATAAAACTGTATTGGAAATAGGTAAATGGTTGGTAGAATTGGCACAACAAGGTTTAGATAAGGAAGAGGCTAAATACTTACTACCCCTTGAAGGAATGATTATATCAGAAACGAACCCCTATGGAATCACAGAAGAAAAATCTGAGTTAGGAAAGAAAGCAGCTTTAAATTGGTGTTTACTGAATAATAATATTGAGGTGATTTAATGAACTGGAAAGAAGTAAATGATGATTATATAGAACTAATTAAATCTGATATGGGAAAATATGAAAAGGACTATAGATTAACACTAGAAAAGGTAGCAAATTCTACAGCAATATATAAAGGAAAGCCAGTACCATTTCTTTATCACCCTATGTTTTATACTGAAAAAGATATAGAAAACTTCACAAAGATTGGTGATACTCTTATTTCCATAACTAATAAAGTGACTAAAAGATACTTAGAGTCTAAGGGGTTCAGACAAAAGTTTGAATTCAGTCCTCTTTTAGAAGAGCTGATTTTAGTAGATAATGGATATGATATAAATGTTCCCATAGGAAGATTTGATCTATTCTATAAAGATGAAGATAATTTCAAATTTTGTGAGCTAAATACGGATGGTTCTTCTGCAATGAATGAAGATAATACCATAGGGGAAATATTACTTCAAACAGAGGCTTTAAAGGATTTTTCTAAAGAATATAATTTATCTTTATTTGAATTAATAGATAGATGGGTAGACGATAGTGTTAGTATATTTAGACAATGGAATAACAAAATAGAAAAACCTAATATAGCCATAGTAGATTTTACTGAATCTGGTACATCTAAAGAGTTTGAAGTTTTTAAGGCTGCATTTATAAAAAAGGGATATAATACTATAATTGCAGATCCTAGAGATTTAAAGTATAGAGATGGAGGATTATATTTTGAAGACTTTAAAATAGATATGGTATATAGAAGAATTGTAACCTTTGAGCTAATAGAAAAGGCTAATGAAATACCAGATTTTATTGAGGCATATAAAAATAAGGCATTTTGTTCCATAGGATCCATCAGGTCTCAAGTAGTACACAATAAAATAATATTTAAGATATTACATGATGAAGATACACTGGAATTTTTATCAGAGGAAGAAAGAAAATTTGTGAAGAATCATATACCTGTTACTGGACTATTTAAGGGAGATAATAAGGTCTATAATGAAGTCTTGAACAATAAAGATAAATATATAATGAAACCTTTAGATTTAAATGCTTCCCAAGGCGTATATGCAGGCAGAGATTTAACACAAGATGAGTGGAAGAAAAGACTAGATGACTCCTTTAATAAAGATTATTTATATCAAGAATTCTTTACACCTTTCACTAGAGAACATATTTTATTTGAAGATAATGAGATAAAAGTAGAGGAGTTTAGATCTATAGTTGGACTTTTTATGTATAAGGAAAAATTTGCAGGTATTTATACTAGAATAGGAAAAAATAATATAATATCTGGACTTACAGACTATTATACATTACCAAATATATTGGTGAAATAGGAAAGAAATCTTATTATATTGTTTTTTCAGTATAAAGGGTTACTTTTATAAAAAATAAGGTTTAAATTGATTATTAAATTTAATTGTGATATTATTTTCATATATTTGAAAACTAAATAAAAATTATTCACTGGGAGTGCTAGAAAGGCTAGCTGAGAAAAAGACCCTATAAAGTCTTTAATCCCTTAACCTGATCTGGGTAATACTAGCGTAGGGAAGTGTAAAGATTTAGCATTTATTTATATGTTTAATTCAGCGCAAGTCCTACATGGATTTGTGCTTTTTTTGTTTTCTATAAGGAGGTGATATCGTGAATTTGAGAAAGCTAACCCTATCTTCTTTACTAATAGGAATTGGAGTGGTAAGTTCCAATATTATTTATATTCCTTTAGGAATCGCAAAGGTATTTCCTGTACAACATGTGATAAACGTAATAATGGCAGTATTATTTGGACCTTGGTATGGAATTGCAGTTGCTTTTCTTATTTCATTAATAAGAAATCTATTAGGTACTGGTTCCTTACTAGCATTTCCTGGTAGTATGATTGGGGCATTTTTAGCTGGAATATTGTATAGAAACACTAATAAGTCAATCTATGCCATTATAGGTGAAGTAGTTGGAACTGGTATAATTGGTGCAGTAGTTTCTTACTCTATAGCCAAGTACTTTTTGGGAAAAGAGAGTACATTAATATTTTTTGTAGGTCCATTTATTCTAAGTTCTTTAGTTGGCGGAATTAGTGGATATTTTTTACTGAAATTGATTGCCAAAACCAATGTTTTGAAGGTTTATATTACTAATATAGATGATTTGAAATGAAAAGCCATTAACAAATATAGGAATTATGCTTTAATTTTTTTTAAAGTTAAATAATAAAAAGACAGAGGATTTTCTCTGTCTTTTTGATTAATTTAAAATTAGCTTATATTAATATTTAATAAATTTTGAACCAGCTACATTACAAATACTACATTTTTCTGGTACGAATTTTTCAATGTTTCCACAAACAGGACATAGATAGTAGAAAACTTCTTCTTCGCTGTCTAGATTATCTAAAGCTTCTTGATATAATTTTGCATGAACTCTTTCAGCTTCCATGGCATAAGTAAATGTTTGTACTGCTGCTTTATTACCTTCAGCTTCAGCAATTTCTACAAAAGGTGGATACATAGTTTCAAATTCAAAAGTTTCACCATTTACTCCATCTTCAAGGTTTTCAGCAGTTGTTCCAACATTACCTGCTACTTTGAAATGTCTAAGAGCATGAATAGTTTCAGCATCAGCTGCTGCCTTAAATAATTTTGCAGCATTTATTTTTCCTTCTGATTCAGCTTTTTCTGAATACGCTAAGTACTTTCTATTTGCTTGAGATTCTCCAGCAAATGCTTCCATAAGATTTTTAATAGTTTTGTTGTTTTCCATTTGTTTTTCCCCCTAATTTTATATTTTATATTTTTTTAAATATTAAACTAATTAACTTTACTACAATTTGAACATAGTCCTTTAAAATACATATCCTTATTATGGATTTTAAAATTATCCAATTCTTTTATTTCTAATGAATCGAAGTCTATTTGAAAATCAAATATCTTTTTACAAGAACTACATTTAAAATGTCCATGATCTTTAGTAGTACTATCATAACGAGCTTCATTATCCTCTATAGTTAAAACTTTTACTAAATCGCTGTCTACTAAGGCATTTAATGTATTATAAATAGTTGTTTTTGATAATGTGGGAATTTCCTTTTGTAAATCTTTAAAAATCTCATCAACAGTTGGATGGGTTCTATTATTGTTTAGATACTCTAAAACCTTTAACCTTTGGTGAGAAAGACGGATATTTTTATTCTTTAACTCATTTACTAAATCTTCAAAGGTTTCATTCATCTTTTCACATCCTTTAAATATATAATGCCATATAACAATAATTATTACTAAGTTGTAATGATTACAAATTAATTATAAATGTAAAGATAAATAATGTCAAGAAGAATTTTATAATATTTAGAAAAGATATTGACAAAAATTCAAAATACATATATACTTAGTTACATAACTAACTAACCAATCAACATATAAATAAGGAGGGGTTCAGTTGTTAGATTTAAATTCAGATAAATCTATTTATATACAAATAGCAGAAATAATAGAAAATGATATTTTAATGGGGCATCTAAATGAAGAAGAACAATCGCCTTCTACAAATCAATTTGCAAAGATTTATCAAATTAATCCAGCCACTGCTGGAAAGGGACTAAATATCTTAGTTGATGAAGGGATTTTGTACAAGAAAAGAGGTATTGGTATGTTTGTAGCAGAAGGTGCTAGGAAGAAGATAATTAAAAAGAGGCAAAGTTTGTTTTTTAAAGAAATATTACCAAATATAATGGAAGAAGCCAACAGGCTTGAAATAACTAAAGAAGAAATTGCAGAATTTGTTGAAGAATATAAAGGAGGGGAATAGTGTGATTGAGGTAAAGAAATTAAACAAGTCCTATGGAAAATCTAAAGTTCTTACAGATATTGATTTAAACATTGAGGAAAATAAGATTTATGGATTACTTGGAAGAAATGGAGTAGGTAAGACCACATTATTAAATCTAATATCTGGTCAAACATTAAAAGATAGTGGAGAGATAAATCTAGATGGTGAAGAAATTTTTGAAAACTCTCATGCTATGGGTGATATATGTTTAATCAAGGATTTTCCAGAGTCTATTAAGGAAAGAAAGGTAAAAGATGTATTGGCAATGGCCAGTATAATATATAAGAATTGGGATGAAGAATATAAAGATTATCTAATTAAGGAATTTAATTTAAATACAAAGAAAAAACTGATGAAGCTATCAACAGGAAATAAAACTATTGTGGGATTAATTATAGGTTTTGCTTCAAGAGCAAGGATTACCATGTTTGATGAACCCACATTAGGTTTAGATGCGGCTATGAGATATAAGTTTTATCAATTACTTTTAGAAGACTATGAAAAAAATCCAAGGACAATAATCATATCAACCCACTTAATAGACGAAGTTGCCAATATGTTTGAAGAGGTAATCATTTTGAATAATGAAAAGGTTGCATTAAAAGATGAAGTAAGTAAGCTTAAAGAAAAATCTTACTTCCTATCTGGTCGTAAAGATGTGATAGATCAAGTTACAGATAATAAAAAGGTAATTCACAAGGAAGAATTTGGCTCTACTAATATAGTAGGTATATATGGAGATTTCACTGAAGAAGAATTCAAATATATAAGAAATAATAATATTGAAATAAGTAATATACCACTTCAGAAACTATTTATATATCTTACTGAAAATATGATTAAGGAGGAAAATTCAAATGGATTCAATTAAAAGGATATTTAAATTTCAAAATCGTGATTTGAAAAAATCTATAGGCGTATTTTGGGGAATTATATTAATAGTTAATTTACTGTCCAGTATATTGTCTATATCCTATAACAGTAATATTATATATGGACTTAATTCAAAGGGTGGAGAGGCAATTTCATTTATAGGTGCAAATATGATGTCTATATTTATCTTTATAATAATATATGGGATTATTATGTATTATGAAGACTTTGCACTAGCTCTTAGTTTTGGAGTTACAAGAAAAGATTTTTATAGGTCTGCCATAGTAAATAATATGCTTGTGGCTATAATCTTTGGAATTATTCAAGGCGGATTACATCTTATTGAAGGATATTTCTTTAAAACTTCAGGATATAAGTTAATGACAGAATTCGGTATATTTAATACATCTACAGATAATATATTATTTATAATACTTTCTTTGTCAGTATTCTTTCTAGCATTACTTTCTATTTCTAACCTTCTAGGAGTCTTGCAATATAGATTTGGATATAAGCTTTGGATAGGAGTTGGAGTAGTGTTTTTATTGGTATTAAACTCAACAGGAGTTTCTTTTTCCATTAAGACAATTAAAATGCTTTCAAATATGTATTTATGGTTTTATTCAGTGTTTAATGCAGGGTCTGTCTTCATACTAGAAGTAATTTTAGCTGCTATTTGCTATTCTATAGGATATTTTTTTATAAGAAAGGCTAGTATTAAAAAATAAATAGACGTCACATACTTGACAATGATATTTTTCCCCTATATACTTGAGTTATGTAAATAGCAAGGAGTTGATGTGATATGATAATAATGATAATGGTGAGACTTCAATAAAATCAAATATGGGCCAAGGAACAAATAGTCAATACTATGTTTTTTTGTTATGCAATAAACCTTGTGCCGTAGAAATCAACCTTTCACATCTACTAAGAATTTAATAATTAAATAATATTGCCGTAGATAACTAGAAGTGGTTTTGTCTACGGCATTTTTATGCCCATTTTTAAGAAAATAAAGGAGTGGTGTTTTATGAAAAAGAATATAAGTTTAAACATTAAAAATATAGAAACTAAAAGAAAATCAATTAATTTGGAGGAGTTAAATGATAAATAATATAGAGTATTACGGATTTACAGATTACTTTAAAAACCAAATAGAATCAATTAATGGAGATAATAGTCTGATTCCAGCAAGAGTAACTCAAGTGCATAAAGAAATATACACAATAATTTATGAAAATGTAGAAAAGAGAGCAAGGCTTAAAGGTTCTATATTTTACAATGATAAAAATGTTATATACCCAGCTGTAGGGGATTTTGTTTTAGTTAAACCAAACCCTTATGGAGAGGATATAATTTACTATGTATTAGATAGAAAAAGTAAGTTTTCCAGATTTGATTCACATTATGAAAAGGAACAGATGGTTGCTGCAAATTTTGACCATGTATTTATAATTTCGTCTTTAAATCATGACTTTAATATAAAAAGAATTGAGAGGTATCTTGCCATTGCATGGGAAAGTGGAGCAAGTCCAGCAATTATTTTGACTAAAACAGATTTAGTTGATGATATTCAGGAATATGCTTTTCAATTAGATGATATTGCCATGGGTGTGCCAGTTTTCTATCTAAGCTCAGTAACAGGAGAAGGCATAGATGAATTGAAAAATTATTTAAAGCCAAGAGAAACCATAGTATTTCTAGGATCTTCAGGTGTAGGTAAATCTTCTTTAGTAAATGCTCTATCTGGAGAAGAGATAATGAAAGTCAATGATATTAGGGAAGAGGATAGTAAAGGCAGGCATACTACAACTCATAGGGAATTAATTATGTTAAGAAACGGAACTATGATAATAGATACTCCTGGAATGAGAGAACTTTCACTTTGGAACACTGAAGATGGACTAGATACTGCATTTTCAGAGATAGAGGAACTAGGAAGACTATGCAGATTTAAAGATTGCAGCCACAATAAGGAGCCAGGCTGTAGGATTAAATCAGCATTGGCAACAGGAGAGCTTAGTCATGATAGGTGGGATAACTATATAAAGCTTCAGAAAGAAGCTAAGTATGCTGCAAAAAAGGAACAATTGAATATTAAAAAGAAGGAAAGATTATTAAAGAAAAAGTCATAAAGTAAAGCCAGCTATTTAGCTGGTTTTATTTATAAAGAAATAGGTGAAAGTCGTTTTTTATAGTTATTTGTGATAAAATTATATATAATAATAACCCAAGTAGGTGATAAATTTGACTGAACATTATATTGGAGAAATAGAACTTCAACTAAGGCTTATACTAGGAAATCTTCATGAGGCAGTATGTGTAATAAATACATCTGGCATAGTTACATTTTGGAATGCCAGTTCTGAGAAATTATATGGTATAAAGGCTAAGGAAATTGTAGGACAAAGTATTGAAAAATTCTTTAAAGATCCAATACTTCTAAGGGCATTAAAGGAAAAAAAGACATTTCAAAATCTAAAACATAATCCAAAAGGAGAAACAGATGTAATCCTATCTGCTGTGCCTCTTATATATAAAGGGGAGCTAATAGGAGCAGTATCCACAGATAGAGACTTAAATGAAATAACCAATTTATATATGGAATTAGATAGAGAAAAAACAAAAGTAGAAATCCTAAAGCAACAGATGAAAGAAATAACTCAAGATAAGTATTTCTTTGGTAAGATTATTGGGAAATCTAAGGCATTAGTAGATGCAATGACTGTGGCTAAACAAGTGGCTAAGACTGATGCCAGTGTACTTATAACTGGAGAAAGTGGAACTGGGAAAGAGGTGTTTTCTAGGTCAATACATGAGGAAAGTGAAAGAAAAGGAGATTTTATTCCTGTTAATTGTAGTGCAATACCATCTAATTTATTGGAATCAGAATTATTTGGTTATATAGAAGGTGCATTTACGGGGGCATATAAAAAAGGAAGACCAGGTAAATTTGAGTTAGCAAATGGAGGAACTTTATTTTTAGATGAAATAGGAGATATGCCTTTATTAATGCAGGCAAAACTTTTAAGGGTTTTACAGGATGGTATAGTATATAGAGTAGGTAGCAGTAAACCTATAAAGGTAGATGTAAGGATAATAGCTGCAACCAATAAAGATTTACATAAGTTAATGGAGAATGGTGAATTTAGAGAAGATTTATATTATAGACTAAATGTGGTAACTATATCTATACCACCTCTTAGAGAAAGAAAAGAAGATATTCCAGAGCTTATAAAGGATTTCTTGCTGGAATTTTCAAAGAAAAACAATAAAAATAATATATATATGACTCCAGATGCAATGAAGATATTGACTGATTATCATTGGAAAGGAAATATAAGAGAACTGAAAAACACTATTGAAAGGCTAGTTATTTTATCTCAAGATAATGAAATAGGAATTAAGGATATTCCAATAGAAATAATAAATAGTACAAATGTAACATCCTTTATAGATTTAGATAGAGAAATTCCCTTTGATTTTAAAGAAGCAGTGGAGGAATTTGAAAAGAATATAATTATAAATGCTTTAGAAAAAACCAATGGAAATAAGGTACAGGCAGCAGAACTTCTAAATATAAAAAGAGCAACCTTATATTATAAATTAAATTTATATAATTTAACGAAATACCTTTAAAATCATAGGGAAGTGTCAAATAAATGACATGAATGTATGAAAAACTGACATTTACTATTTTTAAATCAGAAATCTAGTAATATCAAAGTTTTAAACCATAAAGCCTATAAATATTAGAGTATAATTAGATTTATCTATAATAAAAAAATAAGTATAAGACCTATTTATGTCAGGTTATTGACATAAATAGGTCTTAGGTTTATAATCATGATTATAAATGTTTAAATATTAACATAGAAATGAAAAATTAAATATTATTGCTATATAATTAAAGTGTTGAAAGACGCTGATTTATATTGGTTATAGTAATTCAAATAAGGAAAATCTTATAAGTCTCATAAAGTTGGTATAATAATTGCATATATAAACAATATATAATAATTTGCTATTAGGAGGTAGGAAGATGATAATTCCTTTAAAGCAACATATAGGTGCTCCTTGTACGCCTATAGTAAATATAGGTGATGAAGTAAAAAGAGGTCAGTGTATAGGAGAGCCTAATGGTCTTGGTGCTAAAATACATGCAAGTGTATCTGGAAAAGTTGTAAAGATAACAGAGGAATATATAGAAATTGAAGGAGCAGATTTAGATAATAAAGATTATATGAAAATAAAGAAATGTGATACCATAGCAGAAACTGCTTATGAGGCAGGTATAGTAGGCTCAGGTGGAGCAGGTTTTCCAACTCATATAAAATTGCAATCTGAAATTCCAGATGGATATATTATTGCAAACTGTGTGGAATGTGAACCTATTTTAAATCATAATATTAGACTTTTAGAAGAAAATCCTGAAATAGTTATAAAGGGTGTAAGATATGCCATGGAGGCTACAAAGGCACCTAAAGGATATATAGCAATAAAAGAAAAAAATAAAAAAGCCGTAGAATCATTGAGAAATGCCATTGGAGATAAAGATGACGTAGAAGTAAAAGAGTTAAGGGATATGTATCCAATGGGAGAAGAAAGAGCTATAATCTATGAAATATTTGGTACTTGGTTAGAACCTACTCAACTTCCAATAGAGGCAAAATGTGTAGTAATGAATGGTGAGACTTTAGCAAATTTAACAAGAGCTGTTGAAGATTTAAAGCCTGTAATAGATAAGGACATTACCATAGGTGGAAAACTTAAAAGTGGTAAAGAATCCAATGTGTTTTTCCAAATGCCCATAGGTACTGAAATAAATGAACTTATAGAACAATGTGGTGGAATTGATGGAGATTTTGGAGAAATAATAATTGGTGGTCCATATACAGGAAAACCAGGAGATATGGAAAAGTCAGTGGTTACAAAGACATCAGGCGGTGCTATTGTTACCATACCTTTACCAGAATTTGATGGACCTTTAGGGTTACTTGTATGTGCTTGTGGTGCAGATGAGACTAGACTTAGAGATATAGCAGGAAAAATGAAATCAGAAGTAGTTGCTGTTACAAAGTGTAAAAATCTTGTGGAAGTAAGAGGTATAAATAAATGCTTGACACCGGGACATTGTCCAGGACAAGTTCAAGGTATAATGGATTTAAAGAAAAGTGGAGCAAAAAGAGTTCTAATATCTAATTGTAGTGATTGTACAAATACTGTAATGGCTTGTGCACCTAAAATGGGAGTAGGAGTATATCACCATACAGACCATATATTTAGAACAGTAGACCATGAATTATCTAGAAGACTTCCAGTGGAAGAATAAAGATTAAGGAGGATTACAATGGCAATAAATGCTGAATTAGCAGAAAAACTAAAAAATGAAGTTGCAGTAGTATGTTGTAGAGTTGAAGCTGGAACTATAATATCAGCAAGTAACCTTGAAGATCCAGGAATATTTCCAGACCTTGAAGACTCTGGCTTGTTGACTATACCAGAAACATCAGTGAAAATTGGAGAAGCCATAGGAGCAAAACTATTAAAAACCATAGACTCACTAACACCATTAACTCCAGAGATACTAGAGGGAATGAAGGCTTTAGAATCAGAAGTTAAAAACGTAGAATTGGATAATGATAATGAAAAAGCAGTATTTAAAAACAATATGAAAGTTGGAGATATAATAACAGCAGAAGACTTAGAGAATCCCATGAACTTTGAAAAACTAGAAGATTCATTGCTTATTAAACTTGATGATAGTGTTCTTACTAGGGGAGAAGTCATAGGAAAGAAATTATCTAAGGATACTCCTGCTTTAACTCCAGTAACGAAGGAAGTCCTAGAAGGATTTAATATTCAACAATCTACACCAGCAATATCTACTGGAAATGGTGGAGTAATTAAAATTAAAATTGCAGAAGGTAAGGGCATAGATATTGAAGTTCCAATATTTGGACTATCTTCTACACCTGTAGTAGAGGCTAAAGAAACTATAAAGGATATAGTTGTAGAAGAACCTAAGAAAAAGCCTGAGAAAATGGTTAGAAAACTAGTTAAAAGACATTTCAATATAACAGAAGTAAAGTTTGGTGAAGAAACTAAAATTGAAGGAACAACTTTATATATTAGAGAAAATATTCATGAAGATGCAGTAAAGGTAGATAAATTAGTTAAGAATATTAAAGTTGAAATAATCACACCTGATAAATATAATACTTATTCTGAAACAATAATGGATATTCAGCCAATAGCCACTAAAGAAGAAGGACATAAGCTTGGACAAGGATTTACTAGAGTTCTTGATGGAGTAATTATGATGGTGACTGGTACTGATGAAAATGGAGTTCAAATAGGTGAATTTGGTTCATCAGAAGGAATTCTTGAAGAAAATATTATGTGGAATAGAGCAGGTGCTCCAGATAAAGGAGATATATTTATTAAAACTGAAGTTACAATAAAAGCTAATACAAATATGGAAAGACCAGGACCATTGGCAGCCCATAAGGCTTCTGATTTCATTACTCAAGAAATAAGAGAGGTACTCAAGACTTTAGATGAATCCTTAGTAGTAAATGAAGAGGAATTTGTTCAAATGAGACGACCAGACAAGAAAAAAATAGTAATAGTTAAGGAAATAATGGGGCAGGGAGCAATGCACGATAATTTAATTCTTCCTGTTGAACCTGTTGGAATATTAGGGGCTAAACCTAATGTTGACCTTGGAAATGTTCCAATAGTTTGTTCACCGCTTGAAATACTAGATGGAGCTATTCATGCACTTACTTGTATAGGACCTGCTACAAAAGAGTGTTCAAGACATTATTTCAGAGAGCCTCTTATAATAGAAGCCTTAAGAGATGAGGAAGTTGATTTATGTGGAGTTGTATTAGTTGGAAGTCCTCAAATTAACTCTGAAAAATTCTATGTATCAGAAAGAGTAGGTATGACAGTAGAGGCTATGGATGCTGATGGTGCAGTAGTTACTACAGAAGGCTTTGGAAATAATCATATTGACTTTGCTAGTCATATTGAGCAAATAGGTATGAGAGGAATCTCAGTAGTTGGAGCATCTTTCTGTGCTGTACAAGGTGCTTTAGTAGTTGGGAATCAGTATATGACTCATATGATAGACCTTAACAAAACAGAGGCAGGAATTGAAAACGAAATACTTTCCTGTAATACTTTAACTCATGATGATGGACTTAGAATATTAGCAATGTTAAAAGCAGCCATGGCAGGAGAAGAAGTTAAAGCTCCTGAAAGAAAATGGAACAAGGACATAAAAGAGAATAATCTGCAATTAATAGAAAAGGCAACAAATAAGAAAATTACAAGACCAGATAATGAAACTTCTTTACCTATGAGTGAGAAGAGAAGAAAGAAATATAGTTAATATAAATAAGGTGAAATTATGAGATATATTGACAATGCTAGATATATGGAAGGGATTATAGTTGAAATAAGTGATGGAGCTGTAAGTATAGACTTTAAAGGCAGAATGGGATTTTTAAAAATCCCAATGAGAATGTTAATTACAGACTATCCCTTACAAGTAGGGCAAGAAGTAGGTTTAAGCATGAGTTATGTAGAGGTTTTAAGGGAAGAACCTAATGAGAAATATGTAAGTAATTTAAGTAAAAAGAACGAGGAGGTCTAAAGTATGCCAGTAATAAAAGGATTACAGTCAGAAATATTTGTACCAATTACACCACCTCCAGTATGGACTCCTGTAACTAAGGAATTAAAGGATATGACCATAGCTTTGGTTACAGCAGCTGGTGTTCATGAAAAGACAGATGAAAGATTTAATTTAGCAGGAGACTTTACCTTTAGAGAAGTTAAAGACACTACTCCATCAAAGGAACTAATGGTATCCCATGGTGGATATGATAATGGAGATGTAAATAAGGATATTAACTGCATGTTTCCAATAGATAGATTACATGAACTTGCAAAGGATGGAGTTATAAAATCAGTAGCTCCAGTCCATATAGGATTTATGGGTGGAGGAGGAAATCAAGAGAAGTTTAAAAATGAAACAGGTCCAGAAATCGCTAAAATTCTAAAAGAAGAAGGTGTAGATGCTGTACTGTTAACTGCTGGATGAGGTACTTGCCACCGCTCTGCCGTGATTGTGCAGAGAGCGATTGAGGAAGCAGGTATACCAACTATTATAATAGCTGCTCTTCCTCCAGTAGTAAGACAAAATGGTACTCCAAGGGCAGTTGCACCATTGGTACCAATGGGAGCCAATGCAGGAGCACCTAATGATAGAGAAATGCAGTATAATATATGTAAAGAATCTCTACAAAAATTAATAGAAATAGATTCACCTGGTAAAATAGTTCCACTACCATATGAATATATTGCAAAGGTTTAAAGGCATTGCCTTTAAACCTTTCTAACCATAATCTCCAGGAGGGAAGAAAATGAAATTTTCAAAGAGTTTACAAGCTATAGATTCTCATACTATGGGAGAGGCAACTAGAATAGTAACTGGTGGGCTGCCTGTTATACCGGGAAAAACTATGTCAGATAAAAAGGAATACTTAGAAGAGAATTTAGATTACATAAGGACAGCCTTAATGCACGAACCAAGAGGACATAAGGATATGTTTGGTGCAATTATAACTACACCTACTTTAGAAGAAGCAGATTTAGGTATAATATTTATGGATAGTGGTGGATATTTAAATATGTGTGGTCATGGAACCATGGGTACAGCCACAGTTGCAGTAGAAACAGGTATGGTAAATGTAACTGAGCCTACTACTGATATAGTACTGGAAGCTCCAGCTGGATTAGTTAAGGCTAAAGTAAAAGTAGAAAATGGAAAAGCTAAAGAGGTTTCAGTAGTAAATGTTCCTTCATTTTTGTACAAAGAAGATATTCAAGTTGAATTGCCAGAAGTAGGTAAAGTAACCTTTGATATTTCCTTTGGTGGTAGCTTTTTTGCCATAGTAAAAGACAGTGAATTAGGTGTAAAAATAGATATGAAGGATATAAACTTATTAACTGAAAGAGCAATGAAGCTAAGAGAAATAATAAACAATGAAATAAAAATAGAGCATCCAACTAAAAAGCATATAAAAACTGTAGACTTAGTTGAAGTCTATGGAGAACCTAAAAGTGAAGATGCAGATTATCAAAATGTAGTTATATTTGGAACAGGGCAAGTGGACAGGTCTCCTTGCGGAACAGGAACAAGTGCAAAACTTGCTACATTATATGCAAAAGGTGAATTAGGACTAAATGAGCCATTTGTATATGAAAGCATTATAAACACCAAATTTAAAGGAAGAGTTCTTGAAGAAACTACTGTGGGAGAATTTAAAGCCATTATTCCAGAAATAACAGGTTCTTCTTTTATAACAGGGTTTAATCACTTTGTAATAGATGAAGATGATCCAGTTAAATATGGTTTTCTTCTAAAATAATATAATAAAATACTACCCTATAATAAGTTTATTATAGGGTAGTATTTTGTTTATGTTTCACGTTTGCAATTTTTTCAGTTGGGATTAACTCTTTATAAGTGTAATCAAAAGAGTCAGTCTCCTGGCATTATTTGTCAAATAAATTATAACCATGAATGGACTTATGGTTATAATGGGTATAATCACTATATATTTAATCAATGGAGGAAAAAAAGATGACAAGAGAAGCATTATTATCCCTTGGGCTTACGACAATAGTAGGATTATCTATGGCAGTAGGTAGTTTGTTATCTTTTCTTGTAAGCAAAACCAATAAAAGATTCTTAGCATTATCTTTAAGTTTTTCAGCAGGAATTATGATTTATGTATCCTTTATGTCAATTTTGCCAGAAGGAATAGAATTAATAGAAAATAGTCTAGGAGAACATGGAAAATTTATAGCCTTAGGTGGATTCTTTAGCGGAATGTTAGTAACTGCACTTATAGAAAAGATAATTCATTTATTCGGTGGGCATAGTCATTGTCATGATCATGCACATGCTCACAATCATCATGATGAGCACGAAGAACATTTATCTAAGCTAGGATTGATGTCAGCTGTAGCCATAGCCATACATAATCTTCCAGAGGGATTAGCCTTGTTTACCACTGGATTAAAGGATATATCTGTGGCCATTCCCATAGCCTTAGCCATAATTCTACATAATATACCCTTAAGTATAGCCATATCCGTCCCAGTTTATTATTCTACAGGAAGTAAAAATAAAGCATTCTTATATTCTTTATTTGTAGGACTTTGTCAGCCCTTAGGTGCTGTTATTGGATATTTACTTTTATCCAAATTCTTTAGTGACACATTGTTCGGTATTCTATTTTCCGTAATAGCAGGTATTATGATATTCGTATCCTTAGACGAATTGTTGCCATCTTCACAAAGATATGAAGACCACCATATTTCTGTATATGGTGCCATAGCAGGAATGATAGTTATGGCAATAGCCTTGAATATATTCCATCATCACTAGATAATGAGTATGTGTATACAAATATTTTTCTCTTTTATAAAAAGTGCCAGAAGAGTAACTCTTCTGGCACTTTTTATATCTTTCAATTTAAATCAAGCTTCCAATTTTATTTAAATTTCTTTCGAAAATATATATTGTTGCTATAATGTCTGTTACCATAAATCATTCTAATATAAAGAATTTTGCAAAGAAGAGTAAATAGATTATCTGCATAGATGAATATTTTCCATCGATATTTAAATTATCTATAACAACAATGCAAACTATTAAATCTTCTAATAATACTTTAATCAATAACAGGAGTTTGATAGATTTAAAATTAGTTTGACAAAGAAAGACCAACTATAAGAAGTCAAGTAGTAAAATAAAATAAATATTTAAAATTTAGTTTTAAAATTAAACACAACAAATTAAACCAGTAAGTAACAGGTTTTAAAAGAAGCATATTTGAAAACAT
>NZ_VUNQ01000036.1 GCF_009695605.1 Tissierella pigra
TCCAAAGTTCTCCTTTCATATTCACACCACCTATTATTTTTTATTCTTTAGGTAGTGTTCCCTCTTTGATTAAGAACTCTGTACTTTTTGATTACCTTTTATCTGTATTTTATCATTGTCCTTTACAGTATTCCTTATATAAAAGTGCTTAACTATTCCTCCCCTCATAAGTTTCCTTGCAGTACTATCTGCAATACCACCTAACATTTCCCTAAACTGTACTAGGTCTACAACATCAGGATAGTCCTTAAACATTTCTTTATAGTAATTCTTATCTTTCATTTCTAAGTCAGCCCCCTAAATTAACCTTGTCAGTAGTAGACGCTGGCTATGTAAATTCCATTTATATCTAATAGGAAGGGAAATCCCTCCATATCCTTCCTAATATCCCTCTAAAAGTACTTTTTCTTGCCAAATCATATATTTTTAATTAGCCCAATGATGGCAGTAAGAACACCCCACTCGCCCCTATAAACCCTGTATTTTATGCGTATTTTAAGGCTTCTAAGTTCCAGTCTGTTCCACTACATTCCAAAGGCTTCCAAACAACTTCAAAGACTCAAAATCCACCGGTGGCAACACCGTGCCGGTTCGAATCCGGCCACCGGCATTAGTTCTTCTCGCACAAACAGTAGAATATAAAAGAAAAGATAGGAATTAAATCCTATCTTTTTTTGTTTTTATAAACTTCTAACAATCAAAACACTTGCAATTTACATTCTAATATAGTTCTATTAAATAAGTCAATGGCTAAAAAATCCTCTCGTCTATTCAAGATTTACATTCTAATATAGTTCTATTAAATTTATTAGAGGAATATTTTAGAAGACACTCATTGAATATTTACATTCTAATATAGTTCTATTAAATTGAATGAACATATTCTATAACCTCAGTTAGTATTGAATTTACATTCTAATATAGTTCTATTAAATTGTTATTAAATACGTCCATACAGGATATATCTTCTATATTTACATTCTAATATAGTTCTATTAAATCCAACGTCATAAGGTTCAAAGTTAGTAACTGACTCATTTACATTCTAATATAGTTCTATTAAATGAGGTAGCTTGTCCAAGGAGGTTTATTTATTCAATATTTACATTCTAATATAGTTCTATTAAATCCTAAAAGTAGAGAAACTTTAAAACAAGCCAAAGCGATTTACATTCTAATATAGTTCTATTAAATGAATCTAGCCCAAGTTTAATCCAGTTAAGACCCAAATTTACATTCTAATATAGTTCTATTAAATAATATCACAAGTAGTAGACGCATGGGCAAAACAAATATTTACATTCTAATATAGTTCTATTAAATTTAGGTAAGTTATTAAAGAGGGGTTTTAATACTGGTCAATTTACATTCTAATATAGTTCTATTAAATAGAGTTATCGACAAATTAGTCGAAAACCCTAAAGGTATTTACATTCTAATATAGTTCTATTAAATGATACAGTATTTATAGATGAAGAAATAATCATGTGTATTTACATTCTAATATAGTTCTATTAAATTTAGCACATTCTTGTTTTCTATGCAGGTTTCTCTTAATTTACATTCTAATATAGTTCTATTAAATATAGTTAACGTTGTCTATGTTGGTATTTTCTGTTGTATTTACATTCTAATATAGTTCTATTAAATACTAATTTACATGATGATGTATTAATATATAACGGCATTTACATTCTAATATAGTTCTATTAAATGCGAATCTTTTGGTTGCCTGGTTTCACTAGGTTATATAGGTAGTTTTTGTCGACCTATCAATTTATTTGTAATATTATTTTATTTTACTGCTTGTTATTATATCTAAACCTATCATACACATCTATTTATAATGATTTGTCAATCTACTATAATATTTACACTATTATAGGTAGACAATATATATTCTAAAAAAATTAAACATTTTATCATGAACTATTACAAGTACTATATATCAAATAAGTTTAAAAATAAATTAATTTGTAATCCTATAAAAATATATTGCAAAAGAAATTTGCTATAAATTGTGCTTATTATCCCCAATTTTCTATTGTTGTGTTTATACATTTAAATCCGTTATTCAAATATAGCTGAATAGCTTCTTTATTCAAGTCTGCAACAAATAAAATAATTTCATCAGTTCCTGTTTCCTGTAGATGATTAATAGCAAAAAATAAAAGTTTCTTTCCATATCCTTTATTTTGATATTTAGGATTAACAAACAAATGATCTATTATATTCTCATGTGTTTCAACAGAACCTACCATTTCTTGATCTATAAACATAATAAAAACATTATGTCTCTTTTCGTTCATTTCCTCTTGTGTGTAAAATGAATCTGGGTTTAAGTTTGTAGCTATTCTTAAATTCCGAAAGCAGTCACAACTAATTCTTCGATAATCATTATAATATTCATTACTATAATTAACTACATCTATGTCTGAATTCACTTTTCCACCATAATATTTCATTTTATGTACAATAACTTCAGTCATTTTTGCCTCCTAAACTATGTAATGTATGTTTATTTTACCATTACCTATTTGTTTAATTACAAATTATCTATATTCTAATTATAGCATGGATTTCAATGAAGTGTATATATCAAAAGAATATTGCTTATTTATAAAAATTCTAATAAATCTTTCTAATGAAATAGATTCCTTAGGATTATTTCCATCAGTTAGACCTAAATCCATTTCCTACTCCATAGTATCTACTGCCCATGAGCTACAATCTAGCTCTTTAATTTTATTAATATGTTTCACTCCTAAGTAATTCAATATTCTCTTAGATGCTTGCTAAGTCTAATTCATCTTGCTTCTTTCTCAATATTTTAGAATCTTCTACATTAGTAATGAAAGCTAATTCTACTAAATCACTAGGCATATTACTTTGTCTTAATACTGCAAAATTGGCTGCTTTTATTCCTCTATCTTCTGTAGTCCTTGAATATATTACTTCTATGTTATGCCTTTTTAGTATTTCTCCTACTTTTAATGTTACTGATAATGCTATATCTTTTTCTCTTAATCCATTACCTAATGCCCCTGGATTTTTACCGCCATGACCTGCATCTAAAAATACATTCATTATTCTTTCACCTCTTTTTTATTTCCTTCCTTAATTGTATAAGTGCATATTTGAATTTTTCAGGAATAGGTATTCCCATTCTCCCTGCATTTTTTAATATGGATATTCTTTCTAATCCCCATAGAAAATATAACCATACTTCTTATAGTACCTTGAGTATTAAATACATTATCTAGGTTCACTGCTACTACTATGAGTATAGTTGCTTTTTTAAGTATTACTCTAAATGCTACCTCTGACGATAATTCTTTTTCCTTAAATCCACATATAACTCCTAGAACATAATCTAAGACCATAAATAAAAATAATGTTCTAAGAGCCATATCCCAACCTCCCAAAGATAATTTACTAGTGTGCCTAGTAATGCTATAATTCCTGATACTATTTTATCTGATTTCAATATCATCCCTACAAAATCTGTATTAAAAAAGAACCTACATTAAGTAAGTTCTCTTAATCACCTTCCAGTATATCCTCTATTATTTTTATTTCCTTTTCATTTAAGTAGATTGTGGGGATATTTTTGACAGAGTTAAGCATCTTCTCAATGAATAAAACCATTAATGTACATATAAAAACTATAATAAATACCACTATAAACATTTCTATATTATTTGTAATTTTAACATTACTTATTTTTCTAATTAATTCTTTGTTACCATTTTTACTTATTTCAATATTAATTTTTTGATTCATATTGTTAATTATCTCAAGAACATCATTTGAAAATGTAAATACTATTGATACAATACCTCCTATGATGCTACTGTTTACAATATCCATTCTAAGAAAATTGTTTTTAAGTTCGAATATACATCTCAATAAAGTTTCATCTCTATACTCTCCACCAGTGCTTTTCTTATAATATTGTATAGTTTCTTTTTTATCTCATCAAGACACCATATACCGTGAGCATTAGTATGTCTTACTCTTATTTCTTTAACATATTCTTCTATCTTTCTTTTAACAAAAATATATATATCTTATTTTCCATAATATTTCTCCTATATATTTTACATAGGTTATATCATAAATACTAAATAATCACAATCCTGGAAAGAACAATAAAGAAAGACTATTGCCTAGTCTATTGCCCTTTTGATCATTTAGTTATATAAATCTTAAATTCCTTCTGTATTCATTAATATATAATCTTCTACCGCTTGACCGATACTCAATGTTAGTTACATCATCTAATTGATACACTTCATTCGTCTTAGGATTAATACCTTCGTTTATTATTCTTTCTGCTACTATTCTAACTACTACTTGATTTATCATTATAAAATCCCCATACTTTTTCATCTTCTAATAATATTTGATTTTCAATTCTTTTATTATTTCTTCTTGAATTTTTTCTCTTTGCATTCCTCCGAATTAACATAAAATTTCTCCATCTTGATTGAATATTATTCTATTTCCTGCTTTCAAATCAAAACCCCACTGTTAAATTGAATTATCATCTTTATCTTTAACTATTTGTTTTGTATTATAAGTCACTATTTCAAAACCTTATAACTTTAAGACCTAGTGATTTATTAATTTCGATAGTAACCACGGGATTTTAAATTGTCATATAATGAAGTTTCCCACTTGTGCACAATCTTATCACATTTTTGCCACTTAACCATTGTTTCAAAGATAGAGATCTCTATATTATTCATCAATCTATTGGAGAAATTTATTATCAGAGTAAATCACCAATTTATGCATCAAACATTCAGTTTAGAATGTCCTACGTATTATCCTCAAAAGCTACCTTCTTCTATTAACTGTAAAACAGTCTCTAGTGCATCCATACCAAGGTTGTTAAAATGATGAGGGGTGGTCGGGAATTCATTTAAGGCATTACCATAATTATCAGTTAAATAGTCTATATCCCACCTTAATATAATCCCAGTATTAGGCAAGGTAAAATGGGCTCCATTTATAGCATATGCACCACCGACCTGTTCTCCCACAAGGGTAGCAAATCCCATTTCTTTTGCATGGTGAGCAAACAGTGCTGATGCAGAGTAGTTATTTTCATTTGTCAAAAGCCATACCTTTCCTTTAAAAGGCTGACCAGAAATATTCGGAAATCCCAATTGCCGTAGATGTTGCAATTCAATATTGCCAATACCGGCATTAAACTTAACACCATAATCTAAATCTTGTAAATCATCTTCACTAATATATGGTAGGTTGTTTGATTCCATAATCTCGTTTACACTAAGCAAATCATCGGTTTCAGGCATATAACGTGAATACTGTGATTCAATTTCAAGATAGTCTTTCGCTAAAGATTTCCCAAGCTTGCTTCCTCGGAAAAAAGCATACAAGGGCATATCAGGCATATTTTCCCTATACGCCAAAAGGGGTTTCATAATAATCATTCTCCAAAAATCCGTTGATCCTCCATAATTGTCTCTGATGTCAATAATTAAATGCTCATATTCATTTATATCACGATAAAATGTTTTCAAGGTAGTAGAAACAGCACTAGGGTCGAAATTGCTAAAGCTTGATATCTTTAAATAAGCTACCCTGTCTTCTTCAATAATTTCTGTTTCAACTATGTTATGAGATGGAACTGTAACTGGAAGCACATCCCGAAAAACAAATTGAAAAAGTGCTTCTTGATCTTCAAAAATAGTATTATAAAAGTCTTCCTGTTCTTGGTAAAATTTTTGTGACACATGATTAGTAAAAACATTGTAATTATTAGGTGTATACAGAAAACTAAAACGATTTGAAAAAGCTGGTTGATACATATTATATCTACTAAAATCCAGTACAAAGGTATGGGCAAACCGCATGAAATGTGAAAAAAATTCATGGTATATAATGCTCCAAAAAATATGTTCATCCAAGTCAGGCATATCCTCCAAGGAAATACCTAATTTATTTGCAGTAGTTTCAAGGGAATAAGGATAATTTTCTATTATAGTTCGTGTTTCCATCCCTAGGGCTCTTATATCCACACCTAATTTTCTTTCTACAACTCCAAAATACGGAAAGGTGTCTTCCATTGTTTGCATCATGTAATCAAAATCATTTAATAAGTCTTCTGTTGTTAGCTTTTCATCGGAATTTTCACATGCGGTAAAAATCAACATTAACATTAATATTATAGCTATCACTGTAACTTGACGAATCAATTTTTTCATTACCTTAACACCTCGCTATGTATAAAACTATATTCTACGCATTATACATGACATTTATCTCATGATTTTGTTTTTAAATCCAATCCAATAAGTGCGGAGTTACAATAATATAATATAGTATATTATATTAATTTCGCATAAAACTTTTTATAAAATTATATAATCCATATGGAACATATGCTATCCCCATAAGAGAACCAAAAAATCCAACTTTAAAAATAATCATTAATAATCCCGATATTTCAAGATTTTTTATAATATATTCAATAACCGTTAAAGTAATAGTAAATAATATTCCTTTTAATATCATAATTACACTTTGTTTTGTAGTATAAGTACATTCCATTCTTCTTACTACCTTTTCATACTCCTCATCTCGTAAGTTTTTATATTCAAATTGCCTAATTAGATGATCTGGAATAATCCACAAACGCAATCAAATACCCCCTTTCTTAATTAGTACACTCTCGAAAAATCTTAGACAACGGAGACGATTCTTTTTTAGCATTATAAAAAAATTGGCTATAGAAATTTTTAGCTAATTTAAAATTTTTCTCATCATATAGAAAATAGAGCAAATTAATGTCAGATTTCCTTTTGATTTAAATATATTTTTTCCATTGGAAAAAATAACCAAATACTGTATGTATCTTGCAATCCATACTTAACCAAATTCAGCCGAATATTTCTATAGTCTCCAATCAAAGTAGTTATCAAATTCGCAAATATTTTAAATTTCAAAACTTATCATATTCATTTACAAGAATAGTAGCTCATTGGTAATTTACTCCAAAGACTTCCACATTCATACAATCCCTCGTAACTATAAATTTTTATCTCATTTTAGAATTATGAAAACCACATAAATATTAACTTTTATCTATTGAAATAATTAATTTTCACCTATTTAAGTTATACTAGCATTGTTAATATAACTTAAATTTAAAAACAGAAGAGAAATCTATATCAGTTTCAGCTAAATAAGTCTTTATTCTATTCTTCTAATTTTGATAAGTTTTAATTAAAATCAATTCAAGTTATTGAAATCAACAATTTTTTTCTCTTAATATTTTCACCTATCAACATAATTAAATTTCCATCTAAAAAGAACTTTTTTCAAGAATCTATACTTTATGTTTTTATATTGAAAAATATTTAATATATATCAGTTTTTAGACTTAAAATAAATATTTATTTAAGATAAATAATCTCAAAACCCAAATTATTTATAATAAGATTTCGCATTAACAAGAGATTTAGTTTCGGCTTTATTAGAATTTACATGATTAAAGTAATCAGAAATAAATTATTGAATGTCCTTAATAGAATTTCTTATTTTATATTTATGGAAATAAGATTTTAGCTTATTCTATACATTTTCTTGTGGATTTAACATTGATGAATATGATAGAAGATTTAATATGAATAATATATCTTCATGCTGGTTGATAAACTCCTTAACAGCTAATATATTTAAAAAGAATTCATATACTTTAAGTAATGTAACAATGGAATTTAGAAATATTTAATTCTTCTAAAAACATTAATTTTATACATATATTAACATCAATCAATATCAGAATCAATATATTTAGTTCGACAAAATCGGCAATATATCGAATTTTATTGAATTGACTATTTGATTTTATTAGCTTTTAATCCAATTCACTTACACCAAAATTGAAGTTATTTTCAAAATTTATATGCTTAAAAATAAAAATGTTAACCATGCAAAAATTTAGTTAATATAATTTCAGATGTACATATTTTAATGAGAAAATAAAGCAAATATCCTTGTAAACAGGACAGAAAACTTCTAATTCATCAAAAGCTTTCTTTACGACCTTGTATATATGTAAATCTACAGTATATTTTCCATAGATTTTTTGGATTACCCTGCCTTGCGATAATCAGTATAAACATTATGTGTTTTTGAATAATTGATTAGATGGCATAAATTTTCTCCTATAGAAAAACTCAAAAATTCCTTATGGGAAAATTCCTTCCCAAAACCCTATAACATCGATCCAATTTATGTCAACAAATAAGACAATCATCAAAAATATCAATATATGCAAAATCACCTATCAGTATTGATAGGTGATTTTGTGTAAGACAAAACTCCAGTACCTCTGTCTACATATCAACTTTTGGTGGCTCAACGATTGGTAATTCAATAATCGGCTCTAATATTGGCTCAGTTATTTCATCTTCTACTATTGATTTATATTCACTACTTGGTACTAATCTAGCCATAACATTTATAATTTTTCCTGATGTGACTGTAAGATTACCTGAAACAGCACTGTGTTCATGTCCTGATATCCAAATGGTTTGTACTCCTTCTTGTACATTATTTAATATAAAATATCCATCATTATCTGTATATACATAAAGTGAAGTGCCATCAATATCTACTTTTGCATCTGAAATAACTTCTCCTGTATTATAATCTATTACTCTACCTGCTATTGTACCAGTTTGCACTGGTTCTGTATTTAGAACCATTGTACCATTGGCTGTTATTTCTTGATTCACATTTATAGTTATATTACCTGATATAGAATTATATCCTGTAGCTGTTACTGTTACTGTATAAGACCCAGCAGGTATATTTTCTATAGTGTAATAGCCAGTGCTGTTAGTTGTAGTATATAATAATGTATCATCTATTATTATACTTGCATCTGAAATAGCTTCTCCTTTACTATTGGTTATCCTACCTGTTAATATGCTGGTTTCTATTGGTTGTAATGATCGTAATCTTGATACACTTTCTACTGCTCTAAGTGCATTTACTAGACCATATCCGTATCCCATATTAGGTGATGTACGGTATGTGGTATCTGTTAAAGGCGTAGCAGTGTTTTTAATTACATTTTCTACTTGGATTACTGAAAGATTTGGATTTGCTTCTAATATCAATGCCGCCACTCCTGCAATATTGGGAGCTGCCATTGATGTACCGCTCCAACCACTTTCATATCCATTAATTACTGATGAACGTATATTTACTCCTGGAGCTGATATATCTGGTTTTGGTATATTACTATCATAAGGTGAAGGTCCTAGTTTAGAAAAACTTGCCCTTCTATTAGATGAATCTGTAGCTGCCACTGCAAAACTTTCTGGATATGATGATGGTAAGGATATTGATCCTGGCCATGGAGCTGGTTCTCCTCTAAGCTGATTTCCAGCAGCAAATACTGGAACAATTCCTGCCGCTCTCCATGATCTTACTACTCCTCTAAACCAGTCATTAATTCCAGTACCGCCACCCCATGAATTATTAATTATATCTGGTGCATTTGCAGCATTTCCACCTGGTTTAAGCATCCATTGTCCTGCTGATATTAATTGGTTTGCAGATCCTCCATTTGGGCCTAATCCTTTTGCAACTATAAATTTAGCTCCAGGTGCAACACCTATTGCGTTTCTACCTGATGGTTCTTGCCCTAATATAGTACCCATAACATGAGTACCATGTGGTGATTGTGAATCATCATATGGGGTTGTTCTTCCAGCATATGCATCATACCAGTTCCCATTATGATTTACTGCTCCAGTTGCTGGATTATACCCTCTATATTTATTTTTCAAGGCTGGGTGATTCCATGTTACTCCTGAATCAATCATACCTATTACAACACCTGTACCATTAATCCCATATGTGCTCCATACTTTATCAGCATTTACTATTTTTATATTCCATTCAATATCTGACGGTAATACAGCTTTAGGGGTAATATCACTTGCTATGGTTTCTTTCATTGCTTCTTCAATAACTTCAAGTTTACCCTCCTCAGCGTCAGTTTCTTGTACTATATCTGTTTCTTCTAATATCTCAATTACACCTTCTGGCTCTCTAGTATAATCATTCAGGTATACTTTTTCATTAAAATAAACTTTTTCTACATCATTCATAAGTGCTATTCTATTAACTACATCCTGCGTAGCTTTTATATATATCATATTGACTATATAATAGGACTCATATTCTTCTATATTACCATTTTTAGTTTCAGTTTCAATATATTGTAACAATCTATATTGTGTTCTTTCAGCAGTACTTTCTAACTCATCAATGACTGCTTCTCTAGTCAATAATTTCATTTCATCATTATCAATCCTTAAAGAATTTAACTGCAATCTTTCATCATTAGCTATTTTTTCTACATCGGCTTGTTCTCTTAATTTAACTAAAACTTCAACCTTATCTTCCCCAGAATCAAACCTATCAAATACTTCACTTGATACCTTATCCTTTAACAATTCCTGATTTCTTTGATTTGTATCTAGATTCTCAGCAAAGGATACAAATGAACTAAGCATCAAAAACATTGCTATCATCATGGATACAACAGATTTACTTTTTCTTGACTTAAAAAACGTTACCAAATTATATTCCCCCTAATTTTTAAGATTTTAATTAATAAATATCATAGAAGATTTAAGTTAATCAAATTACACCTCCTTTTATTATGATAACAATTCCCTCCTTTCTCTTTCTTTTCATAATCTGGTGGCTGAACTGTCATTGTATTTCATTTTAAATTTTAGGACTTTGCACCTCAACCTTCCAGAAGATTTGCTAATATTATTTACTCTATATTTATATGTCAGACTACTCTGAATGTTCACTGAAATATATTGTATCTTCTAAAATATATAGATATGTTAATTAAAATCCTGCAATAAGCTTAGTAACATTTTATTTTGAATAAATAATAATACCCTTCTCCTTTATATGGCAGATTCAAATATTAAATATTTTCTATAAAAATAAAGAACCCCTATGTACTAATGTTCCATTAAAAAAATAATTACAAGTTGACATGAAACAATTTATATAATGAAAAGAACCGCATTTCATTGCCTTTAACTCAACACAATGAAATGTGGTTCTTTTTTATAGATCAATATAATAATAAAACAGTTTTTAATAAATTGATAAAAATACAGAGTGATTTTTTCCTTCTAAGTCCTAAGTGTTGCCTTCACCATATTCTTATTAAGCAATATTTCTATTCCTTCCTCAATAGACCTAGTAACTATATCTGCCTTAGATAATAGTTTTCCACAAGCACCTTCTCCTTCTACTATTGCAATAGATAATATAGCCTCTTCAAACATTAAAATATCATTATATCCATTACCTAGACATATGGTCTTATGACCACCAAGACTTCTTACTATCTCTTTCTTTGATTTACCTGCATTTTCTTTTGGAAAAGTTATAACTTCAGCATCAATATAAACACATTCCTTTGCCACAGTTCCATAGGTATCAGCTGTTAAGATATGGACTTTCGCATATTTTGCTAATTCATTTATTAATTCCTTCACTCCATCAATTAACTTTCCATTCACTGCAATTGTACCATTATAATCAAATACAATATTTTCAACTGCTATATTATCTCTACCGGGTATTTCATATAATATCATTTGTATTCCTCCTACTAAATCTATCCATATATTCCATCTAGATATTCTTTTGTTCGTTTATCCTGTGGATTGTAGAATACTTCATTTGTATGTCCATATTCTATCAGCTCTCCATCTAAAACAAATGCAACATAATCTGATATTCTTTTTGCTTGAGATAAATTATGGGTTACTATTATTATGGTATATTCCTTAGAAAGCTCTAATAACATTTCTTCAATAATTGCAGTGTTCTTTATATCTAATGCAGAACAAGGCTCATCTAATAGCAATACTTCAGGCTCCACGGTTAAGGCTCTTGCTATGGAAAGCCTTTGTTGTTGTCCTCCCGATAATTTCATAGCTGACATGTTTAATTCATTACTTACTTCCTCAAAAAGTCCCACTTTTTTTAGATTGCTTTCTACTAAGTTTCTTAATTCTTGTTTATCTCGTACTCCATAATATATAGGTGCATATGTCATATTTTTATATATGGATAAGGGAAATGGTGTAGGTTTTTGAAATACCATACCTATCATTTTTCTTATTTCATCTTTATCATAAGCTTTAATATCCTTATCTTTGAAAAGAATTTCTCCATTATATTTTCCATCATATTCCTCTAACATTAAATTAAGTGTTGTAAGAAATGTAGATTTTCCACATCCTGATGGTCCTATAATTGCTGTAATCTTATTTTTAATAAAGGGCATTGACAAATTTTTTAATATTAACTTATTTCCATAACTTACATTTAAATTATTTACCTTTATTATTTCCATCTATCTATGCTCCTTTCTTCTGCCTATAATCAATGATAGAATATTTATTAATAGTAATATTATAATAAGTACTGCAGCAGTTCCATAAGCATTCTGAAGGGATATTCCCTCTCCTGTTAATATATAGAGATGAAATGGAAGAGCCATAACAGGTGAAAATATGGATTGGGGTATTGGTGCGAAAATCACAGCCCCTGTTAATATTATTGGTGCTGTAGCTCCCATGGCAAATCCTCCTGCTAGAAGAATTGCCGAAATAATATCAGCTTTGCATATTGGTAAGATTAATCTAATAATAGTATGAAATTTTGAAATTCCTAAGGCATAAGAAGAATTGATTATACTAGAATTAACTTCATTAAGTATCTTTTCTACTCTGACCTCAATATATGGAAATATCATAATCCCTAATGTTATGGCTGCTGTTAAAAGAGACCTATTAATTCTAAGATATAAAATCAATAAAGTATATCCAAACATTCCTAATACTATGGAAGGCACACCAGCCATACACTGTATTATTAAATGAATAATATCTCTTACTTTCCTAAAACTACAGTAGAATACTGTGTAAATAGCAGTTGAAATAGCTAATATTGATGCAAAAATACATGATAAAATCATCAATAATAAACTACCAATAATAGCAGGAAATATTCCACCTTCTACTCCTAATGGTATACCCTTGGGATTGCCAAAAATAAATTCTAAGTCTATAGCTCCAAAACCTTTCCTTAAAATATACCCCAAAACAAATACTATAATTGTGACAACTATTATGGTACTAGATATAATCCATAATTTAAATATTTTATCTTCAATTTTTTCTTTCATATATTTCAACCTTTATATTAATTTTCTTTTTATTATATATAAAATTATATTAATAATTAACAAAATCATCATAAGTATAAATCCTGAAGCATAAAGACCATGATAATGTAGGCTCCCAACCTCTGCCATTCCCATTTCCAGGGCAATTAAGGAAGGTATGGTTTGACATTTCCCTAACAACTTAGGCATTATAGGTGCATTACCTATTACCATCATTACAGCCATAGTCTCTCCCATACCCCTACCTAATGCTAGTACTATAGAGGCTAAAATACTCCTTTTACTATTAGGTAAAACTATCTTCCGAATCATATAACTTTTAGATACTCCTAAGGCATTTGAATATCCTGAATATTCAGCATATACCTTTTCCATAGATTCTTCACATGTGGAAATAATAAATGGCAGCATCATAATAGATAGAACTATTCCTCCTGCTAATACTGACTCACCTGTAGGAAATTCAAACTTTATCTCTAAAAATTTTACAAGTACTAACAAACCAATAAATCCATAAATCACAGATGGTATACCTGCTAATATATCTACTATACTTCTAATTACCCTTTTGACCTTTCCATCTGTATAACTAGATAAAACAATAGCATTCCCTATACCAATAGGTAATGCTATAATAATTCCTATAACTGATACATATATAGTACCTAATATTATAGGGAATATAGCCAATTTGTCAGCAGATCCTAATGGATTCCATTTCCTTCCAAAAATAAATTTAATTATATATACTTCTTTAAAAAATACAATACTTTCCTTTAAGATAAAAACTATAATAAAAGAGAGTATTAATACAGAAAATAAAGTTAGAAATCTTACTATTCCTTTAAAAATACTATTTTCTATTTTTTTCACCTAACCACCTCAAAAAATAGGGGCTTTATAGCCCCTAATTCTAATTTGCTGGTACAAACCCCATATTCTCAATCATTTGTGACCCTTCATCTGATAAAACGAAGTTCATAAATGCTTGCTGTTCTTGTGTTAACTCCCCTTTTTTTATTGCAATAAGAGGTCTTGATACCTTATATGATCCATTAACTATATTTTCTTCTGTTGGTTCTATTCCATCTACTTTCAAAGGTATAAGTTTCCCTTGATTTTGATTTACCATACCATATGAAGCATAACCAATAGCGTCTTTATTTTCAATAATTTTTGTAACTAAAGCACCCATTGATGGAGATTGAATTGCATCTTCTCTTACTTGTACATCTCCCATTATGCTTTTTTGAAATACTTCATGTGCTCCGCCACCTAAATCTCTAATAACGACTACAATTTCTTTATGCTCAAGGCTTTCATCTAAATCATTCCAATACTTATATTCTCCTGAGAATATTTTCATTATTTCTTCAGTACTTAAACTGTCCTTTAGTTTCACTAATGGATTTTCTGGATTTATGGAAATTGTTAAAGCATCTATACCTAAGACAAATTCCTTTATATCTCCTATCTTTTCTTTTTCTTCACCTTTTACTTCTCTAGCTAACATACCAAAATCACTAGTTCCTTCTATTACTGATTTAGCTCCAGCACCTGACCCACCTGCTGATACATATATAGATATATTTTCTTCTGGAAAACTAGAATCTACATTGTTCCATGTAGTATTTGACTCAATAAACTCTGTTGCTATAGCTGATATTACAGGTGCTAAAGTAGATGAACCGTTAAAGGTCATTTGTGCTTTAAATTTATTATCTTCTACTGTTGAACTAACTCCACTATCTCCACATCCAACTAAAGATACAAATAGCAGTATCGTAATCAATAAAAACGCAATTTTCTTCTTCATAATACCCTCCCATAATTGTTATATTAATAATTACCTTAATAAAGTTTATATCCCAAGAAGAGTATTGTCCAATTAATTCTATCTATGGAATAACCTACCACTATAGATAAATTTGATAACACCCTAACATTATAATCTTACTGGTTTACCATACTTCTTGCAAAATTATTCCATTCAAACATACCAATTCATCATAAACAAATGAAAAATCAAATTATTTCATTTATCTTTTTGTATTTAAAAGCATTTTCATTTGTTCTTTTAGTATTACAATTACCTTCATTAATTAGTATATTCTATGTTTTACAACAAAAGGCATAACTCCTACAACTATAGTTGTAGGAGTTATGCCTTTTGTTCTATTCTACTAAAACTTTTTCAGTGCCTTGGTTTTCCCTAGCCTTTGTTTTCATTAGGCTGTTACTATCATTGCCTCATATCCCTTAGATTTAAGTTCTTTTACTAAAGCCTCTGCATTGGCTCTAACACTAAATGCCCCTACTTGTACTTTATATAATCCTCCTACTGTAACTACTATTGGGCTATATCCTTTTCCTTTAAGTTCATTGGCAAGATTATCAGCATTTGCTCTTACTGAGAATGCTCCTACCTGTACTCTATAAAGGGTTGAACCAGAACCACCATCTTTATATGGGATTCCAAGATAATTTAATATTCCCTTAGATACTGCTACTGCTAATTCATCTTGTCTATTTTTTAATATATTAGCATCCTGTGCATTAGATATAAACCCTAACTCTACTAAAGCTGCTGGCATATTAGTTAGTCTTAGAACTGCAAAGTTTGCTGTCTTTGTTCCTCTATTTGCTGTATATACACCACTTGATATTATATTATTTTGTATAGATTTTGATAAGTTAGCACCTGTTGTACTTTCTGGATAACTATAAGTCTCAACTCCTTTTGCTGATGAATCAGTGAAAGAATTACAATGAACTGATACAAATACATTTGCACCAAAACTATTTGCTTTTGTAGCCCTATCTGCTAATTCTAAGAATACATCTGTAGTCCTAGAATACCCTACATTTACTCCATGATTTTTTAAGATATTACCTATCTTTAATGTTACTGATAATGCTATATCCTTTTCTCTCAATCCATTACCTAATGCCCCTGGATCATGTCCTCCATGCCCTGCATCTAAAAATACTTTTGCCATAAATAAAACCTCCTATTATTTTTTGTTTTTTAAAGATTACTTTAGTCGACTTTTTCACCTTTCAATATATAAATAGATTCTATAATGAAATGTTACTATGGTAATTTAAAAATCACATAAAAAAAGAAGCTTATAAAAGCTCCTTTTTATTATTAAATCATTTTTTATTATATCTTTAATTTTATCCTAATACTTTTCTCGCTATATTCACGGCCTCCCTTGCATCTTTAGCATAGAAATCTGCGTTTATCATATTGGCATAGTCATGATTTAATACAGCTCCTCCTACCATAACTACAAACTCTGGGTTTTCCTCCTTCAAGTCCTTAATAGTATCTTCCATATTTTTAACCGTTGTAGTCATTAAAGCACTTAGCCCTATTAATTTAACATCATTTTTTATTGCTTCTTTCACTATCTTTTCCTTAGGTACATCTTTTCCCAAATCTATAATTTCATAATTATAATTTTCCAATAAAACCTTCACTATGTTTTTGCCAATATCATGAATATCTCCTTTTACAGTAGCCAATATTATCTTCCCTTTGGAAATTTGTTCTTTTGAATCTATACTTAAATCTTCTTTTATGATTTCAAAAGAATTCTTTACAGTTTCTGCTGAACGTATTAATTGGGGAAGAAATATATCTCCATTTTCATATCTTTCTCCAATTAAATCTAGTGCAGGAATTATATATTCATTAACTATATTTAAAGGCTCTTTATAAGTAAGTAACCTTCTAGTTGCATCTTTAGCTTCCTCTTTTATTCCCTTCAAAATTATATTAAATAAATCCTCTTTAATATCCTGAGTGTCTTTTGAATTACTTTTGTCTTCTATACTTTCAAAGGAATTAATATATTCTTTTGCTCCCTTATCTTCATCCCACAGTACTCTGGATGATATTATAGTATCCATCATTTCTTTATTCATTGGATTTATTATGGCTAAATCCAAACCTGCATATATACTGGCTGCCAAAAATGTCTTATTTAGTAATTCACGGTTTGGAAGTCCAAAAGATACGTTAGATACACCTAATACAGTTTTTACCTTCAACCTGCCCTTTACCATCTCAATAGCTTTTAATGTTTCTTTAACTCCTTCTTGCTGTGCTGCAGCAGTTAATGTTAAACAATCTATATAAATATCCTCCTCAGATATATTATATTCCTTTGCTCTTTTTACAATTTTTTCTGCAATTTTAAATCTTTCAAGTGCAGTTGGTGGAATTCCTCTTTCATCTAATGTAAGACCTATTACAGAAGCACCATATTTTTTTACTATGGGAAGGATGCTATCTAGACTTTTATCTTCACCATTTACTGAATTCACTATTGCTTTTCCATTATATATTCTCAATCCTTTTTCAATGACTTTAGGATTAGTGGAATCAATTTGAAGAGGAATATTCAATACCCCCTGTATTTCTTTAATAACTTTAACCATAGTTTCCTCTTCATCTATTTCTGGCAATCCTACATTTACATCTAAAATATCTGAACCCGATTCCACTTGAACTATGGCTTCTTTTAATATATAATCTATATTCCCTTTAACTAAAGCATCTTTAAAAGCTTTTTTCCCTGTTGGGTTTATTCTTTCACCTATTACCTTTACTCCATTAATTATCACTGAATTTGTAGGAGTACATATACAGTTTATGGGACAATATTTTATTTCTTTTACTAAAACATTGTCTAATCCATTGACCAAACTCTTTATATGCTTATCTGTTGTTCCACAACATCCGCCTATTATTCGTACACCCTTTTCTACAAACCTTCTTCCATATAAAGCAAATTCTTCTGGAGAAATATTAAAAATTGTCTTTCCATTAACTATAGATGGTAATCCTGCATTCGCTTGAACCATAACTGGCACTTTAGAAATCTTTAATATTTCCTCTACTATAGGTTCTAATTCTTTAGGACCTAATGAACAATTAACTCCTAAAGCATCTACGCCTAATCCTTGTAACACCATAACCATAGACAAAATACTACATCCTGTAAATGTTCTTTTATCTTTTTCAAAGCTCATCGTACAAAATACTGGCAAATTTGAATTTTCTTTAGCAGCTAATATGGCAGCCTTTGCTTCATATAGATCTGTCATAGTTTCTATTAATATTAAGTCTACTCCGTTTTTTACACCTTGAATAATTTGATTCTTAAAAATATTATAAGCCTCTTCAAATTTCAATGTTCCCATAGGTTCTAATAGTTCTCCAATAGGTCCTATATCTAAAGCTATATATACATTCTTTGTTCCAATGGCTTTTTTTACATTTTTAACTGCCCCATGGATTATTTCCTCAACAGTATATCCGCTATTTTTAAGTTTCAATTCGTTAGCTCCGAAGGTATTGGTAGTTATAATTTTTGAACCTGATTCTATATATTTCTTATGTGTTTCAACTATTATTTCAGGTGATTCAATATTTAATTTCTCTGGTATCTCTCCTATCTTTAATCCTTTATCTTGTAAAATAGTACCCATAGCCCCATCAAATACTATAATTCCTTCCTCTAAATAATCTCTAACTCCCACAGCTAGCATCTCCCTTACTAAAATTACATATGCTATATTTATTACAATTTAAACAACTATTTTCTTCAACTTCTATATCTGTGCTTATTACTCCAGCTATTGCCGTAACTGATTTTCTAGGTATTAATATACTATTAGTTGAAGCCGTTAATCCTATTACTTTTTCAGCCCCTAATACTCCTAAAAATTCTTTTTGAATTTCTATTGGCAAATCTCCATAACCTGGACTATATCTTAATGTTAATTTTCTATTATCTTTAACAAGAACATTAGATATTTCTTTACATAATCTATCACATACCTCTTCAATAGCAACAGTAGCACAAGTATCCAATATTAAAGCCTTGGTCATATCTATCTTTTCATAATATCTTATTCTAGTATCCACATCATGACCTAAAGTCACAGCCATCAATATACAAATTTCAGACTTATTTAAATGTTTTTTTATATCATTTCCTCTTAATCTTAGATTACTATTATCTAATCTAATTTCTCCATTCCATCTTTGTATATGAAAAAAATTATAAATACTTTTTTCTTTCTTTAAACAATTTATTTCATATATAGACTCATCTATTAGTCTATCTGTTATACTATCTATTTCTTGATTTCCATGTCCTAAATATCTTAGAATTTCAGCTTTATTCTTTAAAGTATCAATCATAATAAATGACCTCTTTACATTATAAATTTAAAAACTTAATTAGTATATTATCTATTAGCCTTTAAGTATCTTATATTAAATTACACTTTTTCTATTGATTGAACTTAATATAAATTCTATATTCTTAGATATATTTTTGGCTATATAAGGATTATTCATAGTATATAGATGTATTCCATCTACTCCAAAAGAAGCTAAATCAACTATTTGTTCTAGAGCAAAAGCTATTCCAGCATCTCTTAGTGCAAGTTTATCATATTCATATTTGTTCATAATCCTAAGAAATTTATTTGGAAGTTTAGCACCACATAATGAAACTACTCTTTCAATTTGCTTTTTATTTATTACTGGCATAACACCTGCTTGTATTGGACCCTTAATTCCTTTTTGTTTTGCTTTATCTAGAAAATCATAAAAGTATGAATTATCAAAGAAAAGTTGCGAAATAAAATAATCAGCCCCAGCTTCTTCCTTTAATTTTAGCACCCTAATGTCTTTATCAACGTCCTTTTTACTCTCTATATGTCCTTCTGGATAACAAGCAGCAGCTATTCCTAAATTTCCACTTTCTTTTATATATTGTATAAGTTCTTGAGAATTATTAAACTCTCCTATTCCTATGTTACCAATATCGCCTCTAAGGGCTAATATATTATATATATCTTTATCTCTTAGTTCTCGAATTATGGAATCTATATACTCTTTACTTGAACCTATACAAGTTAAATGAGCTAAGGATTCAATTCCATATCTACTTTTAATAAAATGTGATAACTGACAAGTTCTATTATTATTAACACTTCCGCCTGCCCCGTATGTAACACTTATATAGTCTGGATTTAACACACTTAGTTCTTCTATGGTATCATATATAGTTTCCACTGGATAATCAGGCTTTGGGGGAAATATCTCAAAAGAAAAAACTAATTTTTTATCTTTAAATAATTGTTTTATTTTCATATTACCTCCTATATATCTTTAGAATATTTAATTATACATTATATATGTAAATTGCTTAATCTCTTTAGATTACAGCAATTTACATATAATTTGTTCTTCTAATTTATAGTCTTTTCAAGGGCTTGAGCAATATCTTCTATTAAATCATCTATATCTTCTATACCTATTGATAATCTTATTAAATCTGGAGTAACACCTGCTTTTAACATTTCTTTTTCGTTTAATTGTGAATGTGTAGTACTAGCTGGATGAATAACAAGAGATTTAGTGTCTGCCACATTGGCAAGATTTGAAAATATTCCTAATGATTCTATAAATTTTTTTCCTTCTTCAATCCCACCCTTTATTCCAAATGTAAATATAGAGCCTACTCCTTTGGGAAAATATTTTTTAGCAAGATTATTATACTTATTTCCATCTAAACTAGGATAGTTTACCCAAGAAACTAAAGGATGATTGTTTAAATATTCAGCTATTCTCTTTGCATTATATACATGTCTTTCAACTCTCAATGATAAGGTTTCAAGACCTTGTAGAAATAAAAAAGAATTAAAAGGACTTATTGCTGCTCCAGTATCTCTTAAAAGTTGTACTCTAGCTTTTACTATATAAGCCTCTGGTCCTATATCTTTGGCATATACTAGACCATTATAGCTTGGATCAGGTGTATTAAAATCTTTAAACTTAGGATTATCTAACCAATTAAATTTACCAGAATCTACTATTATTCCTCCTATTGAAGTACCATGTCCTCCAATGAATTTAGTTGCAGAATGAACTACAATATCTGCTCCAAATTCTATGGGCCTTATAAGATATGGTGTACCAAATGTATTATCGATAATTAAAGGTATATTATTTTCATGTGCAATCTTAGCTACAGCCTCAATATCAATTATATTTATTCCAGGATTACCTATACTTTCTATGAAAATTGCCTTAGTCTTTTCATTTATAGCATTTCTAAAGTTTTCTACTTCATCTGAGTCTACGAATACTGTATTTACTCCATATTTAGGTAATGTTGTAGAAAACAAAGCATAAGTGCCTCCATAGAGAGTACTTGCAGATACTATTTCATCTCCAGCACCAGCAATGTTTAAGATTGCATAAGTAATTGCAGCTGCTCCAGAACTAACAGCCAATGCTCCAACTCCTCCTTCTAATGCTGCCACTCTTTTTTCAAAAACATCTGTGGTTGGATTGCTCATTCTTGTATAAATATTTCCTTCTTCCTTTAGAGAAAAGAGATTTGCTCCATGTTCAACACTATTAAATACATAAGATGTAGTCTGATATATGGGAACAGCTCTAGAATTAGTTGTCTTATCGATTTCTTGTCCTGCATGTACTTGTAATGTATCAAATTTATATTTTATTTCACTCATTATAATCTCCCCTTTATTGTTTTAAATTTATTTGTTGCATAATAATAAATAAAGCTTCTATATAAAAAAACCTCCTTTCCTAATTTTTTATATTAGATGAAAAGAGGTTACATTTATATTCTATATAAACATTATCTTCTCATCTTCCCATAGTAACTTACACTTTGGGTAGGATTTGGCACCTTTTCAGACTGATCTGAAGGTTGCCGAGGTTTCTTAGGGCCTTTCCCTCCACCTCTCTTGATAAGAATATTTAATTGTTGATTTTTAAAATTATACTTATCTGCAATAAAAAAACCTCTTTAGCTAAAAAGAGGTAAAATTATCGTAATCTTATCTCTCAGCCAATGCCGTAGGATTTAGCACCATTGTATTTAATACTGGTTGCTGGGTTTCATAGGGCCTTTCCCTCCACCACTCTTGATAAGTCTTAATTTTAAATTAAACTAATTATATTAGATATATAAATATATGTCAACAGTTATTTTCTTTATTTCTTGATATTTTTATATTTTAATATTATTTCACCATACTTCTTGCAACACTATTCCATCCAAATATACCTCCAGTGTGGATAAATAATATATTCTTATGATTATCAAATGTTCCCTTTTTTATTTCCTCTACTAGGCCATACATAGCCTTTCCAGTATATACAGGATCTAAAATTAAACCTTCTAATTTTGCTAATTTATGAATAAATTCTATTTCATTTTCATTACTTAGAGCATATCCACTTCCAATATATCCATCTAAAATATCTATATCTTTTTTGTCTACATGAATTTCCTCTCCTGTATATATGGAGATTCCTTTAAATAATTTTAATACTATGTTTTTGAAGTATTCTGCATCATCACAGATATTTATTCCATAAACTACTGCATTATTATCTTTTATATAGTTTCCATAGTATAATCCTGCATAAGTACCACCTGAACCAACAGTACTAACAATGGCATCAAATTTTATACCTAATTCTTTTTCTTGGGACAATATTTCTTCCACTGCTGCACAGTAGCCTAGAGATCCTACTCCATTGGAAGCTCCCATGGGAATTATATATGGCTTATATCCTTCTTTTTCTAGTTCCTTTTTTATATTTTCCATAATGTTTTCTATATGAGAATTAAATTCTTCTGGAGCAACTAATTTTATCTTTGCTCCCAATATTTTATCTAAAAAATAGTTTCCTTCCAGTTCTGAATCCTGATTACCCCTCAGTACAAGATATACTTCCATACCTAGTTTTCTAGCTACTGCCGCTGTAGCTCTAGCATGATTTGATTGTATGCCACCACAGGTAATTAGATAATTACAACCATTATCTATGGCTTCTCTAACAGCATACTCCAATTTTCTAATTTTATTTCCTGATATTTCACCTCCTGTTTGGTCATCTCTCTTTATATAGATTTCTTTACCTAATTCTTCACTTAGTCGACTTAGCTTTTCGATTTTTGTTGGTAAATTTGCAAAGTTGAATTTTTCTGGTAATCTCATAAACACCCCTCCAATATATAGTTTAAATTAAAAATCTTTACAATATTATAGTATCAGAAGGTACTAATCCTTTCAAACAAAACCTTATCTAGGAATCATTAACACATTTCTATTAAATAAAATTATGAATCCAATTTATATCAATAAAAAGCATGGACTTTTTTAGCTTTAAGTTATATATTATTAATGTAATAATTTTCAACAACAAATATTTAGTATTATAATTTATTTTATATAAGATTCTAATATTGAATATTTGCCTTATAACTAATTTAAGAGGTGATTTTCTTGTTTAAAAGATTTTCAAAACCCCCATGTGATGAAGCATCATGTATAGTTAAATATGTAGAAGATTCCCTAAACGGAATATTGGTAGAAAAACCAAATGTTAAATATCCTATACATATTCAAGTATTTGAATACTTTCAAAAATTATTAGATAATGAAAATAAAATGTCTGAGTCAACTAAAGAAATACTTCATATACTTACTGCATTAAGTAGTTTCGATGTAGGGATGAAACATATTTCAAATCAATTAACGGATTTTGCACATGAAATGTCCACTTTAAGTGAATCCAATTTAGCCATGGTAGAAGAAACAACTGCAAGTATGAATCAAGTAAATGAGTCTGTTATAAATACTTCAAAAACTTTGGAGAGTTTATCAGCTGACTCTGAATTATTAGCTAGTAAAAACAATCATAGTATGGACTTACTTAAAGAAGTACAGGCTTTAAAGGATAATGTTATAGAAGATACTGGAATTATGAGTGAAAAAATACATCAACTAGTTAACTTAGCCACAGAAGTAGGTAAAATAGTAGATAGTGTACAATCTATAGCAGAACAAACTAATTTATTAGCATTAAATGCAGCTATAGAAGCCGCTAGAGCTGGTGAACATGGAAGAGGTTTTGCAGTTGTAGCTCATGAAATTAGAAACTTGGCTGATAATACAAAAGAGCAGCTTAATGGAATGAGAGAGTTTGTAAATAATATACATGGAGCAGCCCATGAAGGAAATGATAGTTTAAATCGTACTTTAAAATCTACAGAGGAAATGAATGAAAAAATAGAACTTGTCTATGATATAGTCACCGAGGATATAGAAATGCTTAAAACGGTGTCAGTAGATGTAGATAATATTCATAAATCTATGGAAAGTGTAAAATATGCAACAGATGAAATAAATCAAGCTATGGAAGCATCTACTACAGATTCTGAAAGACTTACTCATATGACTCATAGTATCCATAATGATGCAATACAAACTGTAGAATTTGCAAAACAATTATCTCAAATTGATAATCAACTTTCTACGATTGTATCTACCATGTTTCAAGGGTTAAAAGGTGGAGTTCACGGCCTTACAAACCAAGAGATACAAAACATTATAAAAAACGCCAAAATTGCTCATTTAAAATGGTTAGATGTTCTTAACCAAATTGTAACAGAAATGCACCTTTATCCTTTACAAACCAACTCAAAAAAATGTGCATTTGGACATTTTTATCATTCAATTAAAATAGAACATCTCGAAATTAAAGATGAATGGGAATCAATAGATAACATTCACCATAGTTTCCACAGTATAGGAGATAAGGTTATAACCGCAGTAAAAGAAAAAGATGAAGCGACTGCTAAGAAACTATATCTAGAAGCAAAAGATTTTTCAATTAAAATGATAGGTCTTCTAGATAAAATAGATGGAAAAATAATTGAATTAAGTCAATCAAATTCTTCTGTATTTTAAAATAAAAAATCCGAATAAATTTATTCGGATTTTTTTATAACCCATAAGAAAGTTTTACTTTTTTATTATTAGTACCTTAATACTGCTGCTATAGTTTTTCCATTAGGCATTTTATCTTCATCTACTGCATATACAGTCCCACCTCTTGTTATAGTTAAAGTAGCTACTAGTTCCATTAAATCTTGATTTTTTATTTTTTGTTCTTCGTGAAATTCTATTTTATTAGTTTCTGGGTCAAAATTACCCCATTGAGTTGCTCCCTTAGCAATAAATAATGTTTCCACTTGCCCATTATATGCCTGAGATAATATTTTCCTTAAAGAATCTGAAAAAAGCTTATTTCCTTGACCAGAATATTGTCTATATTTTTCCTCTGCTAATTCTTGTATCTTTAAAAATTTAGGCTCTATAAGAGTCCAGGCCATTTTTTGTAAATCATCTCCATATAATATTTCAGGATTTCCTTTTATGAATTCATCTAATATATTGGGATAGTTACTTATTTCTTTATATATGGGAATTAAATACTCTACACCTGCTAGTACTAAAGGTATTTCATCTCCTTTATATAACTTATTTAAAGGTTCATCTATTGCTCTAAAATACCTTATGAGTTCATTTCTTTCAAAATCATTTTCATTTCCTTGTCCCTGTGTTACACTATTGTATACTAATTCACTTGTACCACCTTGTGGATTTGCAGTTTTAATCGTTAAATTGGTTCTTGGATCATTATCTACTTCCATATCATGAATACTTCGTGGTGCTTCTTCCATCCTAATTTCTTTAACCATTTGCCTTGAAGCCTTAAACAATCTCATTTCATTTTTGCTTAAAGCCAATATAAGATATTGCCCATCTCCTGTAAATAAAGGAAATAATGGCTTTGTATAAAATTTATTTGACACTATTGTTTGTTCTTCTACTTCAAATGGAAGATGATAATAATTTATATTTTCTGAAGTTAGAAATACAGCTAATCCTTCAGTTTGATTTTGCCAAAATACCGTTTCATCTATTAAATCACTGGCAGATTTTAAAATATCTTTAACTTCATCTTTTTCTAATCCCATATTAAATAATTTATCTTCTGCATCTCTTATTCTTTGTTTAAATCTTATTGGATTTTGTTTAATGTCAACACCCATACGAAAGGTAGGAAAATACATTGATACACATAACTTTTCTTCTTTATTTATTAAATCTTCTAATTTCTTTCTAGTTAGTATATTCATTGCAACCTCCTCTAAAAATTATTTGATTTTAAAAAATTATTATCCTTTTTAATTTGCCCACTATATTATTCATTATGTTATAGTTTCTTTAGAATAAGAACCTATATATTGAAAAATCTCCAAATGTATTTTCAACATTTGGAGATTTTTGGTATTTATTTTTTAAAAATTTACTAAATGACAGGCAATCTGGTGTTCATCTAGCCCTTGGAGCTCTGGCTCATTTGATCTACATATATCCATACATTCAGCACATCTAGTGTGGAATGTACATCCTGTTGGAATATTAATAGGACTTGGAATTTCATCTTTTAATATTATTCTTTCTCTTTTGATATCTGGATCTGGTATAGGTGAAGCAGATATTAAAGCTTTGGTATAAGGATGTTTTGGTGTATTAAAAATTGTTTCTGCATTACCTACCTCAACTATTTTACCTAAGTACATAACAGCTACTCTATTACTTACATGTTTTATTACATTAAGCCCATGGGCAATAAATAAATATGATAACTTAAATTCTCTCTGTAAATCCATCATTAAATTTAAAATTTGAGATTGTATGGAAACATCTAAAGCAGACACAGGTTCATCACATACAATAAACTTAGGCTTAGTAGATATAGCTCTTGCAATCCCAATTCTTTGACGTTGTCCACCACTAAATTCATGGGGAAACCTATTTGCATCTTTTTTAGATAATCCCACTAGATTTAATAACCTTACTACTTCCTTGCTATATTCCAATGGCTGAACTATCTTATGTATTGTCAATGGTTGAGTTAATATATCCTGTATAGTCATTTTAGGATCAAGAGAAGCATAAGGATTTTGAAATACTACTTGCAAATCTTTTCTAATAGCTCTAAATTCTCTATCACTAATTTTTGATATATCTCTACCTTCTAATAATATCTTTCCAGCTGTAGGCTTTAGAAGTCTGAGTATTAACTTTCCTGTAGTAGTTTTTCCACTTCCCGATTCTCCTACTAACCCAAGTGTTTCACCGTGATTAATATGGAAACTTATACCATTTACTGCCTTTACAACTCCAGTTTCCATTTCTAAAATTGGAGTGCTTAACGTAAAATATTTCTTTAAGTCAACTACATCAATTATCGTCATATTTCTTTACCTCACTATTTTCATATAAAAAGCAACGAACTAAATGTCTTTCTCCTATATCTGCAAGGGCTGGTATTTCCTTCTTACATTTTTCCATAACATCTGGGCATCTAGTTGAAAAGCGACATCCTTTTGGAAAATCCGTTGGATATGGTACATTTCCTCCTATGGTATATAAAACCTCTGCCTTATCATCAGTTCTTGGGATACATTGTATCAATCCTCTTGTATATGGATTTAATGGATTCTTAAATAAACTAATCTTGCTGCTTTGCTCCATTATCTTTCCGCAATACATAATACAAACTCTATCTGCTATCTCAGCTACAACCCCTAAATCATGAGTAATTAGTAAAATAGACATGCCATTATCTTTCATTAATCTACGAAGTAAATCTAGGATTTCTGCCTGTACAGTTACATCCAATGCAGTTGTAGGCTCATCTGCAATAAGTAGCTTTGGTTCACATGCAATTGCCATAGCAATCATGATTCTTTGTCTCATACCTCCACTAAATTGTGATGGATAGTCTTTATAACGCTTGTCTGCATCTGGTATACCTACTAGCTCCATCATCTTTATAGCTTCTTTTTTTGCATCAGCTTTGGAGATTTTCTTATGTATAATAAGTGTCTCTGCAATCTGATTGCCAACCCTAATATATGGATTCAATGAGGACATAGGATCTTGGTAAATCATAGCAATATCCTTCCCTCTGATTCTTCGCATTTCTCTTTCTTTTTTACTTAATAAATCCTCTTTATTAAATATAATTTCTCCATTTACTATTTTTCCTGGTTCTTTAATCAATCCCATAATAGAAAGGGATGTAACAGATTTTCCACTTCCTGATTCTCCTACTAATGCTACTATTTCTCCTTTATTTATATTAAAATTAACGCCATCTACAGCAGGTATAACTTCATTATCTATATAAAAGTATGTTTTTAAATCCCGTACATCTAATAAACTCATTTCTTACCTCCCTTATGATTTTTTAAATATTAATTTTTAAGTCTTGGAATCAAAACTTGCCTTGTAATATCTAAAATAGTATATAAAGCAAAATAAACAATGGCTAAGATCACTGCAAGACCTAGAAATGCTACTGTACTGCTGCCATCAGCAGCTGGTCTACTATAAATATTTAACATTTCAAAGGCTAATCCTGGAAAGTAAAAAATACGTTCCACAATAAATAAAGACGAAAACATTATTGAAGCAATAGTTGGAAAAGAACCAATTAAGTCGGTAATTATATTTCTCATTATATGGTTTAGTATAATTCGTGACTCTGAAGCTCCCTTTCCTCTAGCTGCTAATATATAATCTCTATCATATACTACTTCTATTGATGAGGCTGTTATTCTTGCAATATATGCTGCTGGTACTAATGCTAATGCTATAGTAGGATATATGGATTGGCTCCAGTGTTCATATCCTATGTGCATAATAGGTTTCATACCAAGTATTGATATTTCATTTGTATATAAATAAAGTGCAGCAAGTTGTACTAAACTTATGGTTAATACATCTGGAACTGATAATGGAATTAAAGTCTGTAGTAGTTTAAAAGTAGATTGTTTTTTCTTCCTTCTACTGTCAAATATTCCTTTGGGAATACCAATTATAAGGGATAATATAGTTGCCATGAAAAAGATCCTCATACTTCTTCCCATGGCAATCTTTATGATTTCTCCTACATCACCACTTTTTCCCAATACCTTATGTTTCAAAAATTTCCCTGATGTTAAAAGTTTAATTGAATTCCATATATCTTCTTTATATATTTCTTTATTTAAGTTACTGATGATTTTCCCCTCAACTTCAGCAAAATCTAAATCTAAGGGAATATTTGCCATTACTATTACCATGAAACAAATGAAAATCAACATTGAAATACTTACTATGAGCTTAAATCCAATTTTTCTATACATCTTTCTCCTCCTTACATTTAAATCCTATTTAAAATTCTCATTTATAGTTATTAAATCTATGAAGTATTGTCCCATATTTATTAACTGTTTTTTATTAATACTCTCTACTGTATCTTTATCTGAGTCAATATATCTACTATAAGGAGAATCTGCTGATAACTTTAGAGATAGATTACTTCCTATATTATAATATGAAGATGAACTTGAATTTTTAAATTCATAGTCTATTTTTTTCTTTTTTAGCCATTTGGATATATTGTTCATCATATCATAAGTCTCCACCTGAAATGCCAAAGGAGAATCAAAGGCAATATTGATTTTTTCTTCATTAGTTGCTAGTCCTATATCAAAATAATATATCTTATAAAAGTTCTGTGTAAATATTCTATTGTGGTTATAATACCTGCTTCCAGAATTAAAAGAAGAATTTCCATCCCAAAAAGCAAAGACTATGGTTTTATCAAGTTTTTCTTCCATCTGTGATAGTACCCTAGCAATTTCTAAATTTATCGCAATATTAGATGCCCTCATGGCAGATATTCTTTCTTCAAATACCCCTACTCCATCATAAGATGATCCAACTATGATTATATCTTTTTTATTATTACTTGAATCCTCCTTGTCCCAATTCTTCCCTGGTAAAATAGCAAAAATATTTCTTCCTTCATGAGCAGGTTTAGCAGGAGTCTTAGTTTTTATTTCAACTTCACAAATATCTGATTTTAGTTTTTCAGCTAATTCGCCCTTAGGAATTATATTATAATTCTTTCCACTATATACAGGCATTTGATTTGGAAGTTCATCAACTCCTTCTAAAGTAACAAAATTAATATCTGGTGTTGAACCATAATACCAAAGTGAATCTCTTATAATTTCATCGTAATTATCCTTTGATTTTACAGATATTATTTTTTTTATATCATCAGAAAGTTTCACTTCTTTCAGCCTTTCTCCTGGTGCTGATATTCCTTTTAATGTAATAAAATCATCATCTTCAAAGATTACATTTTCATCAAAATTAAAACAAAAGGAAACGAAAAGAAAATCCTTTCCTATTTCATAGTGACTAATGTTTCCATCACTAGTAGTTAGTTGTATATTTGCTTGCTCCATAATTAATCTAACACCTGAATCTCCCATGGGAAATAATTGGGTGTAGTTTTCTCCATCATAAGGCTCAAGACCATATTCCTTTAATTTATTTATTATGTATTCCCCTGCTAAATAATTACCCTCAGAACCGGTTAATCTACCTTCGTACTCTGGTTTTATTAACTCTTCTAAATGCTCTATGGCTAAATCCGCTTTAAACTCATATAAACTTTTTGGTGGTGGCATTAGAATGTAAGTCAGTACTAAAATAATACATAGAGTTTTTATAATTGCAGGTTTATAATATTCTTTAAATCTATGTAATTGCTGGAAATATATCTTAGGGGAAAAAATAAATCCAAATCGTCTTATAGTTGATGCAACCCTTGATGTTCTCTTTTCAAATTCTATTCTTAGGCCCTCTCCTGTTAAGTTAAATGCCAATACTCCCACTGCAAAAGCAAGGGCTGGATATAATCCTATCCAATATCTACCTATTCTATTATTAATTACAATTCTAGACAGCATTGCACCCCATTCTGGATTCACACCATATTCTATAGGAGTAGCACCTTCAAATTTAATAAGTTTAGCCCTTGGTCCTACAAATACTCCCAATATACTTAGTTGAGCCAATAGAAAAACAACTAAACCTACTTCTATGAAAACAATACTTATAAGGGAAGGTACTAAATGGGGTACCATATTTTGAATAGCAATTTGTGTTATACTTTTACCTATTGCTATTTCACCTTCAATAAATTCCTCTTTCATGATTTTACTTGCTTTTTCTTCCACCTGTTTAGCTAACTTTCCCCATCCTAGAAATGTTAGTATTATGGTAAATGTAATGATGGATTTATCCAAGGGTTGTTTAGTAAAATAATCAATATTAAAAACAAAAAAACTTATGAGTAAAATAGGAATTGCTGTAAATGTAGTGTTAAAAAATCTAATAATTGTTGAAGCTAATTTACTCCCAATACCTGCCATAATTCCAATAGGTAAAGCTACTAAAACTCTAAATAGAACAATTAATAAAGCTGTTTTTAGTGTTATACTTGCTCCATAGACTATACGGGTATAAATATCTCTACCAAATTCATCTGTACCCATTATATTATCTTCATTAGGCCTCCATGGGGGCATGTCTACCTTGCTTACTTCCTTTCCATTCTCTACTATAGTATAAGTTCTAATATTGCTTTCATAATTAGGATCCTTGTCTGTAAACTTTTCAGGAAATAAAGATATAAGGAATAATATAATCAATAAAATTATCCCAAGATATAATGGAAAATTAATTTTTTTCAAACTATCACCTCTTTTTTTTAGTTTATTTGCTATATTATAGCATGAATTTTACAACTATTCCAATTATTGTAAGAAAAGTTTCTATTAAATTATTAAAAATATAGATAATCTTAAAACTCATAAAAAATCCCTAAATACTTTTAAGCATTTAGGGATTTTTTTATTGAAACATAAGATTTATAAATTCTTCCTCAGAAATATTTCCAAAATATTTTTGCAGAGGTTGATCTTTTATTACATTTTGTACTTCTTTTTTATCATATCTTACTTTATTTAATTTATCTTCAAGTAGTTTCACATCTTCTGTACCGAAAAAATCACCATAGATTTTAATTTCCTCTATGAGTCCATTTACTACATTAAATCTAATATCAATACTTCCAAATGGAAATCTTTTATAATTTTTATAATTGGATTTTGGTGATTCTCCATAGTTCCATTCCCAAGTTGAATACTTTTCTTCAAATAGTTTTTGGATATTATCTAAGTCTTCTTGGGATAGTTTATATTCTTCTGGTTCTAAGCCTTCCATTGCAAATATATTTTTTAGTAATACATCTCTAAATTTAAATATATCTATATCTTCTTCCAAATAAGGTTTTATATTAGTAACTCTGCTTTTTACTGATTTTACCCCTTTAGATTCGATTTTATCTTGTTTTACATTTAAGGCTTTTGACAATACATCTAATTCTGTATCAAATAATAGTGTCCCATGGTTTAAAACCCTTTGTTTCCATACTGATTGAGCAATACCTGAGAATTTTTTCTCATCTATAGTTATATCATTTCTACCAGATAATTCACAGTTAATACCTAATTTTTCTAAGGATTTAACTATCGGTATATTATACTTTTTAAAATCAATTTTTTCAGCACCAGTAGACATACTGATTATACTGAAATTAAGATTCCCAAGATCATGATATACAGCCCCTCCACCAGTTACTCTTCTAACTACCTTTATACCATTTTCATCTACATAATCTTGGTTTACTTCTTCTATTGTATTTTGATTCTTCCCTACAATAATAGCAGGTCCATTTATCCAAAGAATTACATAGTCTTCCTTTAAATCTAAACTTTTAAAACAATATTCCTCAAAAGCTAAATTATATCTTGGATCATTTGAATTGTTCACTAAATATTTCATATATTCCTCCTGCGGTATATAATTTTTATTTTCCTATAATAATATTTAACTCCATTAATGTATGTTGTAAATCTATTAATTGATTTTTAATTTCATCATAATTAGTGGCTAATACTTTAGAGTCTAATAACCTTCCTGATTTGTCTATTAGTGCCTCAAATTGATTATATGCTGTTTTAAACTCATTTTCAATATCCTCTCTTAACATAATAGGGGTTAATTCTATTCCTTTAGTTAATTCAACATCATTTTTAGCTATATTAAAGCTATCTCCAATATTAGGAATTATAGTTTCTATTCTATATAGATGTTTAATAAGGTTTGAAAGAGCTACAGATGCTTCTTCTTCACCATGAACAATAAATATTTTTTTTGGTTTAATCTTAAAATTATTTAGCCAATCAAGTAATATCTTTTGATCTGCATGACCTGAAAATCCTTCCAAATCATAAATCTCAGCTTTTACATCAATTTCCTCTCCAAGTATCTTTACTTTTTTCTTACCATCTAAAAGTATTCTTCCCAGTGTTCCTTGAGCTTGATAGCCCACAAAAACTAAACTATTTCTATTATCCCATAGATTATGTTTTAAATGATGCCTTACTCTTCCTGCTGTAGCCATTCCACTTGAAGATATTATAACTTTGGGAAATTCAAATTTATTTAATGCCATGGACTCCTCTTGAGTTTTTATATATCTTAGATTTTTAAATTCAAAAGGGTTATCTCCACGTAATATAAGTTCTCTTGCCTCTTCATTAAAACTGCTTGAATTCCTCTTAAAAGCTTCTGTAGTTTCCACTGCCATAGGACTATCAACATAAATAGGAATTTTCATATATTCTTCCACTTCAGAATTGTATTCATAATATTTATTTAGTTGGTATATAAGTTCTTGGGTTCTTCCCACTGCAAAAGAAGGAATAATAACAGTACCTCCTCTTAATACAGTTTTATTAATTATATCTATTAAATTTTGAGTACTTTCACTATAGCTCGCATGAATTTTATTCCCATAGGTAGATTCTATAACTAAGTAGTCTGCCTCATCTATATAATCAGGATTATTTATAATAGGTCTATTTGGCATTCCTAAGTCTCCTGAAAATACCACCTTTACTTCCTCATTAGCTTCCTTTATCCATAATTCTAATATTGCAGATCCTAATATATGCCCAGCATCTTTAAATCTAATTTGAATATTATCATTGATCTTTATTCTTTGGTCTATAAAATAGGGTTCAAAATACTTTAGACTATTTTCTGCATCTTTCATAGTATACAAAGGTTCTATAGGTTTTTTTCCTGCTCTTTGTCTTTTCCTATTTTCCCATTCTATATCTGATTCTTGTATCTTTGCACTATCTCTTAACATTATCTTACACAAATCATAAGTTGCATTTGTAGCAATTATTCTACCTCTAAAACCTTCCTTTACTAGCTTAGGAATCCTTCCACTATGATCTATATGAGCATGAGTCAAAATTAAAAAGTCTATATCAGCTGGATTGTATGGAAAGTCATCATAATTTAGTCTTTCCATTTCCTCATTTCCTTGAAACATCCCACAATCAACTAGTATATTATATCGTTCAGTTTTTACAAGATAGTTAGAACCTGTAACCATTTTTGCTGCACCAAAGAATTGAATATCCATAATTATACCTCCAATTTTATGGTATTAGAAACTAAATAAATCTATTATCTCTTTTAATATATTCATCTATTTCCATATTTGCTATTACTGCATTTCTGAGAGCATTTATTTCTTTTAAATCTCCAAATAAAATTACTCCAATAATCTTTTTATCTTTAGTAAATATCTTATGATATATATCCTTTTCTTCATCTTTATATACATATACTTTATCAAAATCATTTATAACTCCTGCAGAAAAAAGCTTTATATCTCCTATTTGCAAAGTTGTAAATATCTTAGGTTGATTATATTTTAAATCTTTGTCTGTCATATTTGCGCCTGCTATTTTACCTTGTTCATTTCCAGCAGTCCATAACCCAAGTACCATACCATCTATTTCAACTACATCTCCTGCAGCGTAAATATTGTCTATATTAGTTTTTAAATCCTTCCCTACTTTTATACCTTTATCATACTCTATATTAGTATCTCTAACTATATCTAGATTTGGTCTAATTCCTGAAGACACTACAATAGCATGGGACTCAATTTCCCTTCCATCTTTTAACCTTATTCCATCAACCTTTCCTTCACCAAGGATTTCTTCTGCTTGAGAATCAAGATATAATTTGAATCCATTATCTAACAATTTCTTCTCTAATTTATCAGCTATTTCTTTATCTAATTGCCTAGGCAATAAATAGGGAGCAAATTCAATTATATTTACTTCCTTTCCTAATTGTTTTAATGACCATGCTGCCTCAAGACCTAGAAGTCCACCACCTATTACTGATACATCTCTTAAAGGTTTTAAATATTCCTTCATTTCATATAAATCTTTTATTGTTCTTAAAGCAAATACACCTTCTTTATATTTTCCATTTATAGGTGGTATGAATGGTCTGCTGCCTGTTGCTATAAGTAGCTTTTCATAGCTTATTTCTTGACCATCATCTAATCTTATTTTATTGTTTTCTATATCTATATTTTCTATAATCTTACTAAGAATAACTTCTATATTTTTTTCCTTATACCAGGAATCTTTACTAACTAGTAATTCTTCATCAATGAAATCTTTAGCAATATATTCTGTAAGTTTTACTCTATAATAAGTATTCATTCCTTCACTACTAACCATTGTAATAGTACTATCTAAATCATTATTTCTTATTTCCTTCGCAGCTGCAAGTCCTGCTATTCCATTGCCAATAATCAAATATTTTACACTTTTCATTATTACTTACACCCCTTTTTTATAAGTTACCTTAATATTTATTACCCAGTTTGTAAGAATATAAGCATAAAAAAAAGAAAGCCCTACTACGACCAACGTAATAGAGCCTTCTATATATATATGTAGCCTGGCAACTTCCTACTCTCCCAGGTCGTTTCCAACCAAGTACCATCGGCGTTAAGATGCTTAACTTCTGTGTTCGGTATGGGTACAGGTGTGTCCATCTTGCTATCGTCACCAGACGAAAACTA